>JAQGNR010000172.1 GCA_028291765.1 Herbaspirillum sp.
CGCCAAGAGCTGCGGGTCTTTTTTCATCAGGTAGAGGGTGATCGCCAACGACGATGCGCCAAACACGGCCAGCAATACCCATGCCTGCCAGAAATCGAAGCTCCAGGCAGGCACAAATAGCAGCACCGCCATGACGAGGAGCACGAAGAAGAGTCCACCGAGCGCTTTTTTATTCAGGGCTTTCATTTTCAAATCGCCGATCCGAGAAGTGCAGCGGCAGAATCCTATGTGTGATCTAAGTTTGGCAAAACAAACTTGAGGCCATATAAACGTTAACCAATTTCTTGGAGATCACGATGAATATACCGTCAACAACATCGTCCCCGGACTGGCTCAAGAAAGTGCCGGAAGTCACCCTGAGTTTCTGGATCATCAAGATCATGTCGACGACCGTCGGCGAGACCGGCGCTGACTATCTTACTGTCAATGCCGGATTGGGTGCAGCCGTCACCGGCAGTGCCATGGCGATCTTGTTGGCGATTGCTTTATTCCAGCAGTTACGGGCACAGCGTTGTGTGCCATGGATTTACTGGCTGACGGTGGTGCTGGTCAGTATCGTCGGTACGCAAATCACGGATGCGCTCACCGACGGTCTGGGTGTGAGCCTCTATCTCAGCACGACTATTTTTGCAGTGGCTCTGGCCGCAATCTTTGCGGTTTGGTATAGGCGCGAGCGAACGCTTTCCATCCGGCAGATCTATAGCGGCCGCCGGGAGTGGTTCTATTGGACGGCCATTCTGTGCACATTTGCATTGGGCACCGCTGCAGGCGATCTGGCCACCGAGGCCCTGGGGCTGGGCTTTCAATGGGGTGTGGTCGTCTTTGGCGCACTGATTGCCTTGACTATGCTGGCGTTCTATCTCGGCGCAAATTCGGTGCTGACCTTTTGGCTTGCCTATATTCTGACGCGCCCGCTGGGGGCTTCGCTGGGTGACTTGCTGTCGCAATCACCTGAATATGGCGGACTTGGCCTGGGTGCAATGCTGACCAGCATTCTCTTTCTCTCGATTATTACGATCCTGGTGGTGTTCGCGCAACGCAATGCAAACCAGGCAGCCTCAACAGCCACGACGCAATAGCTGAATAGTTCTGCAACAAGTTCTGCAACAACGGTAAAACCACTCTGAAAGGAAAACATAATGAAACTCGACACTCGGTCCCGTCCCCGCCCCCGCCAGTTAACTGCTGCACTCTTTACGCTTGCCATGCTGGGTGGTGGCTATATCGCCGCTGCATCGCTCTCGCTGAGCATGATGAGCAGCTCGGCCCAAGCGGCCACGCCATCCAAACTGGGCGATTTGTCTTCTTTCCGATCCATTGCCGTGGATGTGGCTTCTCTGACCGATAAAGGTGACCTGGCTGGCGCTAAAAACCGTATTAAAGACCTTGAGCAGTCCTGGGATGCGGCCGAAGCAGGGCTCAAGCCGCGTGCCGCATCCGATTGGCACCTGGTGGACAAGGCCATTGACCGGGCATTGGATGCCGTGCGTGCGAAAACACCGAATGCGGCGTCCAGTAAGCAGGCGCTGGCGGATCTGATCAAAACCATGGATCAGGCCAGCGGCCGCGCAGTCAATCCCCCTTGATGGACAGCGGCGATGCACCCGCTTTTTGCTTAAGTTTGGCGACGGCTGACTTACGGGGAGCGCGGACGCGCTTGGTAGATACTATCCAGGCTACTTCGAGGCGGTGACGCTCGCCTGTAGCGATGCGGCCTGTTGCTCCCTCTCCGCGAATTTTTCCCGCGCCGCCAGCATCGCCGGCTGGTGCGCCACTGTCCAGGCATGGATTGCTTGAAGCGGCACGATCAGCGTGCGCCCGAGGTCGGTTAGTTCGTAGTCCACGCGCGGCGGTTTGGTCGGATACACCGTCCGGCTGACCAGCCCATCCTGCTCCAGACCTTTTAAAGTCAGCGTGAGCATGCGCTGTGAAATCCCTTCAACTACGCGACGGATCTGGTTATAACGTATCGGCCCGTGTGCCAAGGCGCCCACCACCATCACCGTCCATTTATCGCCGATGCGCGCCAGCGTCTCAAGCGACGCCCGGCATTCTGTCTGTCCGTGCTGCGGTACACGAACAGCAGTGTTCGTATCATCCAAAAAAGTGCCTCCTTGTGCGAAATTTCCTGGGCTGTATATTAGCTTAGCGAACAAATAGTTACCAGGTATCGATTGTATGGCGATTTGCATATATAACCACCTGGTTCGCATCCAGTCAATCTTATTAGGAGAACAATTCTGCAACTTTTACACATCGATTCCAGCATTTCCGGCGCGCAGTCCGTCAGCCGCCAACTATCGGCCAGCGCTGTCGCCCGCCTGCAGGAGACCTCGCCCGATTTGACGGTGGTCTATCGCGATCTGGCAGCGGCCCCGGTCCCGCACCAGTCGCCGGCGCTCCTGTTTGCCAAGCTCAAGACGCTGCATGAAGTGGGCGCGCTCCACGGCGACATGGCCGCGATGGTCGATGCGGCCGTGCAGGGTGGCGCCCGGGTGGAGCCGGCGGCGCAGGCCGAATACGCTACGACCAACGTCGTCCTCGACGAATTCCTGGCTGCCGACATCATCGTCCTCGGCGCGCCGATGTACAACTTCGGCATTCCGAGCCAACTGAAGGCCTGGATTGACTGTCTGGCGGCTCCCGGCAAAACCTTCAAGTACAGTGCGACCGGCGTGGAAGGTTTGGCCGGTGACAAGAAGGTGATCATCGCTTCGTCGCGCGGCGGCATCTACTCGGCCTCTTCGCCGATGGCATTCATGGATCACCAGGAGTCGTTCCTGACCAGCTTCTTCGGTTTCCTCGGCGTCACCGATCTCACCTTTGTCCGTGCGGAAGGCGTCAATATGGGGCCTGAGCAACGGCAGAGCGCGCTCGATTCTGCCTTGGCCGAGGTCGCGCTGCTGAAAGCCGCGTAAAGCTACGGCAACCAGATCGGTCTGCTGACCCAAGAGCGCGAGCGTGACGCATGCCAAGCTGCTCTTGTTTCACTAAAATATTTTGCTGTGCTATGGTCAAATTGCCACCGAATAATTCATCTCTCAGGCTGCTTGGCAGATATCGAGAAATTTAAAGAGGAGCATTACCATGGCTAAATATCCGAAAGGCAGTGATTTTTTCAAGCTTCGCGAAACCATTCGAATCTTTGTTGATGAGCGGGACTGGGATCAATTTCATACACCAAAGAATCTGTCTACGGCACTCTGTGTTGAAGCTGCCGAGCTTCTCGAACACTTCCAATGGCTGCAAACGGGTGACAAAGATGAACTCACTGAGACGAAGTTTGAACAGGTCCGGTACGAAATGGCCGATGTTTTAGTGTTTTTAGTTCGCCTCGCAGATAAGTTGGATATCAACCTCGTTGCAGCCGTTGACGAAAAAATGGCAATTAATCGAGCCAAGTACCCTGCCGATAAGGTGCGTGGCGACCCGCGCAAATACTCGGAGTACTAGAATGCAACGCGCTTACTCGACAGCGCCCCAAATAAAATCGGCATCAAGTTGCAATCGTGCAAATGCGGCAAGCGCATCAATCTGCGCGGATTGCGCCGCCAGCGCGGCGTCGAGCGCCTGGCGCCGGCTGTTCAAGGCGTCAGTCAGATTACTTTCCCCGGACTGATAGGCAGCCATCATCATGGTGGCTTGTTGTTGCGTTTGCTGTTGAACTTGCTGCATGGTTGACCAGATCTCATAACTGCGCGTGCTGTCGAGCACAGTGCGTTGCGCGGTCGCTTGCACCTGAATACGGGTTTGATCCAGCGTTTCCATGGCCATCTCCGCCTTCAGAGCGGCGCCGCCGCTATCGGCCGCACGCGCAGCGCCCGGTATCGGAAAAGAAATACTGACGCCAATCACCCGTTCCTGTCCGCCGTATTCGCGACTGCTTCGTAAGCCGACGGTCGGGTCCGGCATCCTTTCGCTGGCAGCCCGGCTCGCCTGCAGCGCAGAAAAATCCGCCTGTGCCTGCGCCAGTCCCAGCTCATGATTGTCGTGCAAGATATGATCGAGCCAGTATGCGGCAGGCTCCTTCACCATCTGCGGCGCAGGAAGGTGTTTCGCATCTGGCCGCGGCAGGCCGGGATAATTGAATGCCAGCAATTGCAAGGCTTGCGCCTGCCGTTGCTGCGCTTGCTGCAACAAGGCTGCAACACGGCGGCTTTCCGTATCGGCCTGCATTAATTCCAGCGCCGCGCCATCGCCCGCTTTGACACGCTTGTCGGCGATCAAGCGTATTTGTTGCGTTACCTCTAGCTGTTCACCCAAAAGCGCGCTTGTCGCCTGTTCCCTTAGCGCATCAAACCAGTCCTTCATCAAGCTGCGTCCGGCTTCATGCCACGCTTCGGCATGTGCCAGCTCGGCGATGGAAATGCCTTTGTCACCGATGGCAATATCCTTGCCGGCTTTGCCAAACCAGCGCAACGGGCGCTCCACCGATACTTCCTGCTCCTGATATTGGGCTCCTGTCGCTGAAACCGAGCGCTGGTTATTGGCGGCGTGCACGGTCCATTCATAAGGCCCTGCCGCAAGTTTTGCCTTATCTGTTTTTGCTAGATCAATATTGATGGTGCTATAGCGTAATTGCGGCATGTTTTCCAAAGTATGTTGCACCACTTGATCCGGCGGCAAGACAGAGAGGGCGTCGATGGCCGGCGTCGGCGAGAGCGCCGTTATTCCAGCAGCGCTGGCCGCAAAATGGATGCACATCACACTCAGGGCCATCAGTGCGGATGAATATTTCATGCCAGCCTCCCGAAGGCCGACACCGGGCTAATCCAATAGGCGACATCGGGATTTTGAATTTCTTTGGATAAGGCTTGCAATAGAAGCCGCAACTGGGCATCGAACCCGACGATGATCACCAGTTTGCGCTTGCTGCGTCCCTGTACCTTTTCAATTGTCGAGCGCAGCGATGCGCCCTGGCCGACGCCTTGGGCATCGAAAATCGAGAAGCCTGCGGCCCACTGCGGATACTGCAGCAGGAAATCGAGTACGTCTTCTTCCAGTGCGATGGGGATGGCCAGCGTCAGCATGGCATCGTATTTTTTTTCAATAGTCATTTTGATCGATCTACTTACTTGAATTAGAAACGTTGAATTAGAAACGTTATGAACGCCCCGGCACGCCAAAACGCCGGAACAAAATGGGCAATAAAATCAGTGTCAGCAAAGTCGCACTGAGCAGGCCGCCAACGACAACAATGGCCAGCGGTTTCTGAATTTCCGAACCAGGGCCGCTGGCCAGCAGTACGGGCACCAGGCCCAGGCCGGTAATGCAGGCGGTCATCATGACCGGCCTGAAGCGGCGCAAAGCGCCTTCCATCACCACCTCGCTTAACGCCGTGCCGCGCGCAACCAACTGGTTGAAATAGGTAATCATCACCAGACCATTGAGTACGGCGATACCCATCAAGGCAATAAAGCCCACCGAAGCCGGTACCGATAAGTATTGGCCGGTGATCGCCAGCGCAATCACGCCGCCGATCAAGGCAAAGGGGATGTTGACGAATACCAGCAATGCCTGGCGAATGCTGCGCAAGGTACTGAATAGCAGCAGGAAGATCAAAGCCAGCGCGATCGGGACCACCACCGCCAAACGGGCGGCAGTGCGTTGCTGATTCTCGAACTGCCCGCCCCAAGCCAGCCGATAGCCTGGCGGCAATTTGATTTTCTGCGCCACCCTGCTCTTGGCCTCATCGACGAAGCCCACCAGATCGCGCCCGCGTACATTGGCGCTCACCACGGCCAGCCGCGACGAATTTTCACGCGCCACGATGACCGGGCCATCGACGGTGCGCAAACTGGCCACCTGGCTCACGGGGATGGACTCGCCGCCGCTTATGGGCAAGCGCAATTGCTTAAACAAGTCGGGCGACATCTGCAATTGATCGCTGCCGCGCAGCAGCAGCGGCAAGCGCTGGCCGCCTTGGATGACGACACCCGTCATGCGTCCTTCAATCAGTGTCCGTAAATCATTCTGTATCTGGTCGACGCTCAAGCCGAGCCGCCCGGCAGCTTCCCGGTCGATATCGACTTGCATGTACTGCACCCCGGCGTTCTTGACCGTCAGCACATCCTGGCTGCCGCTAATGCCCTGCACGACATTGACAATCTGGTCGGCCAGATCAGCGAGCACCTGGTTGTCCGCCCCATATACCTTGATCGCCAAATCGCCGTGCACACCGGACAGCATCTCCGAAGTACGCATTTCAATAGGTTGGGTAAAACTGAAATTGATGCCCGGAAAACCGGCAGTAGCAGTGCGCAAGGAATTAAGCAAGGCTTCTTTGTCCTTGCTGCGCCACTGCGCGCGCGGCTTGAGCACCAGGAACGTATCGGTCTCGTTCAAGCCCATTGGATCGAGTCCCAGTTCGTCGGAACCCAGCCGCGCCACGATGCGGCGCACGTCCGGCACTTCGGCCAGGATGCGCCGCTGAATTGCCATATCCAGCTTGGCCGACTCCTGCAAATTCACCGAAGGCAGCTTTTCGATTTGCATGATGATGTCGCCTTCGTCCAGGGTTGGCATGAAGGACTTGCCGATATACAGGAACAGCACGGCAGCCAGCAGTAGCGCCGCCAGCGCAATGGCGCCGATCGCGCGGGCATGGTTTAACGACTTGGCCAGCGTCCAGGCGTAAGCCGCTTCCAGCTTGCGCACCAGCATCGGCGTAGCAGCATGGCCGTCTTTGAGCAGCAGTGACGACAGAACAGGAATGACCGTCAGCGACATCAGCAACGAAGAGGCCAAGGCAAAGATAATCGTCAGGGCCACCGGCGCGAACAATTTGCCTTCCAGTCCCTGCAACGTCAACAGCGGCAGAAACACGATCATGATCACCAGCATCCCGGCGCTCACGGGAACCGCCACCTCGCGCACCGCGCGATAGATCACGTGCAGGCGCGGTAGCGCAGGCCCTCCGGCGCCGCTATGCGCCTCGATGTTTTCCACCACCACCACCGCCGCGTCCACCAGCATGCCGATTGCGATCGCCAAGCCCCCCAGCGACATCAGGTTCGCGCTCAAGCCGAAACCCTGCATCAACAAGAAGGTGCCGAGCGCCGCCAGCGGCAGGATGCTGGCGACCACCAGCGCCGAACGCAGGTTGCCCAGAAATAGGTACAGCAGGATCACCACCAGGAGGGTCGCTTCGCCTAATGCGTCGGTGACGGTCGAGACCGCGCGCTCGACCAGATTTCCACGGTCATAAAAGGGGCTGATGGTGGTACCCTTCGGCAGCGTTTTTCCCAGCTCCTGCAACCGGCTGCGCACCTGATTCACCACTTTCTGGGCATTGGCGCCGCGCATCGCCAGCACCAGTCCCTCGACCGCCTCGCCCTTGCCATTCTGGGTAACCGTGCCGTAGCGCGTGAGTTGTCCGATGCGCACATCAGCCACTTCCCCCACTTTGACTGCCACCCCGTCGCGGCTCTGGATAGCGATGGCGCGCACATCGTCCAGCGTATGGATATTGCCGTCGCTGCGGATCAGCAGCGACTCCTCGCCTGCGCTGAGGCGACCAGCACCATCGCTACTATTATTCGTTTCCAGCGCCGCCTGCAATTGGGCCAGCGAGATCCGGCGTGCCGCCAGTGCGTTGACATCCGGCACGATTTCAAAACTCTTCACCAGGCCGCCAAGCGAATTGACGTCGGCCACGCCGGCAATATTGCGCAACTGCGGACGGATGGTCCACTCCAGCAGGCTGCGCTTTTCCATCAAGGACAGCGGCCCCTCAATCGTAAACATGAAAACTTCGCCTAGCGGCGTGGTGATCGGCGCCAGCCCGCCGCTCACAGATGGCGGCAGGTCTTTGATCACATTGTTGAGCCGTTCGCTTACTTGCTGACGAGCCCAGAACACATCGGTGCCGTCCTGGAATTCGAGTGTGATACTGGCAATCGCGTATTTCGACTGCGAGCGCAGCGCTGCCTGGTGCGGAATGCCCAGCAGTTCCTGCTCGATCGGTGCGACGATGCGCGCCTCGACCTCTTCCGGCGTCATGCCCGGCGCCTTCATGATCAGACTCACCTGAGTATTCGATACATCGGGGAAGGCATCGATCGGCAGATTGTTATACGCCTGCACGCCGGCGCCAATCATCAACGCGGTCAACACCAGCACCAACAAACGTTGCGACAGCGAAAACGCCACCAGACGCGCCAACATCAATTGGCTCCTTTTGCGGCTGCTTTGACGTCAGCCGCGGATGCTTCAGGATCGCCCAGCCCCATCCAGGCGCCCTTCAACGCGGCGATACCGCGTATCGCTACCGGACTGCCGGCCGCCAATTTTCCCTGGGATTTTCCCTTAATCCAAATCATATCGGCGCCCGCCGCCGCGGCCGTAACCTGCACCGCCTCGAAGCCTTGCGCATTCTTGACGAATACAAAGGAATCCGCACCGCTGCGCACCAGTGCCGCCGCCGGTACGGCGACACTGCCGGCGACGACCGTATGGCCGATCAGGCGCGCTTGCACGAATTGATTGAGTTTCAGGCAGCCATCCGCGGCGACTTGCTGCGCGCGGATCAGCGTGCTTTGATTGGCGCCGTTGATTTGCGGCGATATCGCGATTACGCGAGCGCTGCTGCAGTCCTTGATTTGCAGCAGATCGCCAATGTGCATCTGCGCAGCCTGCTCGCGCGAGGCCTGCAAATCGATCCACAAGGCCTGTTCTCTGCCGACTTTGGCGATAGGCATGCCCGCATCGATCCGCTGGCCGACATTGATCGGCAGCTCAAGCACGGTCCCGGCGGCGCCGGCGCTCACCGTCAGATACGGCGACAAGGCCTGGGTATCGACCAAGCGATGAATCGCGGCATCGCCCAGCCCGGCGGCGCGCAAGGCCTGATATTGCTCCTTGGCGGCCACATCGGCCTGCATCGCATTGCCGCGGGTCTCCTCCAGGCGGGAGCGCGCGATGATGCCATCCTTGAACAGACTTTCATCGCGCATCAGTTTCTGGTCGGCCAGACGGGCCTGGATTGCCTGTTGCAGGTAGGCGCGCTGCATTTCCACCCATTGCTGGCTAAACAGCGTGGCCACGGCGCTGCCGGCGCGCACCTGTTGCAGGGAGGCTACCTGGATCTGCTGTACTACCCCGCCGACAACGCTGCTGACCATGGCCACTGCGCTAGTTGGCGCGACCACCGTGCCGGACAGATATTGGTCGTTGTCGTTGGTGTTTTCGTTGTTGTTGTTGACGTTGTTGTTGACATTGTTGTTGCGGCTGCCCGGCGCAAGCCGAGCCGCCGGCGCGATCTCTGCGAGTGCGAGCGCCGTCTGAATGCCGCTCTGCTGCCCTTGCGTATTACTAATGCGAATCAGCTGTGCCGGCGCAGCCCGCGCCGGTACAACCGCACTAGCTGCGATGATGACGCCGAGCAGCAAGGCGGCACTATTTAAATGGAAACCACAAAGGTTAAAATATCCGGTTAATCGATGCATGGCGCGCTTCATGAGAGTTTGAATAGCGCCGATGATGACCGGCAGTTCTTAAGAAGTTCTTAAGAAATAATTGCCACCATGTGAACAAGACAATAGAACAGGGTGCCGCATGCGTATTTTATTGGTGGAAGATGATCCGCAACTGGGACGCGCCACCCAGATCGGGCTGGATCAGTGCGGCTATGCAGTGGACTGGGTGCAGTCGGCTGAAAGCGCCCACACGGCAGTCAAGCTGCACCAATACAGCAGCATCCTGCTCGACCTCGGACTACCGCAGGAAGACGGCATGCAGACTTTGTCCCGCCTGCGTGCGGCAGGCTATGCCGGGGCGATCATGATTGTCACCGCACGCGATCAAATTCCGGACCGGATTGCCGGCCTCGACGGCGGCGCGGATGATTTTATTATTAAGCCCTTTGACCTTGATGAGTTAGCGGCGCGCATTCGTTCGGCCAGTCGACGCGCAGCCGGCCGCACCCGGGAGCTTATTCGCCATGGCGATATTGAAATCGATGTCGCGGCCCGGCAGGTCAGCCAGGCGGGCCGGCCAGTTACCCTGACCGGCAAGGAGTTCGGCGTCCTGCTGACCTTAATCGAGCATAGCGGCCGCGTACTCAGCCGCGAACAACTGGAGGAAACCTTGTACAGCTGGGGCGAAGAGATTGAAAGCAATACGATTCAGGTACATGTGCATCATTTACGCAAGAAGCTTGGCAAGCAGTTGATCAAGACCGCCCATGCAATTGGTTACATCATCGATAAACAGCCGGGGTCCGCCGCATGAGCGCGCCGACCACATCGGCGCCCGTGGCCAACTGGTCGCTTCGGGGCATTCTGCTGACCGTAATATTGACATTGACGCTCGGACTCTGGGGCCTGAGTACGCTGATCGTCTACCTGAATGCCGACCGGGAAAGCCAGGAACTTTTCGACCAATCGCTGGAGGAAACCGCCAATCTGCTGCTGTCTCTGGCCGACCATCAGTTGCAAGAACGCATGGCAATAAACTCGGCCAAACTGGCCCAGACCAATGACAATCGCCACAACCCCTACCTGAAGTTCGAGATCTGGGATAACGCCAATCGACTGATGTACAAGAACAGCGATGCACCCGCGGCCTTGTTTACCGGCGCTCGCGTCGACGGCTTTATCTGGGCCACCGTGAACGGACAGCGCTGGCGCATCTACTCCACCTGGGATGACGGACGGCATCTGCAAATCCAGGTGGTCGAACCAAACACCCACCGCACGGAAATCAGCAGCCGTTTCGCTTACAAAATCTTCTGGTTTGCGCTGTTGATCATGCCGCTGATGGCGGCCTCGATCTGGTGGACCGTCAACCGCGTCTTTCGCGTGCTGCGGCGTTCCGCTGACGAAGTGGCGCAGCGCACGCCAAATGACTTGCGCGATGTCAGCATGGTAGGCATACCAAGTGAAGTACACCCCTTGCTACTGGCCATCAACCGCCTGTTCGAGCGCGTGCGCCGGACCTTGGAACATGAACAGCGTTTCACCGCCGATGCAGCGCATGAACTGCGCACGCCGCTGGCCGCGATCAAGACCAATTTGCAAGTGATACAGCGGGCCCGCAGCGATGCCGAACGGGCCGAATTCATCGACGGCCTGAGCACCAGCGTCGACCGCGCCAGCCGGCTGGTCGAACAGTTAATGACATTGGCCAGGCTGGATCCGCAGTATGAAAAATACCCTGATCTGAAAGCGCTGGATATCGCCGAACTGATCGCCGCGCAATTGCCCGGCTTGCGCACGCAAGCCGGGCGGCTGCAACTGCAGCTTGATGTGCAGCTTGAGCCTGCGCCGTGTTTGATCCAAAAAGACTTTTTTTTGATCTTGCTGAGCAATCTGGTCAATAACGCATTCTGTTATACGCCGCAGCACGGCCGCGTATTGCTATCTTGCCGCCGCGAACAAGACGAAGTGTGCTTGATCGTCGCCGACTCCGGGCCAGGCATTTCCCCCGACATGCACGAGCGCGTATTCGATCGTTTTTTCAGGCTGGCCGATGCAAATAAGCCGGGCAGCGGATTGGGACTATCCATTGTCAAACGCATCGCCGACACCCACGACGCCAGTATCCGTTTTGGCCCCGGCCTGTTGGGCGCCGGACTGGCAGTTGAGGTGCGATTCCCCGCATAGCAGCGTGTCCAGTGGGACATGCACCAGAGCGATACCAGAGCAATACCCGCGTCCAGAACTATTATGTTGCGAGCGATGTCGATTTCTTTACCTGTCGTTCGTCATAGGTACAGGGGCCGATATGCGGCGAGGCGGTATCGAATCGCTTCGCATTTCCCCCTGTCTATTAACGCAAGAGGAGATCGTTATGAATTACATAGATGGATTTATAGTCGCCGTCCCCACAGCTAATCGCGAAGCATACAAAAAACACGCCACGTCGGCTGCGACAGTATTCAAGGAATATGGCGCATTGAAGGTGGTCGAATGTTGGGGAGATGACATCCCTGAAGGAAAAGTGACGTCTTTCACCATGGCCGTTCAGCGAAAAGATGACGAGACAGTGGTGTTCTCCTGGATTACTTGGCCTTCTCGCGAGAAGCGGGACGAAGCCTGGAAGGTGATCATGAACGATCCGCGGATGCAGCCTGGCGCCAATCCGATGCCTTTCGACGGAAAGCGGCTGATCTACGGTGGTTTTGAAACGATTTTAGAGCTGTGATTGCCAGCGTCATGTCGATGCGATGCACTTGCCCGGCATGGCGTTTACTGATTGTCCCCCGGTAACGGCATCTTTCCCGCCCCGCCATTGGGCGCTTGAGAGAAAACGGCGGTGCATAAATCGTGTCCCGCTACGCTCAATTCGGCGCTGCCGGTTCCGTCATCGCGTGTGACTAACGTTACCAGATCAGCGCTGACCAGCGCGTTCAGGCATCGCAGCAATGTACTCATGGAAACATCGGCCCGTTTCCTTAATTTTGCGAGCGACCAAGGCTTGCCCGGCGAGCTCTGCGCCGCCTCCCACAATAAGGACAGCAGCGTCATCAGCGCCTCATCAATCTCCGGCGTTGCATCGTTTTGTTCGTGTTCCGTGCTCATCAATTTCCCTTCCAGGTTTTTCGTAAATCTTCAAATCGCCGATTTTTCTTCGCCGACCTTTCTTCAAATCATCTGGCAATGATATTGGTTTCGCCGTGCTCTTTTTCAACACCGCTCAACACCATTCAGCCCCATCTGTACTCTTTATTTTCAATCCGGACTGTACGTCCTCGCCCTGGCGCCCCCTCTTTACTATATGCCTAACGATTTCCCGCATAGCCAGGAGCCAAATGATGAGCAAGCAAAAATCCGAAGGACGCATTGAACCATACACCCATGCCGCAGCCGGCTGGGGAGCCCTCAAATACGTAGCACTCAATCTGTTTAAAGAAAAAGTGAGCGCGGGTAATTACCGCACCTTATTCGAGCAGAATCAGCCGAATGGATTCGACTGTCCCGGCTGCGCCTGGCCTGACCGGCAGCACGCGTCGACCTTCGAGTTTTGCGAAAACGGCGTGAAGGCCGTAGCCGCCGAGTCCACCAGCAAGCGCGCCCGGCCGCATTTTTTCGAGCAGCATACCGTGACCGAGCTGATGGAACAATCCGACTACGAGCTCGAACAACATGGCCGTCTGACCGATCCGATGGTCTACGACGCCAGCACCGACAAGTACCGCACTATCGCATGGGACGACGCCTTTGCGCTGATGGCGCGTCATTTGAACCAGCTGTCGGACCCAAACGAAGCGGCATTTTATACCTCAGGCCGCGCCAGCAATGAAGCGGCGTTTCTGTACCAGTTGTTCGTGCGCGTCTACGGCACCAACAATTTCCCCGACTGCTCCAATCTCTGCCATGAGGCAACCAGCCGCGGCTTGCCGCAGACGGTCGGTATCGGCAAAGGCACCGTCACGCTCGACGACTTCGAGCATGCCGATACCTTTCTGATCTTCGGCCAAAACCCTGCGACCAATCATCCGCGCATGTTGGGCGAATTACGCGAAGCAGCGCGCCGCGGCGCCACCATTGTCTCGATCAATCCTTTGCGCGAACGTGGCCTGGAGCGTTTCACCAGCCCGCAACATCCGCTCGAAATGCTGACCGGTTCCAGCACCAAGATCAGTTCGCTCTTCATCCACCCGAAACTGAGCGGCGATTTTTCTCTGCTCAAGGGGATGGCCAAACGCCTCATTGAGCTGGACGATGACGCCATTGTGCTCAGTACGGAGCGGGTGCTCGATGTGCGTTTTATCGAGCAGCATACCTCGGGCTTTGACGCCTTTGCCGACGACCTGCGGCGCGAGAGCTGGGACTTGTTGATCCAGGAGTCCGGCGTGGCCCGCGAGCAGATCGAGCAATTGACGCAGGTGTATGTGAACGGCAAGGCCGTCATCGCTACCTGGGGCATGGGCCTGACCCAGCATAAGAATTCGGTGGCGTCGATACAGATGCTGTCGAACCTGATGATGATGCGCGGCAACATTGGCCGCCGCGGCGCCGGTCTGTGCCCGGTTCGCGGCCATTCCAATGTGCAGGGCGACCGCACCATGGGTATCGAGGAACAGCCGACCGAGGCTTTCCTGGACCGGTTGCAGCAGGTGTTCGATTTCGAGCCGCCGCGTCATCACGGTTACGATGCAGTGGGCACCATCGAGGCCATGCTGGCAGGGAAAGTGAAAGTATTTGTCGCTCTGGGCGGTAATTTTTCGATGGCAACGCCGGACACGCCGCGCACTTGGGATGCCTTGCGTTCCTGCGATCTGACCGTGCACATCACGACCAAGCTCAATCGCAGCCACCTGGTGCATGGACAGGACGCACTGATCCTGCCGACCCTGGGACGTACCGAGATCGACGTGCAGGGAGGGATTGCGCAAGGCGTCACCGTCGAGGATTCGATGTCCATGGTCCACATTTCATACGGCATTAACCAGCCGGCTTCGCCCAATCTATTGTCGGAAACAGCGATCGTGGCGCAGATGGCGCACGCCACGCTGGGGGCGAAGGGTGGCGCAAAAGGTGGCGCCAAGATCGATTGGCTCGGCTACGCGAACGATTATGCATCGCTCCGCGATGCCATCGAAAAAGTATTCGATGACTTTTACGATTTCAATGCACGGGTCGCTCAACCGGGCGGATTTCATCTTGAAATCGCCTCGCGCGAGCGGGTCTGGAAAACCGCCAGCAGCAAGGCCCAGTTTCTGGTCGCCGCGGTCGAACTCGACACCCCGATCCACCGCGCCCGCGCCAAATATGGCGAGCAACTGATGGTGCTGATGACCACCCGTTCCCACGATCAGTACAACACTACCATTTATGCCATGGACGACCGCTATCGCGGTGTGTTCGGACAACGCCGTGTGGTCTTTATCAATAAGGACGATCTGGCCATGCTGGGTTTCGCCGCCGGCGAGTGGGTCGATCTGGTTAGCGTCTGGGACGACGGCGTGGCGCGCCGCGCCGACCGTTTCTTGCTGGTCGCGTATGACATTCCGCGCGGTTGCCTGGGTGCTTATTACCCGGAAACCAATCCGCTGGTGCCGCTCGACAGCGTTGGGCACGGCTCGCGTACGCCAACGTTCAAGTCGATCCCGGTCCTGCTGCAAAAGTCGGCGCCATTAAGTTAACAGGGAGTTAGAAATGTTCGGTTTTGATGTTGTAGATCTTTCGCGATTTCAGTTCGCGATGACGGCCATCTTCCATATTTTGTGGCCCATATTAACGATCAGCCTATCGCTGTTCCTGCTGATCGTTGAAGCGCTTTGGGTGCGCACCAGCGATCCGATGTACTACCGCCATGCGCGTTTCTGGGGCAAGTTATTGATCCTCAATTTTGCCGTTGGCGTGGTCAGCGGAATTCCGATGGAGTTTCAGTTCGGCACCAACTGGGCGCAGTTTTCGAATGAGACCGGCCAGTTTGTCGGCAATATCCTGGGCTTCGAGGGCGCCATGGCCTTCATGCTGGAAGCCGGTTTCATCGGCGTGATGATGTTCGGCTGGGGACGGGTTCCGAAAGGGGTGCACCTGTTCGCCACCGCTATGGTGGCGTTCGGCTCGACCCTTTCTTCGTTCTGGATCATGGTGGCCAATTCCTGGCTGCAGACGCCGGCCGGCGTGCGCGTGGTCGCCGGTAAAGTCGTGGTCACCGATTACATTGCCGCAATTTTCAATCCGGACATGGCGTGGGCGGTCGGCCACATGTGGGTGGCCGCGGTCGAGACCGGCTTGTTCGTGATTGCAGGCATCTCTGCTTACAACTTGTATAAGCGTCGCAATGCGGCATTTTTCATGCGCTCGTTCAAGCTCGCGCTCATGCTGCTGGTGGTCGTCGCACCGTTGCAGGTATGGTTGGGCGACTCCAGTGGCGTCGATGTATTCAAGACCCAGCCCGCCAAGGGCGCGGCCATTGAAGGCGACTGGCATACCAATCCGGCCGGCAGCGCTGCGCCTTGGTCCTTGCTCGCTTGGCCTGATCAGAACAAGCAGGACAACGACTGGTCGCTCGAGGTGCCCGGCATGCTCAGTCTGCTCGCCACGCATAACCCGACCGGCAAGGTGACCGGATTGGCCGATATCCCGCGCGCAGACCAGCCGCCGATGGTACCGCTGTTGTACTACGCATTTCGCGTCATGGCCGGCGTCGGCATGTGGTTTGTACTGCTGTCGTTCTGGACTGCCGTGGTCTGGCGCAAAACTGGCGGTAGATTGAACGAGCTGCTGGCCAATCGGAAATTACTGCTGGCCTGGGTGCTGACGATTCCCCTGCCGTATCTCGCGGTCGAATGCGGCTGGATGGTGCGCGAGGTGGGCCGCCAGCCATGGGTTGTGTACGGTATTTTGCGCACCAAGGATGCGGTGTCAAACATTCCGGTGCAGTCGGTGGGCGGTAGCATCGTGATGTTCGCCTTGTTTTATGTTGTGCTGTTCATCTCGTTTTTTGTGTTCGCCAGAAAGTGGCTCAAGCAGGGGCCGGACCTGACGCTCTTGCCGCCGCAGGAACCGCCGCGCTTCGTTGTGGCGTCGCCGCACGCCAGCCACGCCAACCATTAAGTCCAGCTATTTTTTAGGCTCATCCGAGTTTTCTGTGGGTATTCTTTGAATTTTGCCTCGGAGGTGATCCTTCGATACGGGCTTTGCCCTACTCAGGACGAACGGGTTTTTGTGAAGATTTAAGGAAAAACCGTTCGCCTGCCGCGAGTCGAGCGAGTTTTTTGTGAGAATTTTAAAGAAAGCCGTTCGTCCTGAGTAGGGCAAAGCCCGTATCGAAGGATCACCACCACAGGTAAAACTTAAAGGATTTAAAGTACCTACACAAAAATCCGATGAACCATTTTTATAAAGGTTCCCATATGAACATCACTTCTCCCGGCATGCTCCCAACGGCATGGTTCGGTCTTATCGGCCTGATGCTTGTGTTTTACGTCGTGACCGACGGCTTCGATCTCGGGGTCGGCATCCTGAGTTTGTTTACCAAACACAAATCCGATCGCGATGCAATTTTCCAATCCATCGGACATGTGTGGGATGCCAATGAAACCTGGCTGGTGGTGGTCGGCGGTGCGCTGTTCGGCGCTTTTCCGGCGGCCTATGCCCAATTGCTGCAAGCATTGTATGTCCCCATCATGCTGCTGATTGCCAGCTTGATCCTGCGTGGCGTTTCCATCGAATTCCGGCATGCCGCCGGCAAGCAACGCATCTGGGATGTGGCCTTCGGCGTGGGTAGCTTGCTGGCCGCCTTGTCGCAGGGCGTGGTGTTGGGCAAGATCATTACCGGCTTCGCGCCGGGAACGCTCAGTACGGTCTTCACAGCGGTCACGGCGCTCGGCGTCATCTCCGGCTATGCCCTGTTGGGGGCGACTTATCTGATCAAGAAAACCAGCGGCCGGCTAGAACAGGCGGCGCGCCGCCATACCGTGATCACAGTGCTGACCACGGTGAGCTCGGCGGCTGTGCTGTCGGCCGGCACCATGATCTTTAGTTCGATCGGGCATGACCGTTGGGCGCAGCCGGGCGTGTTTTCTGTCTTGCTGATACTGTCGGCCGTTGCTGCCTTGTCGTTCATTTATATCTTGTTTGCGGTGCGCGTCAACAGTGTGCGTGGCCCGTTCCGCGCCGCCGTCCTGCTCTTCCTGGCTTCCTTCGCAGGCTTGGCCATCAGCTTTTTCCCCGATCTGGTGCCCGGCAAAATGACGATCGCCGAAGCGGCTTCCGATAACACGACGTTGACTTTCATGCTGATCGGGATCGGCATGGTTTTTCCTGTGATGGTGGGATATAACTTGTTCCAGTATCACGTATTCCGAGGCAAAGTTGTGCTCCAGAATCACTAGTCTGTAATGGAAAAGAAATGATCGTCAGGCCCAAAGTCAATTGGTTGCGCATGCTGTTCATATGGAACGGCTCGGTATTGCAATCCATTATTCCTCAACTGCTATTCATGTTGATGGTCAGCTTATTGGCGTTGGCGACAAGCGGCCACATTTTTGGTGGAAAAATGCTGCTGAACACGGCGCCGTTCACGCTAATGGGGGTCAGTCTTGCCATTTTCCTGGCGTTTAGAAATAACGCCAGTTACGACCGTTATCTGGAGGCGCGCAATGCCTGGGGCCACCTGTTGGTGGCAGCGCGCTCGCTGACCAGCCAAGTGATGTGCTACCTGCCGCAAAACGACGGCGACGTCAACGCCGGCTTTCAGCGCAAGGTGTTTGTCGGGCGCATGATCGCTGTGATTTACGCCTTAAAGCATCAACTGCGCAAGACCGATTCGAACGCCGATCTGGCGCGCTATCTACGGCCTGAAGAGCTGGCCGAGATCCAAAGCAAGCATTACAAGCCGGTGGCGTTGATCAATAATTTGCACGAGACTTTGGGAGATTTGCAACGGCAGGACGCGATTTCCGATCACACCTTGTGGCTGTGCAACCAGCAGCTCAATGAATTGTCAGCCGTGGTTGCCACCTGCGAACGGATCACCAATACGCCGATTCCATTTGTCTACGGCGTGTTATTGCACAGGACGGTGTATGCCTACTGCCTTTTGCTGCCCTTCGGCCTGGTCGACACGATTGGCATCATTACGCCGCTGATTTCGGTCTTTGTTGCCTATACCCTGATTGCGTTGGAGGCGATCGCGAGTGAAATTTCCGAACCGTTCGGCACCGAGCCGAATAATCTCGCGCTGGATGCGCTCGCACGCACGATAGAACGTTCGATACTTGAACTCAACGGGCAGGCTATGCCGGACGAAACCGTGGCGCGTCCGCGTTTTCAGCTGACTTAAATCGCGCAGCGAATGCGATCAGATGCGGGTCGTCAAAATTCATCATTCGCAATGCAGCTCGCTAAGCCGGCAAAGCAGGATGCCGTATCCCGTCAGATGCCCAAGATAGACGCTGGTGAATACGCTGGAGGCCGGCAAGGCTTCGATGAGCTGCCGCAATTGTTCCATCTCCAGCGGCGCCTTTTCCAGAGCTGGGCGCTCCACTCGCAGGTCTGCGGCTTTGGCCAGTTCCTGGTGCGCTGAAACAAGCTTGCTCAGCCCCGCCAGAAAGGCCGCCCGCCATTGTGCATCGAGCGCGGTGAACTGGTCATGAAAGCGATCCATGGTTTCCAGAAAATTGGCCAGGGAATCAAAGACTTCGTGATAACACCCGAACAGCGGCAGGCGATCCCGGTTCCGCTTGAGGTGCAGCGACACCCAGGCCTGTTCAAGATCCTCCTTCAACAGGGTATGCGCCTGCTTTAGATTGGCGCTCGACGCTCGCAATTTTGCGGTCAGCGGCTTGATTTTCTGCTGGCCAAATGTCCCGGTCGCCAGCAACGACATGGCCTCGGTGGCTTGCTGGTTGCCGTCGTTGACGAGGGTGTTGGCCCAGTAGCCGTGATCCGGCGGAAAGGCCACCAGTTGGATAATGTAGCCGAGAAACATGCCCAGCACGACACCGATGAGGCGCTGTTCGAGCAGCCCGATGTGCTCGCCGGTATAGAGCACGAGCGTCATTGGCACAGTGATGCTGGTCATCTTGAACAACGACGGCTTGATGCCGACGATGGCGAAAATCACCAGCGGCAACAGGAATGCGCCGAGCCACAGATGGGGCGCAGTCAACCAGATTACCAAGGTGCCCAATGGCATGGCCACGACGTTCGACGCCACGCGTTGGTGGAAATAGCTGCGTGCAGCGGAAATCGAACTGCCGAGCGCCAGTGTCAGCATGGCCGAGCTTGCGAGCGAGACCGCGGCATCCGGATAGCCGAGATACGAAGGGATGGCAAAGCCGATCCAGAGACCCAGCGTGAGCTTGGCGTATTGCGCCGTTTCAGACAGGGAAAAACGCGCTATGGCACGGCGCGATGGTGTGACGGGTTTGTGGCGATACAAAGTGGACACGTTTTATCCCTATCGGTGAAGTTGCGCCAGGTGCGCAAGGCCTGGCGCAACTTTACCCTCCTAATAAGCGGGCCGGTAAACCTTCGCTTCCATGTAGGCGTCAAGATCATCCGGGCGAGGTACGCCCGCAAGCCCTTGGTCAAAAATAAACTCGGCAACTTCGCGCGCTACTGCCAACGAGGTTTCGAAAATGCTCGATTGCGGTGGATAGATCAGTCCAGTCTCCAGATCGGATGGGGTGACCTGTGCGGCGAGTGCGTGGGCGGCGGTAATGATCATCTCGTCCGTGACGCGTTTGGCCTCTGTCGCATAAATGGCCATGCCGAGCGCGGGAAAGATGTAGACGTTGTTGCCCTGCCCTGGAACGAAGGTGCGGCCCTTGTACTGTACCGGCGGGAATGGGCTGCCGCTGGCGAACACAGCGCGTCCTTCGGACCAGATGTAAGCTTCTTCGGCCGTGCATTCCGAATGTGAGGTCGGATTGGAATACGGGAAAATGATCGGGCGTTCGTTAATGCGCGCCATCGCCTCGATCACGGGTTGCGTAAACGCTTTGCCGACCGTACTTACACCGATGATGGCCGTCGGACGCAGTGTTTCGATCGCGGTCGCGAAGTCGTCGATGGGCGCATGCTCATGCGCAAATGGCTTTTGGAAATCAACCAGATCGGTGCGTCCGGCATGGATCAATCCGTTCTTGTCGTAGAGCCAATTTGCGCCAAGGGCGTCCTGCTCCGCCACCCCGGCTTGCATCATAGCCTTGGTCAGCAGGCCGGCAATTCCGGCGCCTGCAGTGCCGCCGCCGAGGAAGAGGAAGCGCTGGTCCGCAAGTGAACCGCCGGTCACGCGCAGCGCAGCCAGAATACCAGCCAGCGCGACCCCTGCAGTACCCTGGATGTCGTCGTTGAAGCAGCACACGCGGTCGCGATAACGCGTCAGGATCGGCGCCGCATGGGTGAAGGCAAAGTCCTCGAACTGGATGCAGGCGCGCGGAAATACTTCCTGAACCGCGGTGACGAATTCTTCGATGAATTCATCGTACTGCGCACCGGTGACCCGGCGCTGACGCAGACCCAGATAGAGATCATCTGCCAGCAGGCTTTCGTTGTTGGTTCCCACGTCCAGGGTGATCGGCAGCGTGAGTTGCGGCGGCACGCCGGCGCAGGCGGTGTACAGCGACAGCTTGCCGATCGGGATGCCCATGCCGTTCACGCCGAGATCCCCCAAGCCCAGAATGCGTTCGCCGTCAGTGACGACGATGAAGCGCGCATCCGATTCCGGCCAGTTGCGCAGAATTTCCTTGAGGTGTCCTTTGCGGCTGATCGGCAAATACAGGCCGCGCGGGCGGCGCAAGATCTGGTCGAATTTCTCGCAGGCCTCACCAACCGTCGGCGTATAGACCAGCGGGATAAAGCGCGCCGGGTCCGACATCAATAGCTGGTAATACAACGTTTCGTTGGTATCGAGCAGCGATGTCAGATAGATGTAGCGCCCAAGATCGGTGGTCTTTAAGGCTATCTGTTGGAGCGCGCGCTGAATCTGCGCCTGCTCAGTTTCGACCTGTTCCGGCAGCAGGCCAATCAGCCCCAACTGTGCGCGCTCGCCGGGCGTGAATGCGGTCGATTTATTGGCATGCGGATCATGCAGCAGCGCTACGCCATGCAGGTTCGCAGCGGTGGGAACGGCGGAAAGCTTGCTTGATGCTTGAGATAATAAAGACGAAATCATGATGTGTATCCTTTAGAAACCCCGAAAACGGGAAAATGTTGAAGTTGGTGTGCAGTGCGTTGAAGGCGGCCGAGCTACAAGCTGCGAATTACAAGTTACGAGCTACGAGCTACGCTACGCCGTCGTTGACGAATATCGATTGTGTCGCTCCGTCACCCAAAAGATGAGCCAATGGATCAGACCGCCGGCGAGTGCGCCCAGGATCACTTCGCTGCCGCGCATCAATCCAGCGTGCTCGACCGATCCCGACGCGGCAGTCAACAGCACCACCGGGCAAGTCCACAGACAGACGCGAATGGAAGGGTGCCCGCTCGCGATCAGTGCGCACAGGCCAACCGCTACGGCGATCTGCAGTGCGGTCCCGACGCCGAGATGGTGCGCCGCCGTACTCACCAGGATGGCGACCACGGCGCCGGTGATCGTGCCGATGACCCGCCCGACGACCGAATGGCGGGTCTCGTCGAAGTTCTCCTGGGAGACGATCAGGCTGGACATCGAAGCCCATACCGGATAGGGCAGGCCGATCCCCGTTGCCAGCAGATAGGCGAATGCGGCAGAGGTTGCACAACGCACCGCGAATATCAGCCGCTTCGTCATTGCGAACTGTGACATGGCTGTAATCCCCCTCTCTTAACGCCGCAGGTTGGTTTTCGCCAGCTCGATCACCTCGTCGCCACGGCCGTTGATGATGGCCTTGAGCATGTACAGGCTCAAGCCCTTGGCCTGTTCGAGCTTGATCGCCGGTGGCATCACCAGCTCCTGCTTGGCGGTCACGACGTCGATCAATACCGGTCCATCGTGGGCGAACGCCTTGCGCAATGCCGGCTCCACATCCTCGGATTGTTCGACCCGCAAACCAAGCACGCCCATCGCATTGGCCATCGCGGCGAAGTTCGGATTGCGCAGGTCGGTGGAGGTGTCCAGATAACCGCTCGCCTTCATTTCCATCGCGACAAAGCCTAGCGATGCGTTGTCGTAGACAATGACTTTCACCGGCAGGCCGAGCTGCACCAGCGAAATGAAATCGCCCATCAACATGGAGAAGCCGCCGTCGCCGGACAGCGAGATAACCTGGCGTCCCGGAAACGCAGCCTGTGCGCCGAGTGCTTGCGGCATCGCATTGGCCATCGATCCATGGTTGAACGATCCGAGCAGGCGGCGCTTGCCGTTCATTTCCAGATAGCGTGCGGCCCAGACCGTGGGCGTGCCGACGTCGGCGGTGAAGATTGCATCTTCGGTGGCCAGTTCGCTGACGAGCTTGGTCAGATACTGCGGATGAATCGGCCGCCCCGGCGCTGACGGCACGGCGAGATCGTCCAGCCCCTGGCGCGCATTCTTGTAGTGCTTCAGCGAAGCTTCGAGGAAACCCCGTGACGTCTTCCGCCTCAGTTTTGGCAGCAAGGCGTCGAGCGTCTCGGCCACGCCGCCGACGATGCCGAGATCGAGTTCCGCGCGCCGGCCGAGCGCCTCGGGATTGATGTCGATCTGCACGATCTTCGCTTGGGTCGGGTAGAAATTCCGGTACGGAAAATCGGTGCCGAGCATCACCAGCACATCGCAATTGAGCATCGCCTGATAGCCCGAACTGAAGCCGATGAAGCCGGTCATTCCGACATCGAACGGGTTATCCCATTCCACGTATTCCTTGCCGCGCAGCGCGTGCACCACGGGTGCGCCCAGTTTATCGGCCAGTGCGACCACCTGTGAGTGGGCGTCCGCGCAGCCGCTGCCGCACAGCAGTGTTACCGCGTCGTTGCTGTCGAGCAGACTGGCGAGGCTGTCCAGTCCTGCGTCATCGGGCAGCACCCGGGCCGCCATTGGCGGCGCCCAGTGCGCGTTTGCAACCGTCGCCTCTTGCAGCGCGACATCGCCGGGAATCACGATCACGGCCACACCGCGTTTGAGGATCGCCGTGCGCATTGCGCGGTGCAAGACCTGCGGCATCTGCGCCGGGTTGGTGACCAGCTCGACGAAGTGGCTGCATTCCTTGAACAGTTCCTGAGGATGGGTTTCCTGGAAATAATTCAGGCCGATTTCCGACGAGGGGATATGCGCTGCGATGGCTAACATCGGCACGTGGTTGCGATGCGCATCGAACAGGCCGTTGATCAGGTGGAGGTTACCCGGCCCACAGCTGCCCGCGCAGACCGCGAGTTCGCCGGTGACTGCGGCGTCAGCGCCGGCCGCGAATGCCGCGACTTCCTCGTGGCGCACATGCAGCCATTCAATGCTATCCATGCGGCGCAGCGCATCGCTCAGTCCATTGAGGCTGTCGCCGGTGACGCCCCAGATGCGCTTGACACCGGCCTGTTCCAAAGTTTTTGCAAGTTGTTCTGCTACTGTAATCTTCGCCATGATATTTACCTTTTGTCGGGTGGAGTGGAATCGAGAGAAGCTGGGAGCAAGTATCTGGCGGCACTGGTCGAAGTACAATATATCGAGAGTGGTGATTTCGATATCTTTCAGTGAATAACAGGAGAGCTCGCATGGAGCTTCGACATCTACATTATTTCGTTGTGGTGGCCGAGGAACGGCATTTCACCCGGGCGGCGGAGCGGCTCGGTATCGGGCAACCGCCATTGAGCCTGCAGATTCAGCGGCTGGAGCGCGAGATCGGGGCACAATTATTTCGCCGTTTATCGCGGGGCGTCGAACTGACTGAGGCGGGCCTGCTGTTGCTCGACAATGCGCGTCAGATCCTGGCCCAAGTCGAGCGCACGTGCGCCGACGTGCAGCGCCTGTCCCGTGGCGAAATCGGCCACCTGCGCGTGGGCTTCGCGGGCGCCACGTACTTTCAGCCGCTGGTGCCGGCGATCATTCGTCAATACCGCAGCCGCCATCCCGAGGTCGTGCTGTCGCCGGAGCAAAGCAATACCCCATCGCTGGTCGATGGCCTGCTTGAAGGCCGGGTCGACGCGGCCTTCATCCGGCCACCGATCGTCAACACCGACGCACTGGAGGTTGAATTGCTGGTCACGGAGGATATGCTCGTGGTGCTGCCGCATAGCCATCCGCTGGCGCAATCCGGCGCGTCGGTATCGCTGTCGGCACTGGCCGCCGAGACCTTCATCCTGTTCCCGCGCATCGTCGGCGCTGGTCTCTACGACGCGGTCACGAGCGCCTGCCAGCGTGCTGGTTTCATTCCGATACTTGGGCAGGAGGCGCCGCAAATTACATCGATCGTGCCGATGGTCGGCGCCGGCTTCGGCGTATCGATCGTGCCGCGCTCAACCAGCCAGATCAGGACGGAAGAAGTGGTCTATCTGCCGATTGCGGGGGATGCGCCCACCGCGCCGATCAGCCTTGCGTGGCGACGCCACGACCCGTCGCCGATGGTGCGCCAGTTTCTGGCAGTGGCCCGGAAGATGGCGCGGGATTGGGGTAAAGCGCGGGGGTGAGCGGTGAGGCGATCCTTCGACAGGTAAAACTTAAAGCGTTTAAAAATACCCGCACAATGTCTGAAGTACCAAAAAAAATGGAATCATAGAGATTCCATTTCGTTTTTTACGTTCTTAAAGTACATTCCACCGCCACAAACGATACACCTGCTTACCTGCCGGCAGATCTAAAACGCAACGCAATACTGGCGAACACGCCATCCTTCAACACCAGCGCATGCAGCAAACCGGCGGCGATATGCATGACGATCAGCGCAAAAAATACTTTGCCGACGGTACCGTGCGCCAACCGCAGATTCGCATAAAGCGTGACGTTTTGCGAAACCAGGGGCGGCAGGTGCATGCCCGAAAAGCCCGGCAAAGGATAGCCGCCGGCCGATAGCATCGCCCAGCCCAGCAACGGCATCGCCAGCATGGCGCCATACAGCAGCCAGTGAGAGAGACTTGCCGCATGACGCTGCCAAGCCGGCATCGAGGATGGCAACGCCGGCGCCTTGCCGATTAAACGCAGCAACAGGCGCAGCACCACCAGCACCAGCAAGAGCAGACCCAGCGGTTTATGGATCTCGACTAGCAACGGCCGCATGGACGAAAGCGTACTGATCATTCCGACGCCGATCAACAGCATGGCCAACAGCAGCGGCGCCATCAACCAATGCAATACGCGCGACGGCAGGCTGAACCATGTATTTGCAGACTTCATTGTTATTCCTCTCGTGTCGTTGGATGGGCCGCGGCAATCGCGGCGCCTGCGCCGTTTGCGCCGTTTGCTTCCTCCCGGGTGCGCAGGTTGAAGGATTTGGAATAAGCGCCGGATCTTGCCGCCAGCAACGGATCGTTCGATGCTGCGATGCCGTGCGGCAGGACCAGCGGATCGAAATTCACATCGCGGCATGGGCCGTCGTCCTGCGTAACGGCGCGCTTCAGCGTCAGGGTGCCGGCATCGATCACAGTGCGATCGGCAGGCCACGACTGCGTGGCGTCATCGGTCACATCGCCCGGTTGCGCCAATGTGAGCATCAGATGCCAGCGCAATGGGCCCTGTTGTAATAGCTGCGCCAGATCCTGCTGGAGGAAACCAGGATCCTTGGGCGGCGGCGAGGCGACTGGCGCGTAGGCCTTTTCCGGCACCATGGCCCAGCGTACATAGCGCTCGGCGCCGCCGGCGGCAATGAGTTTGAATGCATTGATGCTGTAGTAGGCGCCGTTGGCCAGGCTGGACGAAGGCGGGTGGGCAGCTACCCAGCGGCGGAATGCCGCTGTTTCCGGATGCGACTCGAAAAAGGCTTTCATGCGTGCCGGGTCCGGTTTGCCGGTATCAGGGTCGGGCCGGGAAGCGAGCAATTGGTCGTAGAAACCCTTCGGGTCTTTTACGATAAACATGGGGGTATTGTTCATTCCGGTGCGCCATTGCTCGCCATTGGAAAGCTGGAACAACAGCGCCATGCTGCGCACCGGACTGCTTGCATCGGCTATCTCCGGGTTGCCGCCCGGTATGGCGAAGCGCCCGATGACCGGCGTGGTCCTCGCGCCGAAAACCGTCGCTTCCGAGAATTGCGCAGCGTTGCCGTTGCCCTCGAAATCGCCGATCACGCAGACGCCCTTGGCATGATTGCGGCGAAAACCCGGGTGGGCGCCGAAGTTGCGATTAAAGGCGGTAGTGATTTGCGTCGGCGAAAGGCGCTGCGGGGATAGCCAACCCGCCGCATAGCCGTAACCGCCGACCAGCGCCAGGCCGACGCCGGCGATCAACAGCATCGGGCCGATGAACGGCGCATTGTCGGGCACGCCCAACGCGCGGCGCAGGCCGGCGAGGCGGCGCGGTTTTTTATCGGATGGATGAATTTTAGGGGGCGTCATTTGCGGTCCCGGAAAGGTTCGATTTAATCGGCGCATGGCGCAGCGTTGCGTAGAGCGAGGCGCTGCATAGCCCATGCAGGTTAAGGGCGACTATATGTCCGGCTCGGCAACGCGCAAATGACAATCGAATGACAAAGTTGTCATGTTTTTGGCGTGACGGCCATCAAGAAACGTCCATCGATATCGCGCAGACCTTTGACGTACAATTTTGGGACTTAGCATAGGCGCACTGTTTATCCACATACCTATTTGATCGGATAGCTCCCAAATGACCAAGCCCCCCTCGCAGCCTTCCTCCGGCATCATCGACGCCATAAACAGCCACAACGCGGGCCGCGATGCGGAGCGTCTGGCAATGAAGTACGCCAAGATGACGCAGAACGCCTTCGTCTTCCTGCGCGGCGCCTGCCATCTTTTCTACGACGCCCTGCCAGATACCCCGCTGTTCCGCGAGGCGCCCCTGGCCTGGTGTTGCGGCGATCTGCATTTCGAGAACTTCGGCAGCTACAAAGGTGACAATCGGCTCGTCTATTTCGACATCAATGACTTTGACGAGGCCGCCTTGGCTCCCGTCACCTGGGACATGGTTCGCCTGCTGACCAGCATCCAGTGCGGGGCTGACGCCCTGCGTGCGACACGCGCGGAAGTGTTGGCCGTCAGCCAAAGCTGTCTGGATGCCTACCGCAATGCGCTCATCAACAGCAAGCCCCTCTGGGTTGAGCGGGAAACCTCCAGCGGGCTCGTGAATGCGCTGTTGACGGACTTGCAGGGACGCCAACGCGCCGCCTTCCTGGACAAGCGCACGATCCGCAAAGGCCAACGACGCAGCTTGAAATTGGATGGCGTAAAGGCGCTGCCCGCCTCTGATTCCCAGAAAAAAACAGTCACCGAGTTCATGGATCGTTTTGCAGCCACACAGCAGAACCCAAGGTTTTTTCAGGTGCTGGACGTCGGCCGTCGTATCGCAGGAACGGGCAGCCTTGGCGTGCAACGCTTTGTGGTGTTGGTTGAGGGTAAAGGCTCCCCCGACAGCAACTATCTGCTCGATATCAAGGAGGCCAAGCCTTCGGCGATGGCGCCCCGCCTCGCCCACCTTGGCATCAAGCAACCGGCTTGGTCAAGCGAGGCGAACAGGATCGTCACTATTCAGAAACGGATGCAAGCTGTCGATCACGCTTTTCTCCAGCCGGTGGAACTCGCTGGCTTGCCTTGCGTCTTGAAAGGACTGCAAGCCTCGGAAGATCGGGTGGCCATCGGTGAATGGGGCAAAAAACTGGACCGGCTCAAGGAGGTTGTGATCACCATGGGTCGCAATCTGGCCTGGGATCAACTCCGCGCATCAGGACGATCCGGGGCGGCCAATGCCGATGCGCTTATCGCCTTCGCACAAGGCGGCCACTGGGAGACGGAGATGCTGGATGCAGCGATGGGAATGACCCTGACGACGCAGCAGCAATGGAAAACTTTCGCGCAGTGGCGGAATAGGCACGGCTAGAGTCTTTAGGAAAAACGGCTCAGATACTATGTACCCGAGCCGTTTGTTTATGACGTTAAAGAAACTGTCGTTGGGATGACGTGTATCGCCGTCCTGTTCCGTTACCTTCCGTTCTTAGCGGATTTTGCGTCCATTTTCCGTGACGACATCGAGGAACGCGCCGATCTCGCGATTCTGCAACTCGTTTTCCGGCGCGGTAGCACCGGCGCCCGAGCTATGTCCCATCGGACGTTGCGCGTTGATCGAGATATAGCGCACGTCCGGAATGTAGCGCGCCGCTTCCTGGGACTCATACTCGGGATTGAGCAGGTCGCCGGTTCCCGCGAGAATTAAGGTCTTTGCCTTGATGGATGTCAGGGCGCGGTGATAGTCGCCGTTGAAACCGGGCGTGGTGCCGAGGTTATGCTGATCGTATGCCCAGCTCTGGTAAACCCAGTCAACCGCATCCATGCGCCGCCACTGGCTATCCTGGACGCCTTTCAGAAAGCCGATCGCATCCTGGGCGTTCGGGTAAAGCGATTCCTGATAGCCAGGCGTGCGCACAATGACGCCGGAATTCCAGCCTGCCCACAGCCGCATTCCTTGCTCGGGCGGTGCGCTCGCAGGGTAATTGCCGCCCTTCCAGAGCGGATCGGTCATGATGCTCTGACGTATCATCTCCAGCACGCCCGTGGTCCATGCCGGGGTGCGTCCCAATGGAATGATAGGCACGATGCTATCCATCATATCCGGATAACTCACCGCCCATTGCAGCGACTGCATGCCGCCCATCGAAGCGCCGATCACCGTGACCAGTTTCTTGATGCCGAACTTTTCTGTGACCAGGCGCTGCTCCGAGTTCACCATGTCGCGGATATTGAATTTCGGGAATTGCATGTGCGGCTGCACTTTACTGTTGGAAGGCGAAGTGGTGATTCCGTTGCCGATGGCGTCGGTGCAAATGATGAAATATTTCGACGGATCCAGCGCGCGCCCCGGCCCGATCAGGTAATCGATACGGTGGTGGTTGCCGCCGATAGACGGGACCATGAGGATCGCATTCGACTTGTTGGCGTTGAGCTTGCCGTGGGTAACGTAGGAGATGGAGAAATCCTTGATCGCTTCACCGCTTTCGAGCTTGAGATCGCCGAGAGCAAAACTCTGGACCGGCGGATTCTCCGGCGTTTGAGCGAAGGCGGATGCGGATGCGGTGAGCGCCGTTGTTAGGGCGGCAACCGCAATGGTGCGTGTGATCATGCTTGCTCCTTCAGGAAATTCACGACCTGAGTTGCGGGAGCAAACAACAGGGAAATGGATGGTAATTGGAAAGGCATGGAAATCTCTTGATTGGGTTTGTGGACATGCTTTGCATCGGATGCATGCAAGCGTTTAACAGAAATCCAGCGACTGTTAAACGCCCTGCAAATATACTTTAAAAGGGTGAGACTTGCTCTCGCTCAACTTTTCAAGGTACCGCTGTTATCCCAAACCTGAAACTCGCCTAATTCTCCCGTCAAAGCTCATTTTTTAACTCGTGCGTAAACGTCACTAATGATATGACGGGATGTCTATTCCATCAATGATTGCCGAACACTATTATGCATTCACTCGCAGATGGTAAATGCTGATTTCTCTCGAATGGCCATTGGCTCTACTACCCATAAACCTGAAGAGTATTACTCACAATTTAAAGGAGAATTCCATGACAGCGACGCCAGTTTGATCAAGGGTGACGTTGACCTGGAAACAGTCCTGCTAGGTCTTGTCGAACAAGCCGGCTAAATTAGTTGTTCATAAGAGCATGCCTGATAGCCAAAGCCGGTCGGTGCAAAAAACGATGCAATCACACATTTATTTAATGGGAGATGAAAAATGGAATACAGCACACTCGGCCAGTCAGGTCTGCGTATCTCGCGCCTTTCGCTTGGCGCGATGACCTTTGGAGCAGGCAGTGGGATCTGGGGCGAGATAGCCGGGCTTGATCGAGCCCAGGCGACAAATCTTGTAGCAGCGGCGGTCGAACAGGGTGTTAATCTCATCGATACCGCCGATGCTTACTCGCAAGGAAAGTCGGAAGAGATAGTAGGCCAGGTAATGTCCGACCTGAATCTCGACGAGACGCGCATGCTAGTCGCGACGAAGGTCCGCTTGCGCACAGGCCCCGGGCAAAACGATGTCGGCCTCGGACGCTCCCACATCATTCGTTCGGTGGAAACAAGCCTGAAGCGAATGGGCCGTGATCATATCGATCTATTCCAATTGCATGATCGCGATGCACTTGTTCCTATGCAAGAAACGCTCCGTGCCCTGGATGACCTCGTAACGCAAGGAAAGGTCCGGCACGTCGGCGTATGTAATTTTAGTGCTGGCGACTTGGAGCGCGTGCAAGGAATCACAGCGCAGACGCATTGGTCTGGAATCACGAGCAATCAGGTCTATTATTCATTAGCCGCCCGCGATATTGAACTTGAGATCGCCCCCGTAGCGCGAGCGAATGGCGTGGCTTTGCTCGTGTGGAGTCCCCTATCGGGCGGCTATCTAAGTGGTAAATACACAGCAGGAAGCGGAATGGATACGGGGCGGCGCGCCAATCTCAACTTTCCGCCGATCAATCCAATAAAAGTCGATCCCATCGTGCTCGAATTGCGTCAGATAGCTACGGAGCTCGATTCCACACCAGCGCAGGTTGCATTGGCATGGGTGCTAGGTCGTAGCGAAGTAACATCGGTCACGATCGGCGCGCGCTCTCAAGAACAGATCGCCGATAACCTGGCGGCTTCACAGTTGGTCCTTTCGATCGCGCAGAGGGAACGCCTTGACCGAGTATCGGAGCCAGAGAAGGTATATCCATACTGGATGCAGCAGTTCCACGACAAGGATCGCGTCTTGGCCTGAGTCTTCTGTTCCGAATAGTTGGTCGCGCAAGGCTATCCGCATGACCCGGCACACAATCATGTCAGCCGGCTCCGACGAATTACTGGTACGTGTTGCCCCCATTTGTCCTGACGCGAAATTTACGTTGGACGACGTCAGTGCATTGCTCACGCCCGTCATCCAGGAAGCGTCGCCTACTCTGAAGATACTAATCTTCCGCCCTCCGTCTACGAACGGAACATGGCAGCAAAAACTATCGTTACGTCCGAATTACTTGACCTACGGTCCGATTTGACTCGTCCGAATCAGGCATATAAGCCCTATCTGCCAGATAAGTATGGGAAATCAAATTTTGCTTTCAATTGCTAGCATGCCCTGCTACATTACATACAAAATACAAAATACAAAATAAAGACGCCATGTTAAAACTTGATTTTCACTCTTCAAGGAGACATTTTTTACAAGTTCCGGGAGTAGCCCGGTACCGGATCGCATTCTGAGAGCGATGAGCTATCCGACCATCGACCATCGTGGTCCCGAGTTCGCTGTGTTGGGACTCAAAGTCATCGATGGCATCAAAAAAAATTTCAAAACCGAACAGCCTGTCGCCATTTACCCGTCTTCGGGGACCGGCGCCTGGGAAGCCGCGTTAGTCAACACCCTCAGTCCAGGCCCCTTTCATCGGCAGCATGGTGTTGTTGGCATGCGGGATTTTGCTTTTGTTTCGCATGAAACCTTCGGAGCATTTCGTTGCAGATACGCCTGTGGTGTTGGCGCCCGCAACCTGATCTCTGATTTGTAAGGCAACAGGAAACCGAGGAGCTATCCGGCTGTATCTGTCCGGATGTGCGCTCCGGTTGTTTTTCACATTCAAGTAACGTTTCGCTGATATTGGAAACAGCTCATCAGCCATTTAAAAGGTACCTTTTATGTCCAAAAAATATAACATTCTGATCATGGGCGCTTCGTATGGCTCACTTTTGGCCAGCAAATTTTTATTGGCAGGTCACTCTGTCAAACTTGTTTGCCTGCCCGCCGAAGTGGAATTGATCAATGCGGAAGGCATTCTCATCAGAATGCCAATCAGGGGACGTGCCGAATTGGTCGAAATCGATTCAAGGAAAGCACCCGGCATTCTGTCGGCTTGCAGCCCTGGCGAAGCGAACCCGGCGGAGTACGATCTTGTCGTTCTGGCGATGCAAGAGCCGCAATATCGCAATCCAGCCGTCCGCGACTTGCTGGACCGCGTTGCGAATGCAAAAATCCCATGCATGTCGATCATGAATATGCCACCGTTGCCATATTTGGCGCGCATCTCCGGCGTCGATGTGGCATCGGTCAGAAGCAGCTATGCCGACCCCACAGTCTGGGACAAAATCGACCCGGCCTTGATGACGCTTTGCAGCCCCGATCCTCAGGCATTTCGGCCGCCGCAAGACAAACTGAACGTGCTACAAGTGAGATTGCCGACCAATTTCAAGGCGGCCCGCTTCGAATCGGACGCCCACACCGCGATGCTCAAGCAACTAGAAGAGGACATCATGGCCATCCGCTTCGATGCGGGTGACGGCACATTGATCGAGTTGCCGGTCAAGCTCAAGGTTTCCGAGTCGGTATTCGTACCGCTGGCGAAATGGAGCATGCTGGTGGCAGGCAATTATAGGTGCATCCAGGAGCATGCCATCCGGTCCGCCAAAGACGCGGTACATACCAATATTGACGAATCGCGCGAGATCTACAACTGGGTGATCGATCTGTGCAAATCACTAGGCGCGACCGACAAGGAACTTGTGCCGTTCGAAAAGTATGCCGATGCTGCGCAACTGCTGGAGAGTCCGTCGTCTGCTGCGCGTGCGCTGTTTGCGGGGGCGCCGAACATCGAGCGCTTGGATTTGCTGGTAAAGACACTAGCAACGCAAAAGAACATGAAATCTAAATTTGTCGACGAGATTGTGGGACTGGTTGATGCACGGCTCAACGCAAACAGGCATGCGCAAGCCTGATTGGCAGAACTTTGCTCAATTGAAATCCGTGATTGTTTGCAACTAGATTGTAAACATCCTCCCCTTACCTTCCAATCACGGTACCAAGCCACCGATGAGCTTGCCTCGGGTGTCGCCTCTGGTGCCGTTTCCGCACTGCTGCTGTCAATTTAATTACAATAATTGGAGATCTGAATGGCATACGATAAGAATGCAGTACAAAAAATACTTGATAAAGCCAAGGCTGAAGGCCGCGACAGCCTGACTGCGCCGGAAGGCAAGATTGTCTGTGACGCCTATGGCATCACGGTTCCGCAAGAAGGGACCGCCACCAGCATCGGCCAGGCGCAAGAACTCGCTTCCAGGATGGGCTATCCGGTGGTCATGAAGATCGTCTCGCCCGACATCCTGCACAAGACCGAAGCCGGTGGCGTCGTCGTGGGCGTCAACGATGCCGCCGCCGTTGCCGCCGCTTACGACAAGATTTTGGCCAATGCAAAAAACTATAAGGCCGATGCGGATATTCACGGCATTCAGGTACAGCAAATGGTTGGCGCCGGCGTGGAAGTGCTGATCGGCGCAGTGACCGACGACTCGTTCGGCAAACTGATCGCGTTCGGGCTGGGCGGCGTGCTGGTTGAAGTTTTCAAGGACATCACATTCCGCCTGGCGCCAGCGACAAGAGAAGAGGCATTGTCCATGCTCGACGGCATCAAGGCGGCCGACATCCTCAAAGGTGTGCGCGGCATGGACGCCGTCAACCGCGAGGCCCTGGCCGAGCTCATCGTGCGGGTGTCGCAACTGGTGTCGGACTTCCCTGTGATTTCCGAAATGGATCTGAACCCGGTCTTTGCCACCAAACAAGGCGCGATTGCGGCCGACGTACGCATCGTGGCCAATTTCAATCAGGCACCGGCGCGTCCGCGCCCGGCCGAAGCCGACATCGTGCGCGATATGAACCGCATCATGAAGCCGAAGATCATCGCCGTCATCGGCGCCTCTGACGAGCAGGGCAAGATCGGCAATTCGGTCATGCGCAATCTGATCAACGGCGGCTACAAGGGCCAGATCTGCCCGGTTCACCCAAAGGCAGAGACGATCGCCGGCCTGAGGGCCTACAAGTCCGTCAAGGATATTGACGGCGAGGTTGACGTTGCGATCTTCGCCATTCCGGCCAAGTTTGTCGCCAAGGCCCTGGTCGAATGCGGCCAGAAGAAAGTGCCCGGCGCGATCCTGATCCCGTCCGGTTTTGGCGAAGCCGGCAACCTCGCCGGCCAGGAAGAATTGCAGGCGATCGGCCAAGAATACGGCGTGCGTTTGATGGGGCCGAACATCTACGGCTTCTATTACACGCCAAGCAACCTGTCCGCCACGTTCTGCACCCCGTTCGATCTCAAGGGCACGACTGCGCTGTCGTCGCAGTCAGGCGGCATCGGCATGGCAATCATCGGCTATTCGCGTTCGGCCAAGATGGGGGTTTCGTCGATCGTCGGGCTGGGCAACAAGTCCGATATCGATGAAGACGATCTGCTGACCTTCTTCGAGCAGGACGACAACACGCAGTGCATCGCCATGCATTGCGAAGATCTCAAGGACGGGCGCAATTTCGCCACTGTCGCCAAGCGCGTATCGAAGAAAAAGCCGATCATCATGCTCAAGGCTGGCCGCACCTCGGCCGGGGCCGCTGCGGCCGCATCGCATACCGGGGCGCTGGCCGGCAACGACGCAATCTACGCCGACATTCTCAAGCAGTCCGGCGTGGTACGCGCCAGGACCTTGCGCGACCTGCTCGACTTTGCCCGCGGCGTGCCGATGCTGCCCACGCCCAAGGGTGAAAACGTGTTGATCATCACCGGCGCCGGCGGCGCCGGCGTGCTGCTGTCGGACGCCTGCATCGACTACGGCCTGACGCTGATGCAGCAGCCGCACGACCTCAATGAAGCCTTCAAGAAGTTCATTCCGCCGTTCGGCGCATCGGGCAACCCGGTCGACATCACCGGCGGCGAACCGGCCCAGACCTACAAGAACACGATCGGTCTGGCGCTGTCGGATCCACGCGTGCATTCGATCATCATCGGCTACTGGCATACGATCGTCACGCCGCCCATGGCCTTTGCCACTGCGCTGGTGGAAGTGGTCGAAGAATTTCGTGCCAAGGGCATCACCAAACCGATCGTTGCTTCGCTTGCCGGCGATGTGGAGGTCGAAGATGCATGCGACTATCTTTACCAACGGGGCATTCCCGCCTATGCCTACTCGACCGAAATCATGGTCGCCGTGCTGGGCGCGAAATACGAGTGGGCACGCGGTGCCGGCCTGATTTGACATAGTCGCCGATCGACCCCATCTGGACCGGCCGGCGATGACCGAGCGGCGCCGCCGGTTAGCCATCAACAATAAAAAACGCAGCCTTTATAAGGGCTGCGTTAATTTTGTTTACAAACATAAAAATGTATATTTTAGAACGGAATATCGTCATCCATATCCGAAAAATTAGGTGCAGGCCGCGATTGCGCCTGCGGCCTGGAAGCACCGGCGCCACCACCACCGCTGGCGCTGGCATTGCCCGGATTCGGACGCGATGGCGGTGCGCTACTATAGCCATCATCCGGCCCGCCTGCACCACCACCCATGCCTTGGCGGCTACCCAGCATCTGCATGGTGTCCGCGATGATTTCCGTGGTGTATTTTTCGATGCCGTCCTTATCGGTCCATTTGCGCGTTTGCAGACGGCCTTCGACGTAGACTTGCGAGCCTTTTTTCAGATACTGACCGGCGATCTCCGCCAGCTTGCGATAAAAGGTAATCCGATGCCATTCGGTTAATTCTTTCTTTTCGCCGGAATTCTTGTCTTTCCAGCTTTCAGTGGTCGCGACCGCTACATTGGTCACGGCGTCGCCGTTCGGCATATAACGCGTTTCAGGGTCACGGCCCAGATTGCCGACGATGATGACTTTGTTGACCGATGCCATAATTTCTCCTGATTAATAAAGATGCCGCACAGCCGTATTCGGCCGGGGACGTTTTTTCATTAGCCGCGATTATACGCGAGGCTACCCTTTAGGAAGCCAAATCCATGGTGGACAGCGGGGTTAATGCCACGCCGGCCCCCTGCAGCATCCGGAAGAATTCCGGCGATTTCAAAAAACGGTATTCGACCAGCCTTTGCGCAGCAATTTCGTCATCGCTGCCAACCGCAGCGGCCGGATGGCACATGATCAACATGCCCGGGGCGGCAGCTCGCAGCCATTCGGCAAAACAAGCCGCATAATCCATACGATCAAAGCCGTACACGCCGGCAAAGCCCCGGTTGCTGAATACGCCCGCGCCACGCAATGCGGTAGCCGTCATGGCGCCGCCCAATAACTTGAGGATCACCGGCTTGCCGCGCCAGGCAGCGCTGGCCGGTACGGTGTTGCGCACCCAGATCGGGCTATCCGCATAACGCGATTCCAGTACTTGCAACAACACTTGACGCACCCCCGGCAGCTGATGCACGTGCTGATGTCCATCGATAAACGCCGGCGCTTTGCCAAAGCCGGCTTCAAACGCGTCCAGTTGGCTATTGAGTTGCCGGTGCAACCATTGGCTATCGAGCCGGGTGAATAAACTGCGCAGGATCAGGCTGCGCAAACGATACGGCGCGGCATCGGCAAAGCCTTCCGTCAGATTGAAATGCAAACCCACATCGGCTGCGCCGGCCGCTTCACGCAAGGCCGGTGCAGATTGCTGCAGCCATCGCGGCGCAGCGCTGAAACAGCTCACCGCACTCAGGCGCTGCTCCACCAGCAGGCTCAGAATGCCGTCGTCTATCGCTTGATTTTGCGCGTAGTCGTCGGCGCACAGGGCGATCGGGATAAGGGTGGATAACGACCGGAGAGTCGAGGGCGTGCCGTTCGGATGGATCACAATAAGTCCTCGGTATGCTCAGTACGTTCAGTACGAAAAGCCCAAAGCCGGCTTAACAGATAGGTCGACGTCGCCACGATCACCATGACAATCGCCAGCGAAATGAAATAAGGCAGCCGCAGATACGTCAGCAATAGATAAAACAGCCATTGATTCAGCAAAAATCCCAGCAGCGCGGTGACCAGAAATTTAAAAAAAGCAGCCAATGCACTGCCGCCGCGCCGATCGGAAAAAGTCCAGTGCCGATGGCCGAAATAGCTGCACCAGAAGGCGACGGCGAACGCGCCGATATTGGCGTGCAAGGGCGCTACGCCAGCCAGTTCCACCAGCGCCACAACCGTCAAGTAATGAATCGCCGCAGCCGCAGCGCCGATGATGCCGAAACGCATCAGGCGCAACCGCTCGCTGAGGCGCTCAGCCAGGCTCATAGTCGGTGACGTTGGCGTTAATATTTGCATCGTCATCTGCGCCCGCTTGCGCCATGCCGTTGTCGATGTCGTGCGCCAGCAGATACAGCGGACGCCGTTTGACTTCATCGTATACGCGCCCCATGTATTCGCCCAGAATGCCGATCGAGACCAGTTGCACGCCGGAGAAAAACATCAGGCCGGCCGACAGTGTCGACCAGCCCGGAACGTCATTGCCGAACAGCATCGAGCTGAGCGCGATATAACATCCGTACAGAATCGAGATCAATGAGATCGCCACGCCGATCGCACTCCAGATACGCAATGGCAATGTGGTAAAGGCGGTCACGCCGGCCAGCGCCAGGCGGCCGAGGCTGCGCAGTCCGAAACTGGTGGTGCCTGTGGCGCGCGCTGCGGGCACAAACGGCAAGGCGACGGTCTTGAAACCGACCCATGCGTATAAACCTTTCATGAAGCGATTGCGCTCCGGCAGCTGGCGCAGCGCCTCGGCCACCTTGCGATCGAAGAGCCGGAAGTCGCCTGCATTGCGCGGAATGCGGATCGCCGATCCGGCTTCCATCAAACTGTAAAACAGGCCCGTGCCCCAGCGCTTCATCAGGCGCTCATCGCTGCGATCGGCAATCACGCCATAGACCATGTCGTAGCCGTCGCGCCATAAGCGCACCATTTCCGGCAACAGCGTCAGCGGGTGCTGGTAATCGGCATCCATCAGGATCACGGCGTCGCCGCGCGCATGTTCTATGCCCGCGGTCAGCGCGGCTTCCTTGCCGAAATTGCGCGCCAGCCCAAGATAACGAATACCCGCTTGCGACAGATGCGGCAGCATCGCTTCTTCGGTCGCATCGGTGCTGCCGTCGTTGACGACGATGATTTCAAATGAACTGCTGATCGCAGCCAGAGTGCGCCGCAAATCCGTCAGGAAGGCAGATAGATGGGCCGACTCGTTATAAGCCGGCACTACGCATGAAATGCAAGCTTCAGCCGGACGATCTCGCGGGATAGCGGGCAGCGCTACCATAGAAAAACCTCTTCAGGAAAATACATTCGAATACATTCGGTCGATCAGAAAACGCTTGGGCCTGCTGAAGCATCTTTTTAACGGCTTGAATAATACCTTGATACAAGCGGATTTCACTAGTTCATCAGACTAGTTCGCAGACTAGTTCATCAGCTTAGCGCTTCGCCGGGCAGTCAGCCGTCGGCGCGATAATGCCCCATTCGATCTTCAATTGCGGGCCGTCGAGTTTTTTACTGGCCGGCAATTGCAGGATACCGTTCCAGTTCGCATGCGTCATCAGCGCCACTACTGCAGGCGGCACGCCGTCGTCATTATCGGCGCTGCGGTTGATCGCCAGCAGCATGCCGCATGCAGCGGCGCGTTGCGGCGTCACCCATTGCGATTTATCGAGATCGCCATCGATCAGCACATCGACCTGCGGCCCCGCATGGATCGCGATATTGCCGCCCAGCCAGGTGTCGGACGCGACCAGCCGCAACGGCGTGCCGACATGCTGCATCCATTCGATTTGCAATTGCTGTGAAATAATTGCGCCCGGAAAAGTGGCCCGTGTGGCGCGCCCGATCATGTTCGACACGGGACCGCGCGCCAATGCATAGCCGATGACGGTAATGAGTTGAATCGTGATGATCACTTTCAGGCAAGTACGCAGTAACTGCGAGCTATCGCCGGCCGGGCTGGAAAACAGCCAGAAGGCAAAAAAGCCGAACATCAGATAAAAAGTGGAAGCCCAGTCGGCAATCATCGGCGATTTCAGGGCGATCACGACCAGGAATGTCATCGCAAACGGCCCCAGTCCCACCAGCAGGATGAAGCGGCGGTCTTCCGGACGCAATTGCGCAGCCAGTTTTTGCGGCGCCACCGCCGGTGTTGCCGATGTTGTTGCTACTCCACGCCGGCCGCGCCATGCCAGAGCGCCGGCAATCACAATCAGCGCCAGCACCATCGGCGCCAGCCGCGCGCCGGTGGTGCCGAATACATCGCCCATCAAACGCCAGTGCTCGGCGCGCGTCAATTCGCGCGACAGCGACGCCGTGGCATAGCCGATCGGTGTTCTGACCTGACTACTCATCCACCATATATGCGGCGCCAGCATCAGCGCCAAGACACCGGTCGCCGCGGCAATGCCCTTCCATGTACGGGCCTGAAACAGATTTCCACTCAACAGCAAAAACATCGCAAACACGGCGAACTGCACCAGCGCGCTGTATTTGGTCAGCATCGCGAAGCCGGCAAACATGCCCAGCAACAGCCAGTCGCGCATTTTCTGATAACGCCAGGCGCGATAAAACATCCATATAGAGCCGGCGATGGACCAGAATTGAATCGTATTGTGATTTGAAATGACGCCGCGGGTGGTGAAATAAGTAATCGGCATGATCAGCAAAATCGCAATCAGGGCGTTTTTCTGCGATGTCATTTCGCACGCCAGCCGCCAAATAAAATACAGCGCCACCACCACGCTTAATTGCCCGGCAAAAAACGTCACCCAGACCTGCTGGCCGAGTATGCGCGTCAAGCCGTAGATCAGCCACGACGGCAACGGCGGGTGTTTGTAATAACCCCATTCGAAGAAATTGCCCCAGACCAGTTCTTCCATGTTGTCGAGGTCCGGTGCGCTATGGCTCAGGCCGGTCAGCACGGTCCACAAAAACAGATGGGCCAGCAATATCAGTAATACCAGCGGCAATATCGATGGCGCATCCGGCGAAAATTGCCGCCAGAAGGCGCGCCAGGCCGAGTCGGCATGGGCAGGAGCAGGCGCAGGGGAAATGGGGCGGGAATCTGGGACGGCCGGATCAGCTTGCATTGAGATGTCGGGTAAAGGTAGAGCAATGAGTAAAGTCGGCAGGCAGATCACGCCTGCCGGCAGCAAAGCGGAACATTATAATCGGTGCCGTCTTAAAAAAACTTTACGATTTAATGAGAATAAGGGTCTTTGCACTGTTAAAACAAAGACTTACCCCCGCTGTTTGCTTACGTTTGAGGGGCCTATCCACTCACGATTGACAGTCCTGATATAGTGTCAGGTTGCCAGTCCGGAAACCTTGATATTGCCGTGTTGCATCACCCTCCCCGCACCGCACGCATATCGCCAGGCCATCCGGCGAACCTCTCGCTTGAAAGTATTCATGGAAGAAATTCGCATTCGCGGCGCACGCACGCACAATCTAAAGAATATCAATCTCGATTTGCCGCGCAACAAGCTCATTGTCATCACAGGACTATCCGGCTCGGGGAAATCCTCGCTGGCGTTCGATACCCTGTATGCCGAGGGCCAGCGGCGCTATGTCGAATCGCTGTCGTCGTATGCCCGCCAATTTCTGCAATTGATGGAAAAACCGGATGTCGATCTGATCGAGGGCTTGTCCCCGGCCATTTCGATCGAGCAAAAAGCCACCTCGCATAATCCACGCTCGACGGTCGGCACGGTCACCGAAATCCACGATTACCTGCGGCTGCTGTATGCCCGCGTGGGCACGCCGTATTGCCCGGATCACCCGGAAAATCCGCTGGCGGCCCAATCGGTATCGCAAATGGTCGATGCCGTGCTGGCGATGCCGGAAGATACCAAGCTGATGCTGCTGGCCCCCGTGGTCAGCAATCGCAAAGGCGAACACGCCGATCTGTTCGAGCAAATGCAGGCGCAGGGCTTTGTCCGTTTCCGCATTCAAAGCGGCACCGGCAACGCCAAGGTCTATGAAGTCGACGATTTGCCGAAACTGAAGAAAACCGAAAAACATACGATCGATGTCGTCATCGACCGGCTCAGGGTCAATGCCGATCTGAAACAGCGTTTGGCCGAAAGTTTCGAGACTGCGCTGCGCCTGGCCGATGGCCGCGCCGTGGTGCTGGAAATGGATAGCGCCAAGGAACACGTCTATTCCAGCAAATTCGCTTGCCCGACCTGCGGTTACTCCCTGCAAGAGCTGGAGCCGCGTCTGTTCTCGTTCAACAATCCGATGGGCGCGTGCCCCGAGTGCGATGGCCTCGGCCATATCGAGTTCTTCGATCCCAAGCGGATCGTGGCGTTTCCGAATCTGTCGCTGGCCAGCGGCGCGGTCAAGGGCTGGGATCGGCGCAATCAGTTTTACTTCCAGATGCTGAGCAATCTGGCTGCTTTCTATGATTTCGAACTCGATCTGCCGTTCGAACTATTGCCTGAAGAAGCGCAGCAGGTTGTGCTGTATGGTTCCGGCAAGAAAGCGATCCCGTTTACTTACATCAACGAACGCGGCCGCACTGTGGTGCGTGAGCATACGTTTGAAGGCGTGGTCAACAATTTGCAGCGCCGCTATCGCGAAACCGATTCGATGGCGGTCAAGGAAGAGCTGGCCAAATTCATCAATGAAAAAGAATGCCCGTCCTGCCACGGCGCACGGCTGCGCGTGGAAGC
>JAQGNR010000186.1 GCA_028291765.1 Herbaspirillum sp.
ATCGTAGTTGAATACGTGCGTGATTGCCGGAACGTCGATACCGCGAGCGGCAACGTCGGTTGCAACCAGTACGCGGATCTGACCACGGCGCATGCTGTCCAGAGTGCGATTGCGCGCGCCCTGATGCATGTCGCCATGCAAAGCGGCTGCGGCAAAACCGGCGATGTTCAGACGGTCTGCAATAGTATCGGCGTCGCGTTTGGTAGCAGTGAAAACCACTGCCTGATCCATCGTTTCGTCACGCAGCAGATGATCCAGCAAACGATTCTTGTGCGACAGATCGTCGACGAACAGAACGCGCTGGGTGATGTTTTCGTGCTTGGTGGCCGAACCCTGGATCTGGATGATCATCGGGCTATTGGTGATGCGCTTGGCCATATTGCCGACCACGCCGTCGAGCGTAGCGGAGAACAACATGGTTTGACGGGTTTCCGGTGTGGCATCGACGATTTTTTCGATGTCATCGATAAAGCCCATATCCAGCATGCGGTCGGCTTCGTCCAGCACCAGAATCTGTAAGAGCGAGAAATCGATTTTGCCCGAATTCATGTGGTCGATCAGGCGGCCCGGCGTTGCCACCAGGATTTCAGGATTTTTTGCCAGCAATTGCATTTGCTTCGGGTAAGGCATGCCGCCCAGAATCGAAATTGCTTTGACGCGTTTCATGGACGAGCCATATTTTTCGGTGGCGTTGGTCACTTGCAGGGCCAGTTCGCGGGTAGGCGTGAGCACCAGCATTTTTGGTTGCGCAGGCTTGAAGCGGGGACGGTCGCCGCGTGCGCGGGCAGCCTGGTTTTCCTGATTCGGTGTTTTGCCGGCAACGGGCGCTTCTACTTGCTGGGATGCGAATTTGTGTAAGGCAGGCAGCATGAATGCCGCGGTTTTGCCGGAGCCGGTTTGGGACGAGACCATTAGGTCGCGGCCGGCGATGGCTGCAGGGATCGCTTGTTCTTGCACGCCGGTCGGCTTGGTATAGCCAGCTTCGGTCAGTGCTTTAAGAACGGATGCGTGCAGGCCAAGTGCTTCAAAAGTCATATGTTTCTTTCGTAAAGATCAGCGCCCCGGCATTTGTTGTGCAAATGCGCAGGACGCAAAATAGCAACGCCAACCAAAAACGAAATGACTAACAAAAGAAATTTCGGCACAAAAGCTTTGCGCCGGGACGGTGTCAGGTACGACACACAAGGCGGGAGGGCTTTTACAACGCAATGTCCATCAGGACATGCTAAGGCTTGCGAAGCTGCTGTTCGATGCGCCATCAACCATCGGGTGGCGCGGCAAAATCGGAATGTGTACGCTGTATTGCAACGCACAAGCGGCATGATACATGAATTTATGATGGATTGTACAAATCCTTATCAGGAAATCAAATATCTGGCGCGATATGCCGGAAAGTGGTGCAGCGGCGCAACGTATGATGTTGCGCCGCCATTGGAACGTATTGCTACGTATTGCCTGCCGCGCATAATAACCGGCGTTTTACTCTGTGATGCCGCCGACGATCCGCGAGAAGCCGCCGTCCACATAGGTGATTTCACCGGTGATGCCGCCGGCCAGATCGGACAGCAGAAAAGCGGCGGTGTTGCCCACGTCTTCTTGCGTGACATTGCGGCGCAGCGGCGAGTTGGCGGCGACGAAGCCGAGGATTTTACCGAAACCCTTGATGCCGCTGGCGGCCAGCGTCTTGATCGGACCTGCCGAAATACCGTTGACGCGCACGCCTTTCGGTCCCAGCGATTCGGCCAGATAACGCACGCTGGCTTCCAGCGAAGCCTTGGCCAGGCCCATGGTGTTGTAGTTCGGCACGACCCGTTCTGCACCCAGATAGGTCAATGTCAGCAAGGCGGAATGCGGGCGCAGCATCGGCAAGGCCGCCTTGGCCATTGCCGGAAAGCTGTAGGCGGAAATATCGTGCGCGATTTTGAAGCCTTCGCGCGACAGGCCCTCCAGGAAATCGCCGGCAATCGCTTCGGACGGCGCAAAACCGATCGCATGCACCAGGCCGTCGAGCTGATCCCATGATTTGCCCAGATCGGCAAACAAGGCATTAATCTGTTCGTCGCTGCCGACGTCGCAGTCGAAAATCAATTTGCTGTCGAATTCGTCGGCGAATTTGGTAATCCGTTCCTTGAAGCGTTCCCCGACATAGGTGAATGCCAGTTCCGCGCCTTCGCGTTTGCATGCTTGCGCAATACCGTAAGCGATCGAACGGTTCGACAGCAGACCGGTGATCAGGATTTTTTTACCTTGCAGAAATGCCATAAAGACTCCGAGTGTGTTGCGCGGCCGGCAGCGCAACGGGGTGTTGTGCCGATATTGACTGAATTGAAACTGACGAGATTGTAGGGGCTTGCGATGAGGAGGGCAACTTTTCGGGTTTCGTCGCAGTTTCGACGCTGCGCCCGTCAGTGAAAACAGCATATCTCATAGTCTTAAAATAATTGTTAAATCACCTTAAATTGCTATGGGTCAACGCGGCGGCTTTGTGTACAATCATTCAACTTTGCCGCAGCACCGCCATACTGCACGACCGCCACTCCATAACCGCAACTCCACTGTATTCGGGCGCATGGTCAAATTCATTCTTTCCATCTTGCTGACGGGCTTGTTATTACCTTGCAGCGCGCCGCTGAGCCATGCCGAGCATGCTTTTTCGCTATACGGCACACCGAAATACCCGCCCGATTTCAGCCATTTCGATTACGTTAATCCGGATGCCCCCAAGGGCGGCACCTTATATCTGGCCAATCCAGACCGTGCGACCAGTTTCGATAAATTCAATCCGTTTTCGCTCAAAGGCCTTGCCGCTGCCGGCGTCGGAACGCTGATGTTCGAAACGCTGGCGACCGGCAATCTGGATGAGATCACCACTATGTATGGGCTGCTGGCCGATGATATGCATCTGTCGCCGGATCGCATGGCGATGACGTTTCATCTCAACAGCAAGGCGCGTTTCAATAACGGTGATCCGGTCACGGCAGCCGATGTCAAATATTCGTATGACACCTTGCTGGCTTACGGCGCACCGCAATACAAATCGATCTACGCCGACGTCAAGCAGTGTGTGGTGGTGGATGCGCAAACCGTGCGTTTCGACTTCAAAACCAAAAATCATGAGCTGCCGTTGATTGTCGGCGCAGTCCCGGTGTTTTCGCGTAAATGGGCGCCGGGCGTGCGTTTTGACAATATTCAACTGACGCCGCCGATCAGCACCGGTCCTTATCTGATCGAAAAATTCAACATCGGCCATTCGATCACCTACAAGCGCAATCCGGCGTATTGGGGTACGGAGGTGCCGTCGCGCAAGGGCATGTATAACTTCGCGCGCATTCAATACCGTTTTTATTCGGATGATGTGGCGCGGCTGGAGGCTTTCAAGGCCGGCGAATTCGATGTGGTGGTCGAATACAGCGCAAAGAACTGGACGCGTAATTATCACGGCGCGAAATTCGATAGCGGCGCAATTATCAAACGGGATTTTCCACAATCCAACGGCGCCGGCATGCAGGGTTTCGTGATGAATCTGCGCCGCCCGCAGTTCCAGGACCTGCGGGTACGCAAGGCCTTGACGCTCGCGCTCGATTTCGAATGGCTGAACCGGCAATTGTTTTACAACCAGTACCAGCGCATCTACTCGTATTTCAATAACAGCGAGATGGCCGCCACCGGCGTGCCGCAAGGGGCGGAGCTGGCCTTGCTGAAATCGCTGCAGGCCGACGGCCTGAAACTCGATCCCGCCGTTTTTGGCCCCGCGCCGGTACCGCCGAAAACCTCGCCGCCAAGCTCGTTGCGCGCCAATTTACTGCAGGCGCGCAGTCTGCTCGCACAAGCCGGCTGGACCTATCGCGACGGCGCGCTGCGCAATGCCGCGGGGGAACCGTTACGCTTTGAAATTCTGGACGATGCCGGTCCGATGGCGCGCATCATCAGCGCTTATGCACGTAATCTGGCCAAGCTCGGCATTGCGGTCGATCAGCGCACGGCCGACTACGCCTTACTGGCCAAGCGCATGGACGATTTCGATTTCGACATGACCTCGATCCGCTTTCCGGATGTCTCCAGCCCGGGCAATGAAATGTTCGACCTGTTCGGCTCCAAGGCGGCCGATCAGACCGGCTCGAACAATGCGTGGGGTTTGAAAGACCCGGCAGTCGACAAAATTCTGGCGGCGCTGGTAGCGGCCGATAACCGTCCGGCCTTGAATGCGGCAGCGCGCGCGCTGGATCGCGTATTGCTGCACGCAGCGATCACGGTGCCGCAATGGTATTCATCGACTCACCGGATTGCCTATTCCAGCCGGCTCGGCATGCCGGCCAAATTGCCGCTGTATTACCAGGCCGATCCGTATGTGATTTCGACCTGGTGGCAGATCGGGCCGAAGCAACCATAGCAACCATAGCAACCATAGCAAACACGACAGGAGTGGTTTTGCCATGAATATCTGGCCATATGTACTGAAACGCATACTGTTGATGATCCCGACGCTCATCGGCGTGATCGCGATTACATTTGCGGTGATCCAGTTTGTGCCGGGTGGGCCGGTCGAGCAATTGCTGCTGGAAATGAAGGGCCGCAGCAGCGGCGGCGAAGTGGCCGCCAGCAGTGCGCAGAACTCGCAATATCGCGGGCGGCAGGGCATGAATGCGGAACAGGTCAAGGAAATCAAGGCGCTGTACGGCTTCGATAAACCGGTCGGCGAGCGTTTCTGGATCATGTTGAAAGGCTTTGCGCGCTTCGATCTGGGCCAAAGTTTTTATCATCATGCCGATGTCTGGCGCCTGGTGGTGTCGAAGTTGCCGGTCTCGATCACGATCGGCCTATGGACTTTCTTTTTGACCTATCTGATTTCGATTCCGCTGGGCATCGCCAAGGCAGTGCGGGCCGGCAGCCGTTTCGATACCGTCAGCGGTGCGGTGGTGCTGATCGGTTATTCGATTCCCGGTTTTGTATTGGGCGTATTTCTGCTGGTGATGTTCGGCGGCGGCAGTTTCGTGCAATGGTTTCCGTTGCGCGGTTTGACCTCGGACGACTGGGATACCTTATCCGTATTCGGCAAGATCACCGATTATCTTTGGCATATCGCAATGCCGGTGACGGCATCGGTGGCGGGCTCGTTTGCCGTGATGACGATGCTGACCAAAAATACCTTTCTCGATGAAATCCGCAAACAGTACGTGATTACCGCGCGGGCCAAGGGCTTGAGCGAACGGGCGGTGTTGTACAAGCATGTATTGCGCAATGCGCTGATACCGCTGGTGACCGGTTTTCCGGCCGCGTTTATCGGCGCTTTTTTTGCCGGCAGCCTGTTGATAGAAACCTTGTTTTCGCTGGATGGGCTGGGCCTGCTGTCGTATGAATCGGTAGTGCGGCGCGATTATCCGGTGGTCATGGGCACGCTGTATCTATTTACGCTGATCGGGCTGGTGGTGAAACTGATCGGCGATCTCTGCTACATCTGGGTCGATCCGCGCGTGCAATTCGAAAGCCTGACATGAGCCTGACTACAACTTCGCCGCCGGCCGGGCCGTTGGCATTAGCGCCGACGTTGCTGGTTCCGGCAGCTGCGCCTGCTACCGTATCGCCCGGCCGGGCGATGTGGCTCAGTTTCAGAAAAAGCCGCAGCGGTTATTGGAGCCTGATGATTTTCATGGTGCTGTTTGTCATCAGCATGCTGGCCGATGTGCTCTCGAACGATAAACCGCTGATTGCCCGTTACAACGGCGACATCGTGTTTCCGATCGCTACCAATTTTTCGGAAAAGCGTTTCGGCGGCGATTTCGATTCGCCGGCCGATTATCACGATCCTTTTATCCGGGATCAATTCAGGAAGAACGGCAACTGGGCCATTTATCCGCCCAATCAATACCGCTTCGACACATTGAATTATTTTTCGCAATCGCCCAATCCGGCCGCACCATCCGAAGATAACTGGCTGGGCACCGACGATCAGGGGCGCGATGTGCTGGCGCGCTTGTTGTACGGTTTCCGGGTGTCGGTATTGTTCGGTCTGGCGCTGACGCTCACCGGTGTGGCGCTGGGCGTCTTGACCGGTGCGGTGCAGGGGTATTTTGCCGGGCGCACCGATTTACTGTTTCAGCGGCTGATGGAAATCTGGGGCTCGATGCCGGAACTGTATCTACTGATTATCTTTTCGTCGATTTTCCAGCCAGGCCTGGGCTTGCTGCTGATCCTGTTGTCGCTATTCGGCTGGATGGGTTTGTCCGATTATGTGCGCGCCGATTTTCTGCGTAATCGCAATCTGGAATATGTGCAGGCAGGCCGCGCGCTGGGCTTGTCGAATACGCAGATCATCTGGCGCCATATTCTGCCGAACAGTCTGACGCCGGTCGTGACATTTCTGCCGTTCCGGATGAGCGCATCGATTCTGGCGCTGACCAGCCTCGATTTTCTCGGCCTGGGCGTACCGCGGTCGACGCCGAGTCTCGGTGAGTTGCTGGCGCAGGGGAAAAATAATCTGGATGCATGGTGGATCGCGTTGTCGACCTTTATTGTGTTGACGGTGACGTTGCTGCTGCTGACCAATATTGGCGATGCCTTGCGCAATGCGCTCGATGTCAGGAGGCGTAATTGAGCGGGCCAAATACAAATCTGCTGGAAGTGCAGAATCTGTCGATTGCATTCGGCGCCGGCAGGGACGCGAAGCCGGTGGTGCAGGATGTCAGTTTCAGCATCGCACCGGGCGAGAAATTTGCACTGGTCGGCGAATCCGGCTCCGGTAAAACCGTGACCGCCCTGTCATTGCTGCGACTCAATCAGGATGCCGGGTACAGCGGCAAAATCCTGTTCGACGGGAAGGATCTGTTGCAACAATCGGAACTCGCGATGCGCGCTGTACGCGGCAATGATATTGCGATGGTGTTCCAGGAGCCGATGACGGCATTGAATCCATTGTTCGCCATCGGTAATCAGATCGCCGAAGTGCTCATGCTGCATCAGGGGCTGAGCAATCGTGCTGCTGCTTTGCGTACGGTCGAATTGCTGGCGCAAACCGGCATTGCGGAGCCGGCGCGGCGGGCCGGGGCTTTTCCGCATCAGTTGTCCGGCGGCCAGCGGCAACGCGCGATGATTGCGATGGCCCTGGCGTGCCAGCCGAAATTGCTGATCGCCGATGAGCCGACCACGGCGCTCGACGTGACGATTCAGGTGCAGATACTGGAATTGCTCAATCGCCTGCAGCGCGAAGAAAATATGGCGGTGCTGGTAATTTCGCATGACCTGAATCTGGTGCGGCATTTTGCCGATCGGGTCGGTGTCATGGAGGGCGGGCATTTGATCGAGACGGCGCGCAGCAGCGATCTGTTCGATCATCCGCGCGAGGCCTATACCCGCAAGTTGCTGGCCAGCCATCCGCAGCGTTTGGTGGAGGCAGCCGATGAGGGTGAGGGCAGCGATGCAGAGGCTGCGCCGGGGCCATTACTTAGCGCCGAGGGCTTGCGTTGCACGTTTCAAATCAAGCGCGGCTGGTGGCGCAAGGAAACCTTCGTCGCTGTCGATGAGACCGATCTGGTTTTGCCGCGCGGCCAGACCTTGGGCATCGTAGGCGAATCCGGCTCGGGCAAGACGACGCTGGGCATGGCGCTATTGCGCTTATCGTCGGCCGCGGTGAACGGCCGCATTACCTATGAGGGCCATCGGCTCGACAGCATGTCCAGCGCCGCCATCCGGCCGTTGCGCGCCGGCATGCAAGTGGTGTTTCAGGATCCGTTTGCCTCGCTGTCGCCGCGTCGGACCGTCGGGCAAATTGTCGGTGAAGGTCTGGCGCTGCATCAGCCGCAACTGGACCCGGCGGCACAGCGCGAGGCAATCGCCGGCGCTTTGCGGGAAGTGGGGCTGGAGGCCGATATCCTGGCGCGTTATCCGCACGCGTTTTCAGGCGGACAGCGACAGCGCATCGCCATTGCCCGGGCGCTGATATTGAAACCGGCCTTGCTGCTGCTGGACGAACCGACTTCGTCGTTGGACGTCTCGGTACAGCAGCAGGTATTAAGCCTGCTGGCCGGGCTGCAGCGCAAATATGGCATGTCGTTTTTGTTCATCAGCCATGATCTGGCGGTGATTCGGGCGATGGCGCATGAAGTGATGGTGATGAAAGATGGCAAGGTCGTTGAGCGCGGGCCGGTTGAAACGGTATTGAAAGCGCCTGCGCATCCTTATACGCAACGACTGCTGGCGGCGTCGACCTATGCGATAACTTCTGCGGTAAGTTTCTGAGCGGTCGAAAGATCAGTTTTTACGCGACGTCCGTTCCGATACCAGCGTGATATTGCCTTTTTTTGCCATGGCATGCACGCGGATTGGCGCAGCGGCGGCAACACGGCGTTGTGCAACGGGATGGCTGCGCGCCTGCACAACCCGGTCCACGCCGCGATAACTACTGCGATAAGGCACTTCCAGCGTCAGCCGCTGGCCGTTGGACAATACGTCACGGTGCAGACTGTTCCATTCTTTGACTTGCATCACGGTGACGTGATAGAGCTTGGCAATCCCGGCCAGCGTATCGCGCTTGCCGGCGTGGACAAAAATACGCTTGGTATCCGGTTCGTCCGGCGCGATCAGCATCTTCGCGTTTTCGGCCACTTTTTGCGTGATATCGCTGTCGATCGAAGTCGCTTCGGTGGACATTCTAGGCACCAGGATGGTGGAGCCGGCACGCAGTACCATCTTCGGCGGAATCTGATTGACCGAGCGGATTACTTCTGGCGATGTGTGGAATTTGCTGGCGATGGTCTCGATCCGTTCGCGTGCGGAAAGGACAGTATGCGAGGTCCAGGAAGACAAAGCCTGCGTCCATTTACCCAGATTGGTTTTGAATTTTTCAGCGTTACTTTCCGGTAATATGATTTGCGCATCCTCGCCGCCGATGATCACCGGGCGCTTGAACTGCGGATTGAGCTCCTTGAATTCATCGACCGATAGCTCGGCCAGCTGCGCCGCGATTTTGACGTCGATATTACGGGTGTTGCCGATGGTGACGAAGTAAGGCTGGTTGTCGACAATCGGCAGCGTGATGTTGTAATCGGACGGTGCGGCGATGATATTTTTGACCGCTTGCAGCTTTGGATAGTAATTGCGTGTTTCAACCGGCATCAATGGCGACAGGCTGTTGTAATCGGTCGGCAGACCGGCCGCTTCCTGCCTTTTGATTGCACGCTGCACCGAGCCTTCGCCCCAGTTGTAAGCCGCCAGCGCCAGTTGCCAATCGCCGAACATGCCATACAGTTTCTGCAGATAGGTCAGTGCCGCATCGGTGGAGGCCAGTACATCGCGGCGATCATCGGTAAACATGTTCTGGGCCAGGTTGTAATCCAGGCCGGTGGAGGGAATGAACTGCCACATGCCGGCCGCTTTTGCGGTGGAATAGGCCTGCGGGTTGAAAGCGGACTCGATAAACGGCAGCAAAGCCAGTTCGGTCGGCATGCCGCGTTTTTCCAGTTCTTCAACCACGTGATACAGATAACGCGATGCGCGCGTGGTGGTGCGCTGTATATAGTCCGGCCGCGAGCTATACCATTCGGTCTGGGAGGTGACCAGCGGATTTTGCAGATTCGGTATGCCGAAGCCCTTGCGGATGCGGCCCCAGACATCGACATCGGTGATGTGCATGGTCTGCGTTGGATCTGTGGCGTTTTGACTACTGCCGAGGGAATTGTACGGGGCGGGGTAGATCGAGATGTCGTTGGCGTGCACAGCGGCAACTGAAGCGAAGAACGCCAATAGTAAAGCGGAGGCTAGCTGTGTCAGTAAGCGCTGCATAATTCGATGTCCGGTAACCGGTGGACATCTGCCGGTGATATAAAAAGCTGGTGATTTCCCGCAGTGTACGTAAGCCGCTTTCATCGAGTCAAGTAAAAAATGCGCCTATGACAAGCTTTGTCCGAAATGGACAAGCCTTTGATTTAGCAGTGCTTTTAGAACGCATTCCCACTTATGCCTATTGTTGAAATGCGTTCTATTAATTTCGCCTTAGAAATTATTTTTCCATTCGCGCAGTGCAGCAAAAGCTGCCAGCGACGCCGGATGATCGATGCGGCCGCTATCGGTCAGTGTTTTGAGGACTGCCGGCACGGTATAACGCATGAATGGATTGGTTTGCCGTTCCAGGGCGATATTCGAGGGCACGGTCGGCTGGCCCCGGTCGCGTTTTGCCTGTTCGTCTGCAATGCGTTGTTGCAGCGCTGCGTTGCCGGGCTCAACGGCCTGGGCGAAACGCAGATTGGCCATGGTGTATTCATGCGCGCAATACACTAGCGTGTCTGGCGGTAATGCGCTTAATTTCCCCAGCGATTGCATCATCTGCGCCGGCGTGCCTTCGAATAAACGGCCGCAGCCGCCGGCAAACAAGGTATCGCCGCAAAACAGCCAGCCCTGTTGTTGCGCCACGTAGGCGATATGGCCGCGGGTATGGCCGGGTACATCGAGCACCGACAATTGCAAGGACAGTTCGGCCAGATCGACCTGGTCGCCTTCGCCCAGCGGGATCGTTACGGCGGCGATTGCATCATTACGCGGCCCATAGACAGGGACTTTGGTATGCTGCAACAACTGCGGCACCCCGCCGATGTGGTCAGCGTGGTGATGTGTCAGTAAAATAGCGGCCAGCGCGAGATGATGCTGGTCCAGCGCGGCAAGGATCGGCGCAGCATCGCCGGGGTCGACCGCAACGGCATGGACGCCGTTGTGAATCAGCCAGAGATAATTATCTTTAAAGGCCGGAACCGCAAGCACGCGCAATGCGTCATTCGAGAGAGCAGACATAGGCAAATATGAGGGATTCGTCATCAGAAAAGGCCATTATAAACCTCGGCGCATGGCTGCAAACGGCGACCGGTTTGTATGTCCGCAATTGGGAGCAGGCACATCTGAATGCGCTGACGTCCGATATTTTCGGCTTCCACGCGCTCCAGATCGGATTGCCGCAAATCAGCGCACTGCAAGCCAACCGCATGCCTTATCGATGGCTGACCGACAAGCATATTCCGCCGGCATCTTCGGCTGCGGCCGCCGATGCCGGCAGTCAGAGCAGCGAAGGTGATGCAGGCAGCGAAGGCAGCGCAAGCAGCGTAAGCGACGACGCAACACCGGAGCAGGCAATCCCGGTGGTTGTCTCGCATGACTTCACAGAGTTGCCGTTTGCGTCGCAAAGTCTGGATCTGGTGGTGTTGCCGCATCTGTTGGAATTTGCGGCCGAGCCGCATCAAGTATTGCGGGAAGTCGAGCGGGTGCTGATTCCGGAAGGCCAAGTGATTATCAGCGGCTTCAATCCCGCCAGCTTGTGGGGCATGCGGCAAGCTGCCGGGCGTCTGACCGGCGGTGCGTTTTTGCCGCGCGATGGCGAATTCATTTCCTTGCCGCGCCTGAAAGATTGGCTCAAGTTATTGAATATGGAAGTCGGACGCGCGCAATTCGGTTGTTATGCTCCGCCCTGCGACACGCAGAAGTGGTTGCATCGCTTCGGATTCCTGGAGCCGGCCGGCGCGCGCTGGTGGCCTTATTTCGGCGCTGTATATGTGGTGCGGGCGATCAAGCGGGTGCAAGGCATGCGTCTGATCGGGCCTGTATTGAGTAAACGTTCGGCCGCATCGGCGCGGGCGGTGCCGGCGACCAATCGGGCCGGGGCCGGCCACGCGCATAAGGTACAGGAGCGGCGGAATCAGAGCGATAATCCATAGAACGGTAATTGAGCAGCGTTTGAACAGTAATTGAACAGTAATTGAAACAGGAAAGAGAAGTAAGGAAAGATGGATAAAGTTGAGATTTTTACCGATGGCGCGTGCAAGGGCAATCCTGGGCCGGGCGGTTGGGGGGCGGTGCTGGTAGCGGGCGGACACGAAAAAGAATTGTTCGGCGGCGAACTGGGCACGACTAATAACCGCATGGAATTGCTGGCGGTGATCGAAGCGCTGAAGGCCTTATCGCGTCCCTGTGAAGTGATTGTGCATACGGATAGCCAATATGTGCAAAAGGGCATCAGTGAATGGATACACGGCTGGAAGGCGCGCGGCTGGAAAACGGCAGCGCGCGCGCCGGTTAAAAATGTGGATTTGTGGCAGCAGCTCGACGCGGCGCAGGCGCGTCATAAGATCGAATGGCGCTGGGTGCGGGGACACAGTGGACACGTCGGCAATGAACGGGCCGACGCGCTGGCCAATCGCGGCGTTGAAACAGTGCTGTAGTTGATTTTCGCAGGCATTATTTTGCGCGCCGCAGCCAACCGCCATGCAGATAAAACACGGCGGAGAAATGCTAAAATTGCGCCAATTTTGAGATATGAAAATAAGAGAACTTACATTTAATGGCTAACAGATTAGTAATTCTCGACACCGAAACCACCGGTCTTAATCCCCGTAGCGGCAATCGCATCATTGAAATCGGCTGCGTTGAAATGTTGAACCGGCAACTGACCGGAAACGATTTTCACCGTTACCTGAATCCGGATCGCGACTCGGAAGAGGGCGCGCTGGCGGTACACGGATTGACCACCGAATTTCTCAGCGACAAACCGCGCTTTACCGAAATTGCCGCCGAGTTTCTCGACTACATAGCCGGCGCTGAGATCATCATCCACAATGCACCGTTCGATATCGGCTTTCTGGATATGGAACTGAGCTTGCTGGGTTTTCCGAATTTCGCGGAACATGTGAGCGGCGTCATCGATACGCTGCCAATGGCCAAGGAAATGCATCCGGGCAAACGTAATTCGCTGGATGCGCTGTGCGATCGCTATGGCATTTCGAATGCGCACCGCACCTTGCACGGCGGCTTGCTGGATGCGGCGCTGCTGGCGGAAGTGTATCTGGCGATGACGCGCGGGCAAAACAGCCTCAGCATGGATTTGGGGATCGCCGACGAGAGCGATGCATCGGGCAATGCGATTGCGTTAGCGCCTCTGGCCGAGATCATCGTGCGCCCAGCTTCGGTAGAGGAACTGGCGCAGCATGAGGCCTTATTGGTCGGTCTGGACAAGGAATCGAAAGGCAAAACCATCTGGCGCGCGCTGAGCGCGGCTGCATCTCCTATGTAGTAATAAGAGATATCCGAGAGAATAATCAGCCGTTTTTGTCGAGGCCAATAACGCGTTGCGTGAGAAGATTCTTGCCTCGCATTCGCTCTAGTGGGCTGTGACAGGCACTCAGGAATCGGCTGTTACAGTCCACTAGCAGCGACGCTTATCTCTTACGGACTCACAGACCCATGACTCTACTGATTTTACCTGCGCAGCCTGCCGCCGCTTTTTATCGCCCGGAACTCTCCAGTGCGGCTGCAACACCGAAGAGTGAACCGCAACTTGGCAATACAACGGAAGGCATGATCGACAGCCTGGCCGATAGCGTGACGGCCAATGGCGTTCATGACGACCATGCCGACACTTCCAAAGCGTTCGGCAACACGCTTGGAGCGCTCATCGACATCGCGACATTCAAACTGGCGCCCGAGATGGCGTATCGCGCTGAACAAAAACTACTAGGGCTTTATGCCGACCCGACCGTGTCGTCATCAGTCAATAGCGAGATGATAAAACAACTGATTGAAACGCAAGACATCCTTGCCGGAAACAGCGGTCCTAAAGCGGCGATGTTTGCAATGCCGGCCTCGCTATTGCATTTAATCGGGCAGTTTGCGCGTAACGGCATGGCAAATCAGGAGGTGGATAGCGCGATCCTGCCGCGGGGACTGGAAGATATCAAGTCCAGGCTGATTGATGCGATCGGTGTGCCAGATGAGCGAGACGAGGGCAGGGATATCTTAGACGCCGCACGTTTTGTCACAACCGATGAAGTAGGTGCAAATTTCGCCAAAATCCGCTCCGGTTATAAACAGGAGATCAATATAAGCGACGATGTTACCGCCGAAGCAATGACGCTGCAGTTCGATGGATTGCTCAATGCTGCTGCAGAGAAAGGAAGAACGATAGCGCCGCTATTTTGCAATGGCCATTTCATGTTAGTGTCAGCGGAAAAAAGCCGCGTAGCTGATAAATATACATTGAGGATTGTAAATACCCATGTGGCATTGGATGAGATTGGGACAGCGGCCTTGAATGCCTTATCGAAGGCCGAGCGTAGCGACCCGGGTAAATGCAAAGAAATCAAGGATGCTTCGGTAGGGCGGTATGACCGGGCGCTGCTAGAGAGACTGAGGTATGCGTTCACGGGAGAAAAGGTGACCCTGAGAATACATAGTCGACAGCTTCAAGAGCATGCACTAAATAGCTGCGGCCCACTTATTTCGCTGTTGGCTGAAAATATCGACGCGAATGAAGGACGCCATTTAATCATGACTATTGAGCAGTGTTTCAATAGATGGGGTAATTTAAATGCCGAACAACAGCAAACTATTGTGATGGCGCAGCGCGCCAAGATGATTGGCGATGCTGTTGAAGCCAGGATGAAAAGTCGCTTCGTCGATTTATCGGCAGCCTGAATGGCGTTTTGTGCTGCATAGGGATTAGCTGACGAGCATTTATTGGCTTTAGTTGTCCATATTGTATTGAGTATGCGATAATGCGATCCGCTTTAACGGAGGCCGCTTTTTTTAAGACGGTTTCGCGTTCATCGCAGCATCAATTCAAACGGAAGGTTAGCTCAGGGGTAGAGCACTGCATTCACACTGCAGGGGTCGCAAGTTCGAAACTTGCACTTTCCACCAAAATTTCCCCAATAGAATCAATCGCTTAACTGAAGCAGAGGGAACTCGTTCTGGCGTTTTGGATCAATTTTGGAATAAATTTTCTCAAGACGTTCACGTTTGTCTCCGTCGATACCCCAGTGCTAAAAACGCTGCCGACGAATTTGCCGCCGGCAGCGTGCGCCGGACTCAGTCGGCATGTGCGGTCATCCTATTTGAAAATCGTTGGCGGTCAGGATAGGCATGACTCCCAGGTTCATGGCCAGCCGCCTGCGGGCTACTTCGGCGATACGTTCGCGGTGGGCGTTGAATAGGTAGAGCATGTCGCCTGAACCGCCTTTGGCCAGCAGCTCAAGCGCGCTGCGGCTGATCACGCAGGGATTTTCAGTTCCGGCGAATTTTGCGATAAACAAGACCCGGTCATCAGCCGGCTCCTCGCATTCACCGTAGATTACGACCTTTTCTGCCATGCAAGTCTCCCTATCAATTTTTGAGCATCCTACCATGGCGCATGAGCGCCATGGTAGGTAGCCGCTGGATATCCGTCTTTACTTTGCACCGATGAGTTGCCATCGATTATGAATTGACACGTCTCGACAAGCGCTTGACCAGCAAAGACGCGGTGAAGCAAAAGATGAAATAGGCGGCTCCGGCGACCAGCATCATTTCTTCAATGCGGCCGTCGCGTTCACCGATGCCTTCGGCGCTGGTAAAGAAATCCGTGAGCGAAATGATGTAAACCAGCGACGTGTCCTGGAACAGCACGATCAACTGCGTTAATAGCAGCGGCAGCATATTGCGGAACGCTTGCGGCAAAATCACCAGCCGCATCGCCTGCATGGAGCGCATGCCCAGTGCATGGGAAGCCGCGAATTGCCCTTTCGGAACACTTTGAATCCCCGCCCGCATGATTTCGGCGTAATAAGCCGCCTCGAACAAGGAAAACCCGATTAAAGCCGACAGCATGCGGGTATCCATCGTCCGGGGCGTCCAGAATAAATTCTTGAGCAACTGCGGCACCAGCAGATAGAAAGCCAGCAATACCATCGCCAGCGGTATGGAGCGAAAAAAATTAACGTAAACCGCGGCCGGAAACGACAGGATGCGGAAACGCGACAAGCGCATCATCGCCAGCACCGTACCCCACACCAGCCCTACGACGAGCGCCGTCGCCGTCAGCTGCAGCGAAGTCAGCATGCCGTCGATCAACACGCTTACCGCTACCGGCGTGATTACACTGAAATCCAGACCGAGCATGATTTCCTCTTAATTTCCCATGAAACCCGGAATGCGGATTCGCTTTTCCAGCAGATGCATGGCAAGCATGATCGCGGCGTTGATGATGAAATAGCACAGGATGACCGCAATGAAGGATTCATAGGCGCGCGCCGTGTAATCGTTGAGCTGCCGGGTCCGTGCAAACAGATCAATGACGCCGATGGTCGCGGCAATCGAGGAGTTCTTGAAAATGCTCAACATCTCGGAAGTCATGGGCGGCACGATCATGCGGTAAGAAATCGGCAACAGCACGTAGCGATAGGCTTGCGGCAACGTGAACCCCATCGCCAGCGCGGCGTTGCGCAATCCGTGCGGCAAAGATTGGATTCCCGATCGCACCTGTTCGCAGACGCGCGCTGCGGTAAAGAATCCCAAACCTAGCGTCGCCGTCACGAAGGCAGTAGTCGCCGGCGCTTGAGAGAACAGCCAGTTGCGCCAACTTCCGGGTAAAAATTTCGGGACCAGGTAGTACCACAAAAACAGCTGGACAATCAGCGGAACGTTGCGCACCACTTCCACATAGACCGTCGCTATAAATGCCGCGGGGCGGTTGTTTGCGGTACGCATGACGCCGAGGATGGATCCCAGGAAAAACGCCAGAATCCAAGCCAGCGCGCCCATCTCGACGGTGGTCAGGAAACCGGACAACAGCCAGTCCAGATAGGTTTCCCGCGCACTCGCCGCTTCGAGGAAGACGCCCCAATGCCAGTCGTAGCTCATGATGATTCCCGTTTTATGCGCGCGCGCCGCAAAGGGGGCGGCCTATAAGCCGCCCTGCGCATTTATTGAATGGCCGAGTCGCTGGGGTTCGCGTAAAGATGCTTCAAATCTTCCGACATCGGGAAATTGAGCGTCATGGAGCGTGGAGGAATAGGGCTTTCAAACCATTTTTTATAAATCGGGATAATCTGCCCCGACTTCGTCAAATCGGCGACGACGCCATCGACCAGCTTCTTGAGCTGCGCATCGTCCTTGCGCATCATGCAGCCATACACCTCGCGCGATTGCGGCGTTCCCGTCACGATCCACTTTTCAGCGGATTTGGATTTTGCGCGTTCGCCGTAGAGAATCGCATCATCCATCATGAAGGCGACAGCGCGTCCGCTTTCCATGGATAGGAATGCCTGGCCGTTTTCTTTGGCGGCAATGATGTTCATGCCGAGATTTTTTTCGTCATTGAGCTTGTTGAGCAATCTTTCCGATGTTGTGCCCGCTGTGGTGACGACATTTTTTCCTTTCAGGTCCGCGAAATCCTTGATGCCGGAATCCTTGGCCGTCAACAGACGCGTTCCAATCATGAAAAAACTGTCGGAGAAGCTGACTTGTTTTTGACGTTCTTCAGTATTGGTTGTAGAAGAACATTCGAGATCGATCGTACCATTTTGAACAAGGGCAATGCGATTTTGCGCGGTGATAGGCATGACCTTGAACTGCAGGTTCGGGGACTTCAATTCCGTTTTGATCCGCTCCACGACTTTCATCATGATGTCATATGAATAACCGACAAATTGCGTGCCTTCAAGGTTATAGCTGAATGGCGTGGCGGATTCGCGGGCGCCCAGGGTGATCATCCCCGTATCCTTGATTTGCTTGAGCGTGCCTGTGAGTTCTTGCGCATGGACGACGCCTGCGAACAAACCTGCGGAAAGTAGTAAGGCGATGCCATTAATTATTTTCATTTGACGATCCTTATGGTAAACAATGACGCAAGAAGTTTGAAATACAGCAATTGTTGTGCCATAGGAAATCAGCGTCGAGAGGGCCTGAGTACGGGGCTGAGCGCGCGTGCCTGCGTGCATGCATGCATGTTCCGGTAAGCGGAACAAAACATAACCGCACAATTCTGGTGCGTATTGACGAATGCGAATCCTGGCGCTCGTTCCGGGCTATTTATTCAAGATTAGAAATTCTGTCTTTCGATGGCATAATGACGCGCCGCATGACGAAGTTCGTCATGCAACAAGAGCGTCCGCAACGCCGGCATCATTTGGGTATCTATATTAATAGCACGGATAGTCGTAGCAATAGGAGGCAGTATGAGAGATAAAAAGCCGTTTTACCGATCGTTATATGTACAAGTTATCACTGCCATTATTATCGGCATTGCGTTGGGTCATTTTTATCCGGAATCGGGCGCGGCGATGAAGCCGCTCGGGGACGGTTTCGTCAAACTGATCAAAATGATTATCGCGCCGGTCATTTTCTGCACCGTGGTGCTCGGCATTGCCGGCATGGAAGACATGAAAAAAGTCGGCAAGACCGGCGGTATGGCGTTGTTATATTTTGAAGTCGTCAGCACCCTGGCGCTGGTCATCGGCCTGATTGCGATCAATGTATTGAAGCCTGGCGTCGGCATGAATGTCGATGTCAGCACGCTCAATGCCAAGAGCATCGCCTCTTACGTCGCCCCGGGTCAAATGGGGACGGTGACCGAATATCTGATGCATATCATCCCGAACAGCATGGTCGATGCGTTCGCGCAGGGAGATGTCTTGCAGGTGTTGCTGATTTCTGTGCTGGTCGGTTTTGCGTTGCATAAATTCGGCGGCCGCGGCACGCTGATATTCGATATCGTCGAAAAGGGTTCGCATGTATTGTTCGGCATCGTCGGCATGATCATGCGCCTGGCGCCGATCGGCGCATTCGGCGCGATGGCATTTACCATCGGAAAATACGGCATCGGTTCGCTGTTTTCGCTGGGCAAACTGATGGGGACCTTTTATCTGACCTGTCTGTTCTTCATTTTTGTTGTCCTGGGCATCATCGGCCGCTTGCATGGTTTCAGCGTCTGGAAATTCGTTAAATACATCAAGGAAGAATTGCTGATCGTGCTGGGTACATCGTCGTCCGAATCGGTGCTGCCGCGCTTGATTGCCAAGATGGAAAACCTGGGTGTGAAAAAATCGGTGGTGGGCCTGGTCATACCGACCGGCTATTCGTTCAATCTGGACGGTACCGCGATTTACCTGACGCTGGCCGCCGTATTCATTGCACAGGCCACCAATACGCCGATGACGCTGACGCAGCAGTTTACTTTGCTGGCGGTGTTGCTGCTGACATCGAAGGGCGCGGCGGGGATTACCGGCAGCGGCTTCATCGTGCTGGCGGCGACGCTCTCGGCGGTCGGTCATGTTCCAGTGGCGGGCCTGGCGCTGATTCTCGGCGTCGATCGTTTCATGTCGGAAGCACGCGCATTGACCAATACGATCGGTAACGGTGTGGCAACGCTGGTGGTGGCGAGGTGGAGCAATGATGTCGATATGGAGCGTCTGCATGCGCAACTGAACGGTGAACCCCCGCTTGATGCGGATCAGCCGGAAGCCGTGCCGGACGCTGCTTCCCTTCCAAGATAACTTTGTAATATCGGAGAAGAGAAAAAATGGCCGCGCCCTTATCGGGTGCGGCCATTTTTTTATGAAATGCGCGCCATCTGATTATCGTTTCGCAACGATCAGACACCTATCCATCGGCTAATTCTCGCTGTTTAGTATGATTATCACGGTGAACGCCAACGCGCTTGCCCGGTTTAATCAACTGGATAGGAGCATTATCATGACAACATCGAAGAAACACGTAATGAGTTTGCTGGGTCTGGTTCTGACGGTGAGCGCTGTCAATGCGTACGCTTATACGGGCCAGGAATTTGCCGGAGAAGCAAAAATCAGTCTGAAACAGGCACGGGCGATTGCCCTCAAGGCTTATCCCGGAAAAATTACCGATGAAGAACTGGAGCAGGAAAAGGGTGGCAGCGGCCTGCGTTATTCTTTTGACATACAACACGGTAAAGTCACGCATGAAGTCGGGGTGGACGCAAAAAACGGCAGCCTGTTGGAAAACGCCGCGGAAGGGCCTAATCCTGACTAGGAATGGGCCAGAAAGCCAGCCTTGGCGCTGGCTTTCGCTGTTCTGGCGCTTCTGGAGTACATAAAGTTTTGTCCCAACATCAACCCGCCGCATTCATCGCACTAATTTTCTTCTGTCTTGCCGCGCACGAAGCGCAATAAATCCTCTCCAATCTTCGCAAATACATTTCCCCAATCTTTGATGTCCGGCTGCCGATAAAGCTTTACGCTGGGATACCAGGGGCTATCATCTCTATTCAAAAGCCAACGCCAATCGGGGCTGAACGGCAATGCAATCCAGGTCGGTATCTCCAGCACGCCACTTAAATGCGCAACACTGGTGTCTACGCTGATCACTAAATCCATCAATCCACATAATGCGGCTGTATCGGTAAAATCCTGCAATTCATCGCCCATATGCATGATATTCGGGTTCGATTCAAGCGCCGGCAGGTCGATGTCGCGGACTTCTTTTTGCAGACTGATGTATTGAATGCCGGATGGCAGATGCGGCAACAAATCTGCCAGCAGGGCGCTACGGTTAAGGTCATTCGTGTGGTTTGCATTGCCGCTCCACACCAAGCCCACGCGCGGCTTTGATTTTGCGCCTAACTTATACGACCAATATTCCTGCTTCGTGCGATCCGGGGATATATATTTTTGAGCGGCGGGAATTGACTGCAAGTCTGTGTTGAAAGCCAAAGGCAAACTCAGCAACGGACAATGGTAATCAAATTCGGGCAGGACACCGCCCCTGACTGCCACTTCGCCAACACCAGAAAACCCTTTGAACAGGTCGATCAGCGATGCGGGTATTTCCACAATCACCCGTGCGCCCAAGTCGGAGGCCAATTTTGCATAGCGGACAAACTGGATCGCATCGCCCAGCCCTTGTTCGTTATGCAAGAGGATGGTGTTGCCGGCGAGGGATTCTTTACCGAGCCAAAGCGGCTGCGAAAAATCCCGTTGCTTTAACTTCGTCTTTTCATTAATCCAGCGCCATTCATATAAATCCCAACCAGCGGCAAAATTGCCATTCAATAGCAACGTGAACGCTTTATTCCAATTGGCATCCGGGTAATCCGGCTGGAGCTTGATAGCGCAATCGTAACTGGCAATGGCCGCATCCAGATGATTGAGATCTTTCAGCAAAACGCCACGGTTATACCAGGCTTGCGCGTAGTCCGGTTTGAGGCGGATGGCTTGCTCATAACTGGCCACCGCCGCGTCCAGCCGATGCATCTCTTTCAGAGCGGCGCCGCGGTTGGCATAGGCTTCGGCATAATCCGGCTGGATGCTGATGGCCCCCTCATAGCTCTCTACGGCGGCATCGAATTGTTCGCCTTCTTTTAATGCATTGCCACGATTGTAATGGGCTTGCGCGTAGTCCCGGTTGATGCCGATGGCTTGATCGTAACTGGCGATGGCGGCGTCCAGTTGCTTGTGTTCCTGGAGCGCGAAGCCGCGATTGGCGTGTGCTTCCGCATAATCCGGTTTGATACGGATGGCCTGATCGTAACTGGCGATGGCGGCATCCAATTGCTTGAGTTCTGTCAGCGCATTGCCGCGGCTGGCATGCGCTTCTGCGTAATCCGGTTTGATGTCGATCGCCTGCTCATAACTTGCTACAGCCGCTTCCAGTCGTTTCAGTTCATGCAATGAAACGCCGCGATTGAAGTAGGCTAATGCGTAGTCCGGTTTGAGGCGTATCGCCTGGTCGTAACTGTCAACCGCGGCATCGAGCTGCTTGAGTTTCTGGAGCGATACGCCGCGGTTGGAGTAAAAGCTGGGATTGCCGGGATGGATGGCAATCGCCCGGCTCATCAATTCGACCGCTTTTTGATGATGATCCATTTGCGAGGCAATCACGCCTAATAAGTGAAGCGCGTCGAAGTGCCTGGGTTGCACTGTCAGAATATTTTCGTAAAGCGCCTGGGCTTGTGCAATTTGACCGTTTTGATGGTTCGTTATGGCTTGTTGAAACTTGATCTGTACTTGCGCTTCCAAGGCATTGGTATTGGCAGTGGCGGCGTTGGGCTTGGGACTATTTTTGCGCTTGGTCGACATATCCGGGTTTAATGTTGTTGTTGACAGATACTAAGGCTTATCGGGGCAATTGCGCTATAGCTTGAATTAAGGGAACGCTGAACAGCCGCCCTACGTGCGCGGCGCAATCGGCATATTTTGCGGGCCTGGCTGATCGGGTGCATTGTCCGATGTTTTCCCGCTTTCCGGCGGCGTCGCAAGCGGTCCGCTGATCAACATCGTCGGCTGTTTCCCGATTGCAATGCCGGCCTCGCGCAGCCGGGTGAGTACATCGAACAGCAGATCGCTACGCACCCCGTAAGCAAGCCGCGGCGATGAAACGAAACCGGTCGCATTGAAGATCAGATTATTGTTGTCGATGCCATCGAGCTGTACGCCCGGCGCCGGCGACTCCAGCATGTCTTTATTATTTTGAAATGCTTCCAGCAACAGTGCGCGGGCTTGTTCGGCATCGGTGTCGAGCGGCAGCGGCAATTTGATCTGCACCAATCCCAACGGATTGGTATGCGTGACATTGCGCACAGTCGATGTGATGAACTGTGAGTTCGGTACGATGACGGTAGAGCGGTCGCCCATTTGAATTTCCGTGGCGCGCACGTTGATGCGGCGGATATCGCCTTCGACCCCGCCCAGCGACACCCAATCCCCCACTTTGACCGGGCGTTCAGCCAGCAGAATCAGACCCGATACAAAATTCTGTACTACGGCCTGCAGACCGAAACCGATCCCGACCGATAACGCGCTGGCAACCCAGGCAATGCGTTCCAGCCCGATGCCGAGCGCGGACAGCGTCAGCGCCATCGCCAGAATGCCACCCGCGTAACCGAATAAGGTGGCGGTGGAAGTCTGCATGCCGGCGTCGAGCTTGGTGGTCGGCAGATAGCGGTTTTCCAGCCAGCGTTTCACTACCCGCAATCCCAGCAGCGCCAATCCGAGCACCAGCAGCGCCTGGAATACAGCGCCCGGTTTGATGGCGATTTCGCCGATGGAAATGCCTTCATGGAATTGATCGGCGCGGTGCAGCAGTTCGCTCGGGCCTTCGCCAAATGGCGCGGCCAGCAGCATAAGCGCCACTAGCGTCAATAGCAGCCGGGCAGCGCCGGACAGGAGCACCGCAGCCTGGTCGCGTACTTTTGGCGCTACCGGAGCGGACTTGGCGCCGGCCGCGGCAGCCGATGCAGCAGCATCTGCATCCGCGTGCTGCGCCGCGGAACCGATCGCGGTGCAGGCGTCGTCGATCAGAATCGCCAGCAAATAGCTTGAACTCAGTACGATCAGGGTCCAGGCAATCTGTTTGATGAGGAAGCTGCCGAATGCCACGTAACCGGTCAGTAAACTGAGCAGGCTGAGGATCAGAATCAGCCATTGCACCACGATAATGGCGCGTAGCCAAAGCGCATGCGTCGGGTGCGCCTCACTGGTTTGTGCGCCAGCCGCCTGCGCGCGCAGCTTGCGCCACATACGCGCGCCGCGCTGCAGCCAGAAGGTCATCGTCAGGCTCAGCAGCAGGGCTGCAATACAGTTGATCGCCACCGTTGTCGCCAGACCTGCATTGATCAGGACCGACAGGCGCTCGATCAGCCCGTCACCGACCAGGACTGTCGCCAGCATCAGCGGGAAACCGCGCAGACGTCGTGCCAGAGGGTCGGACAAAGGCAGCAGGCGCCATGAAGGCCGGCTGGGCAACAGCAAAGCCTGGCCGAGTCCGACGACATAACCGCCAAAACTTACCAGGCCCAGGATGCTGATCAGGAAATTGTTGATGTCGTCCGGTAAATCGGTGCTCCAGCTCAGGCCGGTCAGCAGCGCCAGTACGATCAAGGCCGGCGTGACAACGTATAGCAATACCAGCGTGGCGGCCTGCAGCGAACGGCGCAGGCGGCCCGCCGGCACCTTGGTCGCGGTCAGTTTGAATAGAAAGCGTCCGGCAAACAGGCGCAATACGCATAGCCAGATGACGGCCAGCGTAATTATTGTCCAGACCGGGGCGGGCGTGGCGCTGGCGGTGTCGATTAATCGGCCGGTCAATGTATGCAGTTTGCCGATGTCCTGGGGCAGGTCGCCGCGTAATTCGTTCCAGAAGGCAGGCGCCAGTATCGATGGCGTGCGTTGGCCCATGCTGGCCTGAAAACGGTCGCGCCGCAGTATCGAGATCTGGGCGGCGAGCTGTTTGGCTTCCACCGACAACAAACCGGCCAGCTTTACTTGCGCGTCCAGATCGCTGTGGCTTTTAACGAGTTGCGCGCGTTGGTTGACGATATCGCGCGGCTCTTGTACGCCGGCCGGCGGCGTTCCCAGTTCGGCCAGACGCGCTTGCACACGGGCCAATGCCGGCCCCAATGCGGTGGCGGCATCATCGGCGCTGGCGGCGTCCTCCAGCGCTTTGTCGCGCATATTCAGTAAATTCGTGTCCGCGGGTTTGCTCGGGAGGGCGGCCTGTATCGCGGCGAGGTCCTGGCGTATGCCGTCCAGTATCCGGTCGATAGCGGCGGCGGTGGGCGCGAGCGCTGTATTTGCCACATTCGCGGCTACATCCGCGGCCGCATTCGTTGCGCCCGCTGCCAGCATCGGCAGCGCGCTGCATGTCAACAGCAGGCTGAGGATAAAAATGGCTGGCAATCGTGCAAATGTGCACAATGTGCGTTGCCGGATCAGGGGGGGCATTGGTTTTGTTATTGGTCTCATCTAACGGTTGGGTAATGGATTGCAGTCAGTATAAAGGCTAGGATAAAAGAATGGGATCCAGAACCGGCGCAGCCGTCGGCGGTCAAAAAGGCATCGTTGTTCCAGAACATTATTTTTGCGGAGGGAAGATGACTGATCGTATCTTACAGAGCGGTACGCATATTGCCCGCATTACTGCGGTAGAGCTGCCGGATGCAACCTTTGAGGCACGCGTATTCGTCCGTTTGACGCGCGAGCCGGAAATTGCCGAAACGTACATTCCGGCCGGTATCTTTGCCACTTTTGATGAAGCAATGAAAGGTGCTGAATCGCGCGCGAAAAGGGCGCTCGATCATGACGAATTTTAGAGGGAAAATTTGAGCGGAAATCAATCGTCTTCGATCTCGTCGATGTCCAGGTTTAAATCCCTGATTTCCTGCTCCGGGGACGGATCGTTTTCATCGTTGTCATCGTTGTCATCGTTTTCGTCAATGTCGTCAATGTCGTCGATGTCATCAATGTCTTCGCCCAGATCGGCCACATCGATGTCATCGTCGTCAATGTCGCTGTTCTGGCGCCCGTTGTCGGGATTGACCGATGCGCGTTCGCCGGTGCCGTTGGAGTCGGAATCGTCGCCGGATGCCGACAGACCGCAGAAATCGCTGCCGCTGTCCGAGCTATCGCTCGGCCCCAATGATTTGTTGTCATGCCCCAGGCCAAGCTGACGGTCACTGCCTTCGATCAGATCTGGATCCAGTGAGCTGGTAACCATAGACTTCTCCTCAGGTGAACTATTGTGCTTTGTGTGCTCAGCGTAGTAGTTGCCCCCGGATCGGACAGTAGGACTTGTTCTTATTCTGTTGTAAGAAGATTGATAGTTCCCGCCTTTACAGCCGCACGGCTATTTCGCCAGTTTTTGTTGCATATCTTCCAAAGCAATTTCAATGGCTTTGGTGCTGATCGCAATTTCCCATAACGACAATATCAGCGATAGCACCAGTAGAAAGAGGCTGGCGCCGAAGATCAGTTGCCCGATAAAAATTGCCGCGATAAAAACCAGAAACATGGAGATTGCACACAGGATGAAGCTGCTCACGCCCAACATTTGCATGTTTCGGATCAATCTAATACGTAGGCGTAAATTCAGCATTTGACGGATGAAGACGTCTTGGCGATGTTCTTTGGCTTGTCCCTGTAAATGACGTATGAGGCTGGCCAGCACCATAAAACGATTGGTATAGGCCAGCAACAGCAGCGAGATGGCGGGAAACAGGAGGGCAGGCGTGGTCAAATTCATTTTTTTATTTTCATTTGCGGTCACAACGGCGGACGGCCGATCGAATCAAGCGAGAGCCAGGGGCATGCCTCGCCTGCAATATTATTCCTGCGCCGTCCTTATTCGGCCATGGCGGCTGCGATCGGCTCGCTGGTATCGCGTAATTTCAGTTCACGGATGAAGAGCAGCAGCAACGGCGAAAGCAGGGAGATCGCAGCGCTCAGCAAGGTCACCTCGCGGAACGCGCCATCGGCAGCCGTATGCAGCGCCAGGCCGCGCGCGTCGCCGGTACTGGCGGTGACGGTGCGAAATATCTGCATCATTGCATCGCCGCCGTCCGGCGCATTTCCGATATGGAAATCACCGAGCGCATTGCGCAGCAACGCAATGACGACTGCCGTCAGCACGGCGACGCCGACAGCGCCGCCAAGCAAGCGGGAAAACGAAGTCAGCGCGGTGGCGATGCCGACTTGCGTGCGGTGTACCGCGTTTTGCGTTGCGACCATACCGGTGGGGAATTGCGCACCGATGCCCAGACCCAGCAGCGCCATGGTCAATGCCATCAAGACATCATGGCGCGGCGAGATCAAGGCCAGCAGGAAACTGGCCAGCGATGCGAGCGCGGAGCCGGTGATCATGATTTTTTTATAGTGCCCGTGACGTCCCATCAATTTGCCGGCGATGAAGGCGCCGATCGGGCTGGTCAGCGTCAGCGGCAGCAGCCGCAATGCAGAAAGTTCGGGCGACAGGCCCGTCATTTGCAGACGCAACGGCAAGAGTACCGACATCGAGATCAGTTCGAAAAAACTGAGAAATAGAATAAGACAGCAAATTGCGACCGTCGGAATACGCAGCATCGATAGCGGAATAATCGGTTCGGGGGTGCGCTCTTCATGCCAGAGAAAGACGGCCATGATCAGCATGCCGCCGAGCAGCAGCATCAGATTGAGCGATTCGCCGATGGGGATGCCCTGGCCGATCCGGGTAATCGCCATCAAGACGCCGGTCAGCCCCGTGGCCAGCAGAATTGAGCCGATATAGTCGATGGTGCGGCGCGTGTTGCGCGACGGCAGCGGTAGGAAACGCAGCGAGCGCCGCACCATGATCAAGGCGATTACGCCCACCGGCAGGTTGATCCAGAAAATCCAGTGCCACGACAGATAGTGGGTCAGGTAGCCGCCGATCATCGGGCCGCCCATGCTGGCAATGACCCAGACGCTGCTGAAATAGCCTTGTATGCGGCCGCGTTCGCGCGGCGTTATCACGTCCGACACGGCAGCTTGCGCGACCGAAAGCAAACCGCCGCCGCCGATGCCTTGCAATACCCGCATCAAAACCAGTTGCGGCATGCTTTGCGCCATTGCGCAGCCGAGCGATGCGGCGATGAAGATCGACACCGAGCAGGTCAGCATGGTGCGCCGGCCGTAGATATCGCTGAGTTTGCCGTAGATCGGCGTGACCACGGTCGAGGCCACCAGATAAGCCGAGACCACCCATGCCATCAGTGTGAAGCCGTTGAGTTCGGAGGCGATCACCGGCAGCGCAACAGAGGTGATGGACTGTTCCAGCGCACTCAGCGAGACCACCAGCATCATCGCGGCGAGCATCGGTTTGATGGAGACTGCGGACGGATTCTGCAAGGCAGCGATAGCGGATGGATTGCTCATGAGACGATGGTCTGATAGGTCAAAATAGTCGCTTGCGAGTACTTGGGCAGCGGCTGGTTTAATCGTTTTATTTTCCGGTCGTCCGCTCGTTCTGACTATCCTTCGCGAGCGTCCCTGGGACGCCCGCGAAGGCGGTTACGGTCTATCGCGATACAGGACGGCATGGCGCGGCTTTTTCGCTGCAAATTTCGCTTGAAACTTGCTTGTGACTTGCTTGTAGCTTAATAACCGCCCATGTAGTCGCGTTTGCCGATGTCGACGCCGTTGTGGCGCAGGATGGCGTACGCGGTGGTGACGTGGAAGAAGAATTGCGGCAGATTGTAATTGAGCAGATAAGCGCTGCCGCTCAGTTTTCTTTCTTTCGGCGTGCCGGGACGCAACACGATTTCCTTGTCGTCGCTACCCTCGAATTGCTTGGCATCGAGGGTGTCGATGAATGCCAGCGTTTTGCTGAGCAAGGCTTGCAGATCGTCGAAGCTCTTTTCGGTTTCCGGATAAGAGGGAATCTCGACACCGGCCAGACGCGCCGATGCGCCCTTGGCGAAATCGACCGCGATCTGCACCTGACGCAGCAGAGGGAACATGTCGGGGAACAGACGTGCCTGCAAATAGGCGTCGGGAATGATTTTCTTTTCGGTCGCGTGCGCTTCCGCTTTTTTCAGCACATCGGCGAGGGCGATCAGCATCTGTTTGAATACTGGAACGGAAGCGGTATAGATGGAAACGGTCATGGCGGTGTCTTTCTATGTTCAAAGTGTGGACGGTGTTTCAATTACGGGGCTATTTACCCCAGGAATCCTTCAAAGTTACTGCGCGGTTGAATACCGGTTTGCCGGCAACCGAATCGACCCGGTCGGCGACAAAATAGCCATGCCGTTCGAATTGAAAGCGTTGATCGGGCAGCGCGTCGGCCAGACCCGGTTCCAGATAGGCCATGACGACTTCCTTGGCGGCCGGATTGAGCGCCAGTGTAAAGTCTTTGCCGCCGGCGTCCGGATGCGGATCGTTGAACAGCCGATCGTATAAACGCACTTCGGCTTGCAATGCGTGCGCCGCACTGACCCAATGGATGTTGCCTTTGACCTTGTAGGCCGCCGAGCCTTCGGTGCCGCTCTTGCTATCGTCGAAATAGCGGCAATGCACGGCAGTGACGTTGCCGTCGGCATCCTGGTCGTAGCCGGTGCACTCGATCACATAACCGTAGCGCAGGCGCACGCGATTGCCCGGCGCATCGCCAATCGGCGGATACAGGCGGAAATAGCCTTTGGCCGGCGTTGCCATGAAATCTTCCTGCTCTATCCACAGCGTTTTGGAAATTGGGAAATGGCGCAGGTTTTCATTGTGCTGCGGATGCGACGGCGGGAACACCGGCGCCGTGCAATCGATGGCGAGGTCGTCCGGGAAATTATCGATAATCAGCTTGAGCGGGCGCAATACGGCAGCCGCACGCGGCGCCTTGGCGTCCAGATCGTCGCGTAACGAGCCTTCCAGCGTGGCCATATCGATCCAGCTGTCGGATTTGGCGACGCCGATGCGCTCGCAAAACAGTTGTATCGATTCCGGCGTGTAGCCGCGGCGGCGCATGCCGACAAGGGTGGGCATGCGGGGATCGTCCCAGCCGTCGACGATATGTTCTTCTACCAGTTGCAGCAGCTTGCGCTTGCTGGTGATCGCATAGGTCAGGTTCAGGCGCGCGAATTCGTATTGATGCGGCACCGGCTTCTTGAAGTAACCGCCTTCGCTCAGGCGCTCCAGAACCCAGTCGTAAAACGGCCGGTGGTCCTGAAATTCCAGCGTGCAATTCGAATGGGTGATGTTTTCCAGGGCGTCGGAAATCGGATGCGTGTAGTCGTACATCGGATAGATGCACCAGGTGTCGCCGGTACGGTGATGATGCGCGTGTCGAATGCGGTAGATGGCCGGGTCGCGCATGTTCATGTTGGGCGAGGCCATGTCGATTTTGGCGCGCAGAATGTGTTCGCCATCCTTGAATTGACCGGCCTTCATGCGGCGCAACAGGTCCAGCGATTCGGCGGAGGAGCGATCGCGGAACGGCGAGTTTTTGCCGGGATCGGTCAGGTTGCCGCGATTGGTGCGCATCTCATCGGCGCTTTGGCTGTCGACATAAGCATGGCCGGCGTCGATCAGGTATTCGGCCATTTCATAGAGCTGTTCGAAATAATTGCTGGCGAAATATAAGTGCTCGCCGGTGCTGTCATGCCAGTCGAAGCCCAGCCATTTCACGCTGTCGATGATGGTGTCGACGTATTCCTGATCTTCCTTGGCCGGATTGGTATCGTCGAAACGCAGATGGCAACGGCCCGCGTAATCGCGCGCCAGTCCGAAATTGACGCAAATTGCCTTGGCGTGGCCGATGTGCAGATAGCCGTTGGGTTCGGGCGGAAAACGGGTGATAACCTGCGGCAGCGCTTGTCCCTGCTGGTCTTTGCGATTGGCATAGGTGCCGTTGGAAAGATCGTGTTCGACAATGCCGCGCAGGAAATTGGAGGTTGCTGGTGGGGTGGGACCGTTTTTCAGTTCTTTGCTCATGTAGGCTTATCGACAGGTCTTAATTGAATGTGTGGCAGGCATTTTACCGTACAGGCAGTTATCCGGTGAATGTGGCTTTCGGTTTATCGCTGCCAATGTGGGTTGTTGCCGATTTGACGGCGGCGGCTGATAAAATTGCGCTATTCAACGTAACAATGAGCGTTTTCTTATGGATTTCATCGACCGCTTTATCACCGATTTCGACAAGGCCCTCAGAGTGATCGGCGGGATCGGCGCGGCGTCACGCCGGAGCCCGGCGCAGGATGTGGACGATGCAACGCTGGATCCGGCTGAACAGCGCCATAGTGCGGCGCTGATGCGGGTCAATCATGTCGGCGAGGTGTGCGCGCAGGCTTTATACGATGCGCAGGGGCGTTTTTCGCAGCATGAGGCGATCCGGGTGCAGTTTGCGCTGGCCGGACGTGAAGAAGCCGATCATCTGGCCTGGACCGCGCAACGCTTGCAAGAGCTGGGGTCGCATATCAGCTTGCTGAATCCGCTTTGGTATGGCGGGGCCTATCTGTTTGGCGCGTTGGCCGCGCGCATGGGCGATGCGCGCAATCTGGGCTTTGTCGCCGAGACCGAGCGCCAGGTGGCGGCGCATCTGGCAAGCCATCTGGAAGCGCTGCCGGCGCAGGATGCAAAATCGCGTGTCATTGTCGAGCAGATGCGCATCGATGAAATTGCACATGGCGATGCGGCCAAAGCACTTGGTGCCGCCGAGATGCCGGCGCCATTGCGTGGGGCGATGCGGGCGGCATCCAAGGTAATGACGAGCGTGGCTTATTATATTTAAGGCAACGCTGATGAAGTGCCATGGGCGGCCCATTCCCCCTGCGCGGCTTGGAACCCCACGCACCTTGCAGGGGAAATGGGCCGCCCATGGCACTTCATCAGCGTTGCCTTAGACGGTTGGCGCGGCAGCATCTGCCGAGTCGTCGACGATCTCGAAGCTATGCGTCATTTCGGCAGTTTTTTCCAGCATGATCGATGCCGAGCAGTATTTCTCATGCGACAGCTTGATGGCCCGGTCCACCAGATTCGGTTTCAGTTTGCGGCCGGTGACGATGAAGTGGAAATGGATTTTGGTAAATACCTTCGGGTCTTTTTCGGCGCGCTCGGAGCTGAGTTTGACTTCGCAGCCGCGAATGTCCTGACCGCTTTTACGCAAGATCAGTACAACGTCATAGGCGGTGCAGCCGCCGGTGCCGGCCAGCACCACTTCCATCGGACGCGGCGCCAGATTGCGGCCTCCGCCATCCGGTGCGCCATCCATCGTCACCAGATGGCCGGAGCCGGTTTCTGCCAGGAAAGACATGCCGGATAAACCGGTCCAACGTACGGTGCACTCCATGAGAATCTCGCTAACGGTTTAAAGCCGAGCATTTTAAATGAGTGCGTGTAAATGAGTGCGTGTAAATGAATATGCGCTGCGCCACATCAGCGTATGCCCACCATCGGAAATACGTGTCATGTTGTTTAAAATTGCCTATTTACATCGTCCGATTGACGCCAAGTCATTGAAAAGGCTATAATTTCCGGCTTTCCGTTTGCTCAGGAAAGATATAAGGCCGAGTCCGCCTGGATCTACGTAATGATTACCTGTAGCGATTACATGTAGTGACGTATGGGCGGAACCACCATTTGAGCGATTTATTTTTTATTTAGGAAGTCATCATGAAAACCTTTTCCGCAAAAGCACACGAAGTGCAGCGCGAGTGGTTCGTGATTGACGCGACGGACAAAGTCCTCGGACGTGTTGCCAGCGAAGTGGCACTCCGACTGCGCGGCAAACACAAACCGGAATTTACCCCTCACGTCGATACGGGCGATTTTATCGTTGTCGTCAATGCAGGCAAACTGCGTGTGACCGGCACTAAAGCGACCGAAAAAACATACTATCGCCACACCGGTTATCCCGGCGGTATCTATGAAACCAATTTCCTGAAAATGCAACAGCGTTTTCCAGGCCGCGCACTCGAGAAAGCCGTCAAGGGCATGTTGCCTAAGGGCCCACTCGGCTACGCGATGATCAAAAAGCTCAAAGTGTACGCAGATGCAACGCATCCGCACGCCGCGCAGCAACCTAAACCACTCGAACTCTAAGGATCTGACATGATCGGTATTTATAATTACGGAACCGGCCGTCGCAAGAGTGCAGTGGCGCGTGTGTTCATCAAATCGGGCTCCGGCCAGATCGTTGTTAACGGCAAGCCTGCCAGCGAGTATTTCTCTCGCGAAACAGGTTTGATGGTGATTCGTCAACCGCTGGTCTTGACCAACCATGTCGAAACTTTCGACATCATGGTCAACGTCAATGGTGGCGGCGAGTCCGGCCAGGCCGGTGCGGTGCGTCACGGTATTACCCGTGCACTGATCGACTACGATGCAACTTTGAAACCGGAATTGTCGAAAGCCGGCTTCGTAACACGCGATGCGCGTGAAGTTGAACGTAAGAAAGTCGGTCTGCGTAAAGCACGTCGCGCAAAGCAATTCTCCAAACGCTAATCGCGTTATTTCTATGCAAAAAGCCGCTGGACTCAGGTCCGGCGGCTTTTTTTTCATTGGCGCGCGGGTGCTGTTAAAATCCGGGATTCAATTCGTATTGGTGTATTGGTTCAGTTTTGCAGGAAAGTGGAGAAATGATCAAAGTTGGTATTGTCGGCGGTACCGGGTATACAGGCGTTGAATTGCTGCGTCTGTTGGCGATGCATCCAGAAGTCAGCGTGCAGGCAGTGACTTCCCGCAAGGAAGATGGGATGCCGATCGCCGAGATGTTTCCGTCGCTGCGCGGACGTATCAATATTCCATTTTCTGCGCCCGAAAAAACCGATCTCACGCAATGCGATGTGGTGTTTTTTGCAACACCTCATGGAGTGGCGATGGCGCAGGCGCCACAATTACTGGCCGCCGGCGTTAAAGTCATCGATCTGGCTGCCGACTTCCGTCTGCAGGACACGGCCATCTTTGAAAAATGGTACAAGATGGCGCATAGCTGTCCCGACTTGCTCAAGGAAGCGGCTTACGGTCTGGTCGAACTGAATCGCGATGCCATCAAGAAAGCGCGTCTGGTAGGCAATCCCGGCTGTTATCCGACGACGATTCAACTGGGCTTGGCGCCGCTGCTCAAAGCCGGCGTGGTAGATGCCGCGCATCTGATCGCCGATTGCAAATCGGGCGTATCCGGCGCGGGCCGTAAGGCGGAAGTGGCGACCTTGTTCTCGGAAGCCTCCGATAATTTCAAGGCCTATGGCGTATCGGGACATCGGCATTTGCCGGAAACCATCGCGCAGTTGCAGCGCATGACCGATAGCAAGGTCGGACTGCTGTTTACGCCGCATCTGGTGCCGATGATTCGCGGTATGCAGGCGACGATATACGCACGCCTGACCGGGGATGTCGATAATACAGATTTGCAAAACTTGTTTGAAAACGCTTATCGCAATGAGCCGTTCGTCGATGTCATGCCGTTCGGTTCGACCCCGGACACGCGTTCGACACGCGCATCGAATATGCTGCGTATCGCACTGCATCGTCCCGGCGATGGCGATACGCTGGTAGTGTTGGTAGTGCAGGATAATTTGGTCAAGGGGGCTGCCGGTCAGGCGGTGCAATGTATGAATCTGATGTTCGGCATGGATGAAACTACCGGCCTGATGCATGTGCCGGTGCTGCCGTAACGTTATTGCCATAAAAACATAACGACGTGAAATATAAATTATGGGTCAGGCGCCTGTCGATTTCGGCGCCGAAGATGACGATCAAAAGCCATCTGCCATGGAGCGTAAAAATCGTGTTCATGGTCATCGGCCTGGCGGTGGTTGCCGCCATTGCCTATATCGTCTTTAATCAGGAGCAGGGCTTCGCTGCCTTTCGTCCTGGGGCGGACGATGAGCGTATCGCAGCGCTGACCCAGCAGGTGAAACAACTGACCGAAGAACGCGATAGTTATTCCAGCACAGTCAATGCGTCGGAAAGCCAGCGCAATATCCAGAAGGCGGCAGAAAACCAGATGGCGACCCAAACCAAGGCGCTGGAAACGGAAAATGCCAAGCTGAAAGAGGATCTTGCCTTTTTTGAAAGTCTGTTGCCAACCAACATCGGTGTACAGGGCATCACCATCCAGCGGCTCAAAGCAGAGCTGGCAGGATCGGATCAATTGCGTTATCGTTTGCTGGTCATGCAGGGGCAAAATCCGGGTGGCGTTCATGTTTTCGTCGGTAATCTGCAATTATCTGTTACCGTACTGCAACAAGGCCAGACCAAACTAATTACTTTTCCGACCGCCAGTAGTAGCGATGCGGCCAATTTCGGTCTATCTTTCAAATATTACCAACGGCTGGAAGGCGATCTGACATTGCCGGAAGGCGCTACGGTTAAGTCCGTTCAAGCCCGGGTACTGGAAAAAGGGCAACTGCGTGCGCAGCAGGCAGTTAATCTGTAAGGGGAAATCATCATGTTCGGACGCAAAAATAAAAGCACGATCGACAGCTTGATCGGCGTCGCTACCAATATCAAGGGTGACGTGCAATTCAACGGCGGATTGAGAATCGACGGCCAGGTGACCGGCAATCTCACTACCGAGACGGATAAGCCAAGCGTGCTGGTCATTTCAGAGCATGCCAGGATTATGGGTGAAGTGAGGGCGGCGCATTTGATTGTCAACGGTGAAATCATCGGCGACGTTTATACTACCGAGCTACTTGAATTGCAGCCGAAAGCCCGCATAACCGGTAATGTCTATTACAAGGCGCTGGAGATGCACGGCGGCGCTCTGGTATCTGGCCAATTGAGCCATGGACATGTCGCGGTGGAGCCGCTGTTGAAGCTGGCTGCGTCCAGCGATGCGTGAAAATCTGGCAAGCGTATAATTGCGCCATTGCCTATTGTTTTCCTAGCAGGAGCCTGAAATGAATGCAGTTGCCGAAATGACCAGTCTTGAATCCATGCCAGCGCCTATCGTGTTCAGCGATAACGCGGCCCAAAAAGTTGCCCAACTGATCGAGGAAGAAGGTAATCCCGATCTGAAACTGCGCGTTTTTGTGCAGGGTGGCGGCTGCTCCGGTTTCCAATACGGTTTTACGTTTGATGAAATCGTCAATGAAGACGACACCACGATGGTCAAAAACGGTGTGCAATTGCTGATCGATTCGATGAGCTACCAGTATCTGGTCGGCGCAGAAATCGACTACAAGGATGATCTTGAAGGTGCGCAGTTCGTGATTAAAAATCCGAATGCCACGACCACCTGCGGTTGCGGATCGTCGTTTTCGGCTTGATGCCAGCCACTGAAATCGAATAAAAAAGGACGCCTCGGCGTCCTTTTTTACGTCCCGCATAAAATGGCGCTACAACTATCGGAGCATCTTGGCAAACGCAATGCGCGCTGCAGTTAAGGTCGATTCAATGATCGCATCGTCATGCTGCGCCGATACAAATCCCGCTTCGAATGCGGATGGCGCCAAATAAATGCCTGCGTCCAGCATGGCATGGAAAAACTGGTTGAAGCGGGTCTTGTCGCATTGCATCATGGTGGCAAAGTCGGTCGGTAGCTGGTCGGTGAAATACAGGCCGAACATACCGCCGACAGCGTCGCCGCAGAAAGGGATACCGTTACCGTTATTGCGCGCAATTTCTACCAGCCCATCCACCAGTTTTCTGGTTTGCGCGCCCAAGGATTCGTAGAATCCCGGTGCCTGGATCAATTTTAATGTGCTCAGGCCGGCAGCTACAGCGACCGGGTTGCCGGATAGCGTACCGGCCTGATAAACGCCTCCTAGCGGCGCCATATGCCGCATCAGATCGGCCCGGCCGCCAAAGGCTGCTACCGGCAAACCGCCGCCGATGACTTTGCCCAGCGCTGTGATATCAGGCGTAATGCCGTATAACGCTTGCGCACCGCCCAAAGCGACCCGGAAACCCGACATCACTTCATCGAAAATCAGCACGACGCCGTATTCGGTGCAAAGCCGGCGCATATTCTGCAGAAACTCTTTGCTGGCGCGCAGCAAATTCATATTGCCGGCGACAGGCTCAACGATAACGCAGGCGATTTCATTGCCGAACGCCTTGAACGCTTCTTCCAGTTGCTGGGTATTGTTGTAATCGAGCACCAGCGTGTGTTTGGCAAAATCTTCCGGCACGCCGGCCGAAGTCGGATTGCCGAAAGTCAGTAGACCGCTGCCGGCTTTCACCAGCAGGGAATCGGCATGGCCGTGATAACAGCCTTCAAATTTGACGATTTTGTCGCGTCCGGTTGCGCCCCTTGCCAGACGCAATGCGCTCATGGTGGCTTCGGTGCCGCTTGAAACCAGACGCACCTGTTCAATGGACGGCACCAGCTTGCAGATTTCTTCGGCCATCAGAATTTCGCCTTCGGTCGGCGCACCGAAGCTTAAGCCCTTGACGACGGCCTGTTGTACCGCCGCAATCACCTCAGGATGCGCATGCCCGACAATGGCCGGCCCCCAGGAGCCGATGTAATCGATGTAACGCCGGTTATCGGCATCCCAGAAATAGGGGCCTTCGGCGCGCGTGATGAAACGTGGCGTGCCGCCCACGGAGCGGAAGGCGCGCACCGGGGAATTGACGCCGCCGGGGGTGGTTAGTTGGGCGCGGGCAAAGAGGGTATCGTTATTGGATGCGTTGTGGGGTGCAGTGTCAGATGTAGTCATACGGAGTCAAAGTCAAATCTTGGGTAGATTGTTCAGGGGATTGGGATCGGTAGCGGCGGCATCGGGATTATCGGAATCGTCGGACTCCGGCGCTGCCGGCTCGCGAGCCCAGAAATAGCGATCGGGAATCAGCCGGCCCATGCCCATGCGTTGCGCATGCGTGAGCGCCGCCAGGGTAAATTCCTGTGCTTCGGACACGGCTTCCGGCACTTCCAGGCCGTTCGCCAGCATCGCCGCAATGGCCGCCGATAATGTCGACCCGGCGCCGGCAAATGAACCGGAAATACGTTGCCATGGATCGTGCCGGACTACGCCGCCGGCATCGAACAGGGTATTGGCGACCTGATTAAGCTCGCTCGGCGTACCGGTGACAAACAGATATTCGGCGCCTAGCTCGATGATATGCATTGCGTCCAGCATCAGCGTGTCTTGGCCGGCATCGCCGACCGGTTCGCGCCAGGTTTCCGCCAGCCGCGATAATTCGTCGGCAGACAGCAGCAGGACGGTGGTTTGCGGAATCAGCAATTCGCGGATGGCGATCAGGATGTCTTCGCCGTCTATGCCAGGATCGGGCATGGCGGTAATGAACGGATCCAGAATCAGCGGAATATCGGGATAGTCGGAGACGATTTCGGCAATCGCGGAAACGCTCTCGATACTGCCGACGTAGCCGACTTTGAATGCCATGACCGGCATGTCTTCCAACACGACGCGGGCTTGATCGGCAACCCAATCGACATCGATATCCTGCGTATCTTCGATGCGGGCGGTGTCGCCGATCAGAATGGATGTAATGACCGTCAGGCCGTGGCAACCCATGGCGGCGAACGTGGCGAGATCGGCCTGTATGCCGATGGCGCCGACCGGATCGGCCACGCCGAAAGTCAAAATAAGCGAAGAAGTTTGGTTTTGCACGTTGGGTAGATTAAGATATCCGGTTTTTGGGGCTTGCTATTGCTGATTGATTGCAAACAGATAGCCTCTGGCATTTTACTTGATTGAATTGAAGGATAGTCAGCCGTGAGTGATAACGCAAATTCGAATGAAGAATTCAAAACCTGGATGTGCCTGATTTGCGGCTGGGTTTACGACGAAGCGGCCGGTTTGCCGGAGGAAGGTATTGCCGCCGGCACGCGTTGGGAAGATGTGCCGATGAACTGGACTTGCCCCGAATGCGGCGCGCGTAAAGAAGATTTCGAAATGGTTGCTTTTTAGCAGGGATGTAAGCGCTTCAAAAACAAGCGCTTTAAACGCCAGTCGCTACCGGCCGGGCCGGATCGGAACACCATTGGCTCCACGAGCCGGGATACAGCGCGGCGCCGTGGCGTCCCGCAATTTCCAGTGCCAGCAGATTATGGCAGGCGGTGACGCCTGAGCCGCATTGCATGACGTTTTGTTGCGTTGTGCTGATGATTTGATCCCATTCAGCGCGCAAATCGGCGGCCGGTTTAAAGCGGCCGTCCGGCTGCAGATTGTCTTTGAAAAAACGATTCCTGGCGCCGGGAATATGGCCGCCGACCGGATCCAGCGTTTCGTTTTCACCGCGAAAGCGATCAGGCGCGCGGGCGTCCACGATGGCATTTTTGCGTGCGCCTGCGAGAGGATGGTTCATGATATCGAGCAGCAACGCTTGCGTATCGACGGTCGTGACCAGCGAGGGGCGATCGGTAATATTGCCTGTTGCAGGCGATGGTTCGGCACTCGCGGTCAGTGCATAGCCCGCTTGCTGCCAGGCCGGGACCCCGCCGTCCAGCACCGCCGCGGCTTCATGTCCCACCCAACGCAACATCCACCACAGGCGCGCGGCGAACATGCCGCCGTGCGCATCGTAGGCGACAACCTGCGTATCGGTATTAATGCCCCAGCCGGCTAATGTGGCCAGCCATGTGGCCCGTTGCGGCAGCGGATGCCGGCCTTTGAAGCTACCATCAGCCGCTACCGTGTGGTCGGCCAGATCATGATCCAGCGCCGCAAATAGCGCACCGGGCAAATGCCCGGCTTGATAGGCCAGGCGGCCGGCGTCGGCTTGCATCAGATCGTGGCGGCAATCGATGACAACTGTGCGTGCCGGCGATTGGGCCAGCAGCGCGGCTAGTTGTTGTGCAGAGATCAGTGTGGTGTACATGGCGTGGATTCCTACAATTGACGGGCCCGGTACCATTCGTGGAAGTGTTGCATGCCGTCTTCCATCGGCGACTGGTAGGGCCCCGTTTCGTTGACGCCGCGCGCCATCAGAATACGGCGTCCGGCGTCCATGCGCAGTGCGATTTCATCGTCTTCAATGCAGGTTTCCATATAGGCAGCCCGTTGCGCTTCGACGAATTCCCGTTCGAACAGCGTGATTTCTTCCGGATAATAAAACTCCACCACATTGGTGGTTTTTTGCGGACCGCGCGGCCACAGCGTCGAAACGATCAGTACATGGGGATACCACTCGACCATGATGTTCGGATACAGCGTCAGCCAGATTGCGCCATAGCGGGGCGGCTCCCCGTTACGGAAATTGAGCACCTGTTCCTGCCATTTTTTATAAACCGGCGAGCCCGATTTGGCTAAACGGTTGTTCACGCCGACGGTCTGCACACTGTAATCGGCGCCGAATTCCCAAGTCAGATCGTCGCAGCTGACAAAGCTGCCCAGCCCCGGATGGAACGGCTCGACGTGATAATCCTCAAGATAGACTTCGATAAAGGTTTTCCAGTTGTAGTCGCACTCGTGTATTTCTGTGTGATCGTACAGATAACCGGAAAAATCCAGATCTTTCGCCACGCCCAGCTGCTTGAGCTTTTCCGGAATGTTGTTGCCGTTCTGTTCAAACAGCAGGCCATTCCAGCTTTGCAGCGGTGTTTTGGAAAGGTTCAGGCAGGGCGTTTCGCCGAAATGCGGCGCGCCGATCAATTCGCCTTTGAGATCGTAAGTCCAGCGATGCAGCGGGCAGACGATATTGCGGGCATGGCCGTGGCCGTCCAGCATTTTGGCTTGACGATGACGGCAAACATTAGACATCAACTCAATACTGGCGTCGCTATTGCGCACCAGCATCCTGCCCTCGTTTTCCGAAGCCAGAGTGGCATAGTCGCCGACATTCGGCACCATGAGTTCATGGCCGACATAACGTGGGCCATGTTGAAAAAGCTGTTGGATTTCGCGCCGCAGCAGCGCTTCGTCGAAATAGACGTTTACCGGTAGCTGCGCATTGGAACGCGCCAGCTTGGCAAAACTAGCAAGATCGGACATCCCTACCCCCCAAATTAATTTGCACCAACCTAAGAGAGAAAGAATCCGCAAAAACCTTTGTTCAAACTATTGCTAAAAATAATATGAAGAGGAAATTTTGGACAGAACTAAAAATTATGCCACGATCGGGCTTAATTCGCACGGGTTTTATTGAAATCAGCGGGTTTTAAGCGGTATTGGCGGCGGTCGGGGGCAGATTGTTTTAGAATAACTGGTTATCTTTCTTAATTATGACTTTCGTTGCCTTGTGCAAAAGTTGTTCCATAGGCCCTAGTAGGTCCGAGTCTTACCTTATCGTTTATGCCCAAAAATTCCGTGAACACCGCTCAGCCGGCATCGTTTGAACAGGCCATGCAAGAGTTGGAACAATTGGTGGCCCAGATGGAAGCCGGCGAATTGCCGCTGGAAGCCTCGGTTGCCGCTTACAAACGCGGCTCCGAACTGGTCAGATTCTGCAGCAGCCAGCTCGACAAGGTGGATCAGCAGGTCAAGCTGCTGGAAGGCGATATGTTAAAACCGTTCGTCTCCCAGAGCGACCGCAGCGAGGATGCGCAATGAACACCGCAACGCGTATGGCTGCAGCAGTAAGCGGGGTCGCCGAAGCGGCAGCGCTTGCGGTCGAGTTCCCGCTATGGATGCAGCAGATTCAAGGCGATATCGAGACCGCGCTGGCGCATTTTTTGCCGCCTTCCTCGCAGACCCCGGAGCGTCTGCACGAGGCCATGCGTTATGCGGTGCTTGGCGGCGGTAAGCGGGTACGCCCATTATTGGTCTACGGTGCCGGCAATCTGTTCGATGCACCGCCGGCATTGCTGGCCAGAGTCGCCGCCGCGCTGGAAATGATTCACGTCTATTCGCTGGTGCACGACGACATGCCCTGCATGGACGACGATGCGTTGCGCCGCGGCAAGCCGACCGTTCATGTGCAATACGATGAAGCCACGGCATTGCTGGTCGGCGATGCATTGCAGGCGCAGGCATTCCGGCTGATGTCCGAACCCGGCGATCTGATCGATCCTGCGCGTCAGATGGCCATGTTGAACATGCTGGCGCAGGCCGCCGGTTCGCTCGGCATGTGCGGCGGTCAGGCGATCGATCTGGACAGTGTCGGCCTGCAATTATCGCTCTCGCAGCTGGAACAAATGCATAGATTGAAAACCGGCGCCTTATTGCGCGCGGCGGTATTGTTGGGCGCTTTCAGCGGCCGGCAGTTGACGCCGCCGCAGTATGCCGCGCTGGAAAGCTACGCGGCGGCCATCGGGCTGGCTTTTCAGGTGGTGGACGATATACTCGATGCGACCATTGATTCGGCTACACTGGGAAAAACCGCTGGCAAGGATGCCATCGATAATAAACCGACCTATGTGTCGATTCTCGGCCTGGAGCAATCCCGGGTGCTGGCGCGCAAATTACGCGATGACGCGCATCAGGCGCTGCGGCCCTTCGGCGACAATGCACTGCGTTTGCGGCAACTCGCGGACCTGATCGTGCAGCGACAGGCCTAACTATTCTGAGACGACACGACCCGGCCCCGGCACCTATTTCTTTAACGGCACAGCATGCTCAATACTATCAATTCACCTGACGATTTACGGCGGCTCTCGCGCAAGGAATTAATTCCTCTGGCCGACGAGCTGCGCAATTTCGTGCTCGAATCCGTTGCCAAGACCGGCGGTCATTTATCGTCCAATCTGGGCACGGTCGAACTGACCATCGCGTTGCACTACGTATTCAATACGCCGGAAGATCGTATCGTCTGGGATGTAGGCCATCAAACGTATCCGCATAAAATCCTGACCGGCCGCCGCGACCGCATGGGCACGCTGCGTCAGCAAGACGGTATTTCCGGCTTCCCGCGCCGTGCCGAAAGCCAATACGATACCTTCGGCACCGCCCATTCCTCGACCTCGATTTCGGCCGCGCTCGGCATGGCGATGGCAGCCAAGCTGAAGGGCGAAGACCGGCACGCAATTGCGGTGATCGGCGACGGTTCGATGACGGCAGGCATGGCTTTCGAAGCGCTGAACAACGCCGGCGTCTACGAAGACATCAATCTGCTGGTGATCCTCAATGACAACGACATGTCGATTTCGCCGCCGGTAGGCGCGCTTAACCGCTATCTGGCGCGGCTGATGTCGGGCCAGTTTTACTCCAAGGCCAAACATGTCGGCAAATCGGTATTGCCGGCCCCTATGCGCGAACTGGCCAAGCGGCTGGAAGAACACGCCAAGGGCATGATCGTACCGGCCACCATGTTTGAAGAATTCGGTTTCAACTACATCGGACCGATTGACGGGCATGATCTCGATTCACTGATTCCGACCTTGCAGAATCTGAAACATCTGAAAGGCCCGCAATTCCTGCACGTAGTCACCAGGAAAGGCCAGGGTTACAAACTGGCTGAAGCCGATCCGGTGCTCTACCACGGCCCCGGCAAATTCGACCCGGTCGAGGGCATCAAACCGGCAGCCGCCGTCAAAATGACCTACACCCAGGTATTCAGCGACTGGCTGTGCGATATGGCTGCGCATAACGATAAGTTGATCGGCATTACACCGGCCATGCGTGAGGGTTCGGGGCTGGTGGCGTTCGAGCGGCGCTTTCCGGAGCGCTATTACGACGTCGGCATTGCCGAGCAGCACGCGGTGACCTTCGCGGCCGGCCTGGCCTGCGAGGGCCTCAAGCCGGTGGTCGCGATTTATTCGACCTTCCTGCAACGCGCCTACGACCAACTGATTCACGATGTGGCGTTGCAAAATCTGGACGTTACCTTCGCGCTGGACCGGGCCGGTCTGGTCGGCGCCGATGGCGCCACCCATGCCGGTAACTACGATCTGGCCTTTTTGCGTTGCATTCCGAATATGGTGGTGATGGCGCCGTCGGATGAAAACGAGTGTCGCAGGATGCTGTCCACGGCTTTCCTTTACAATGGCCCCGCTGCGGTACGGTATCCGCGTGGTGTCGGTATCGGCGTCAAGGTGCAGAGCGATCTGGCGCCGATTGCGTTCGGCACCGGGGAAATCCGGCGCGATGGTGCGAAAGTCGCCATTCTCGCCTTCGGCAGCATGTTGGCGCCGGCATTGGCGGCGGGCGAAAAGCTGGGTGCGACAGTGGCCAATATGCGCTTCGTCAAACCGCTCGATATTACGCTTTTGAAACAACTTGCTGCACAGCACGATGCGCTGGTGACAGTGGAAGAAGGCACCGCAATGGGCGGCGCCGGTTCTGCGGTAGCCGAGGCGCTGGCAGAGGCTGGAATTGTTAAGCCGCTATTGATTTTGGGCTTGCCGGACCGATTTATCGATCATGGCGATGCACCGACGCTGCTGGCATCCTGCGGTCTGGATGGCGATGGCATTGCGGCATCGATCTTGCAGCGTTTTGGGGTGGAATTTCTACAGCAGACGCCTCGCCAAGCAAAAGTCGGCTGAATACGGCATGATTGATACCGCTTTACGGCTTAGCGTAGACTTTAACCAAATACATACATATACAAGAGGGGCCAAGCCCCTTGCCGCCAAACGGCGGCCACCTGTAAGGGATTAAGCAATGAACACGCGCGATATGAACCTCATCACTATGCCTGACGTGCAAGAGACCCCCGACACCCGCCATCTGGTCATTGAGCGCGTCGGGGTCAAGGGTGTGCGTTATCCGTTGACGGTCAAAACCGGCAACGGCGTGCAATCGACCGTCGGCACCTGGAATATGTATGTGCATTTGCCTGAACACAAAAAAGGCACGCATATGTCGCGTTTCATCGCCTTGCTGGAAGGCTTGGGCGGCGCACTGGATGTGGCAAAATTCAGCACATTGCTACGGGATATGGTCAAGCTGCTGGATGCACAAGCCGGCCGCATCGAAGTCAATTTCCCGTATTTCATCAATAAAACCGCGCCGGTCTCCGGCGTGCAGAGTTTGATGGACTACGAAGTCGGGTTTGTCGGTGAGATCAACAAGGGCGAGCTGGATATTTCGATCAAGGTACTGGTGCCTGTCACCAGCCTGTGCCCTTGCTCCAAGAAGATTTCTGCCTACGGCGCGCACAATCAGCGCTCGCATATCACCGTCACGGCATTGCTGGGCGCCGAGTTGGCGGTAGACGATCTGATCGCAAAAATTGAAGCGCAGGCGTCGTGCGAACTGTACGGTTTGCTGAAACGCCCGGATGA
>JAQGNR010000190.1 GCA_028291765.1 Herbaspirillum sp.
TTCGTGTCATTCCGGCGGCCTGCGGCCACCTTCCTTCTTTACCTCACTGCGCACAAAATCCCGCCACACCCCACCGGACGGCGCCTTCACTGAACAGCGCTACAGGTGATGCGCCCTATTTCAGCAATTCAAAGAAATTCAGTAATCAGCTTGCCCAGCAAGATGATGGCCTGCTCGATTTCAGGTGTCCATGGATAACTGTAATTGAGCCGTATGCAATGCTTGTAAGCATTGCTGACCGAGAACATCCGACCCGGCGCGATCGTGATCTGGCATGCCAATGCGCGCTGATACAACTTCATCGAATCGACCGTCTTCGGCAATTCCACCCACAGTACGTAGCCGCCCATGGGATGCGAGATTTTAGTCCCCGCCGGGAAGAAGCGTTTGACCGCCGCCGCCATGATGCTGGCCTGTTGCGCATAAGCTTTGCGAATGCGCCGCAAATGGTGATCGAAACCATCGTTTTTCAAATATTCGGCAATCGCCATTTGCGGGATCGATGAGGTGGTCAGGGTATTGAGAAATTTCAGCTCTTCAACCTTGGCCCGATATCTTCCAGTCAAAGCCCATCCGATACGGTAAGCCGCACTCAGGCTTTTGGAGAACGAGGCGCAATGCAATACCAAGCCTTTCTTGTCGAAGGATTTCAGCGACGACGGATGGGATTCGCCAAAATATAATTCGTTATAGACGCCGTTTTCTATCGCCGGGATATCGTGTTTAGCCAATAGTTCGACCAATGCCATCTTGCGCTGGTCGGACATCTGAAAGCCGAGCGGATTCTGAAAATTCGGCATCACCATGCAGGCCTTGATCGGCTGCTTTTTGATAATTTCTTCCAGTGATTCGATGCTGATGCCTTCATAGGGATCGGTCGAAATTTCAATCGCCCGCATGCCCATCCGTTCGATCGCGAGCAGCATCGCATAAAAAGTCGGCGACTCGACGGCGATGGTGTCGCCCGGCTTGGCGACCGCTTGCAGGCACAGCGTGATCGCTTCGGTTGCGCCAACGGTAATAATGATTTCTTGCGGGTCCACTGCCAAACCATTTTCCAGATAACGACGGGCGATCTCGCGGATCAATTGCTCATTGCCCGGCGGCAAATCGTCCATCAGATTCCATGAGCGATGGCGGCGGGCGATCGCGTTGGTGTATTGATTGACGCGCTGCCACGGGAAAAGAGAAGGGTCCGGGTAAGGAGAGCCCAGCGGAACCGTTTCGTCCCGGCCGATAGAGCGCAACGTCGACAGCACCAGGTGGCTGACGTCCACTTCGGTGGAAACCGGCCGTGGCTTGGATGGCCGGATGCCAAAGCCGGGAGATATCGCAGCGTCCGTGCGCTGGCGCACGAAATATCCGGACTGGGGCCGGCTTTCGATCGCGCCTTTGCTCTCCAGCAGGACGTAGGCCTTTAACACCGTCGTAATGCTCAGTTTGTGCTGCTGGCTGGTGTGACGCACCGATGGAATACGCTCGCCAGGCAGCAATACGCCGCTTGCAATCAGTCCCTCGATGTCGCCGGCCAGCTTTTCATAAAGTTTCAAGTGATGCCCCTAGTTGCACAATTCCAGCCCAACCGCATTGTCTACGTTTTCTCCGAATACAGCATTGCCCTTGCATAAAACAAGCAAATAAAAAAAGATTTGCAAGTGTATTGTTCATTAATGTAATATTCGCAAATGAATTAATTTAATGGGTTTCTGGGAGTATGTATGCTATCGATACGATCATTGATTGCCGTTTGCCTCGCATTGCTCGTGAGTACATTAAGTGCTTGCGCCAGCATGGGCAATATCCACCCGCAGGCGCACATGCAGGACCCTAATGCGCTGGGCGCGGGGGCGGCGATCCAGCGTTCAACTGCGGCTATCGCATGGCCCAGGCAGCAATGGTGGGAAGCCTTGCAGGATGATCAGTTGAATCATTTGCTGGCCGTTGCGCTGGCCGATAATCCAAATTTGCGCGTTGCGCAGGCACGCGTTACGCAAGCGCAATCGATTGCCGGTATTGCACAAGCGAACACCGAACCGAAAGCGCAGGCCGACGTGTCTTTGAACCGCGAAAAATATTCATCGAACGGCACCGTGCCGCCGCCGTATGCCGGCAATTATGAGTGGCGTAATCAGGCCACGCTTTCGGGTTCATACGATCTGGATCTGTGGGGCCGTAATCGCGCCAGCCTGGCAGCCGCGCTCGACGATGTACACTTAGCCTCGGCTGAATCGCAGATCGCCAGATTGACGCTGGAAACAGCGATCGTTCGATCGTATATCCAGCTTTCGCTGCAATTTGAAATTCAGGATATCGTGCGGCAGACGCTGGCGCAGCGCGAACACATCCTGCTGGATATTACCAAGCGCCGTCAAAAGGCCGGCCTAGCGACCGAATTCGACGTCACCTTAATTGAACAGACGCTTCCAGTGGCGCAACGCGATCTGGAAAAGTCGTCCGAAGCAATCGATCTTCTGCGTAACCAGTTGGCGGCATTGACCGGAAAAGGGCCGGCCGATGGTGAAAAAATTGCCCGGCCGGCGCTCAAATTGGATCAACCGATCGCATTGCCTAGCGCATTGCCGGCAGAATTGATTGGCCGCCGTCCCGATATTGCGGCGCAACGGTGGCGCGTGGAGGCGGCGGCAAAGCGGATTAATGTCGCAAAAGCAGACTTCTATCCGAACGTTAATCTAATGGCCTTTATTGGATTTCAATCCTTTGGATTTGCCAAATTTCTCGATACGAATTCCCAGATAACCGGCTTGGCGCCTGCTATCAGTCTTCCCATATTTGCCGGCCAACGTTTGCGTGGGCAACTCGGCAGCCAGACCGCTCTTTACGATGGTGCGGTCGAGCAATATAACGCTACCGTGGTGCAGGCTTTGAACGAGGTCGGCGATACGGTAGTCAAGGCGCAGTCGTTGCAGCGGCAGGATGCGCTCACGCAGCAGTCGCTGCAGTTGGCAAAAAAGACGCTGGATTTGGCGCAAAAAGCTTATCGGGCCGGCATGACGGATTCAATCAACGCAATCAGCGCACAGGTTTCGCTGCTCAATGAAGAGCAGCAAACGGCGCAGATCGGGGCTGGCAAGCTCGATATCTATGTCACGCTGATGGCCGCGCTGGGCGGCGGCGCGAATGCAGAGCAGCCCTGATTTCCGGGCTACCATTCAGGCTGTTTTCAATTTGAGCGAAAAAGGATTTTGCCGTGGATATTTTTGAATCGACCGAAAAGCGTATGCAACAAATCAAGCAACGGATTCCTGATTTTCCGCTTGAAATGATGCGGCTCATGCGTATGACTTATCACATTCAAAAGAGCATGCGCGATGTGACCAACGCCGTGTTGAAAGAGCACGATCTGCACGATGGCAGCTACATTGTTTTAGCCGTGTTGTATGGATCGGAAGATGAAACCTCGACTGCCTCGACTTTAGGCCAGGCATGCCATGAGAAGCCGGCCAATCTGACCCGGGTTTGCAATGACTTGGCCGCGCGTGGTTTGATCACCCGGGGCGCCCGGCCGGGCGATCGAAGGTCAGTCATGATTTCGCTGACGAAAAAAGGCCGCGATCTGATCAAAACGGTGCTGCCGGCGGTCTGGCAAAGTACCGTGCGCACTTATGACGGATTTAGCGCGGCCGAAATGAAGCAACTGGAAGCCATGTCTGTGCGGCAGTTGCGCAATATGGCGGACTAATGCTGATGTCCCGAGACGCCGATTCGGTTTCTGCAATGTCTGCAATCCCGGCAGCGCTGGCGGATTGGCGCAAGACGGAAGGCCACAGATGGCTGTTCGTCGTCAAAATATTGACGATTGCTTTCGTTGCCCTGTGGCTGGCCTATCGGCTGGAACTCAATTCGCCATCGACTGCGGTAACGACCGTGTTTATCGTTGCCTTGCCGAGCAGCGGCATGGTGCTGGAGAAAGCATTTTTCCGGATCATCGGAACGCTGGTCGGCTGTAGCGCCGCCGTGGTTCTGGTGGCGCTATTGCCTCAGGCTGCGCCGCTGTTGTTCGTCTGCCTGGCGATCTGGATCGGTTTGTGCACCTGCGGCGCGGCCTTGTTCCGCAATTCGAAGTCGTATGGTTTTTTGCTGGCCGGCTATACCGCCTGCCTCATTGTGATTCCCGCCGTAGATGCGCCCAGTGGGGTATTTACCTTGGCCATTACACGCGTCACGGAAGTCGGGCTAGGCATACTTTGCTCCGCCTTTATCAGTGATGCGTTGTTTCCGCGCCATCACAGCGATTTGGTCATGCATGTCGTAAGCGAACGCTACGAACGCTTCGTCGCCTTATGCCGCGACACGCTGGAAAACAAGCTGGCGCCGGCCGAAGCCGAGTTGCTGCATCTGCGCTTTGCAGCCGATGTCGCGTTCCTTGAAACAGCGCGTTCCGCCGCGTTTTTCGAAGCAACCCACACGTATAGCGAATCACGCAATCTGAATTTATTCAACACCGCCTCCATGGCGGCCCTAACGACGTTTTATACCTTGCACCGCCTGCTGCATCGCATGCGTCAAAATTCATCGGCAAAGGTGAGCGACCTTACCGAGGCGCTATGCCGATGCTTTTTAAGTGCGCTCGATCCGGACCTGGCGCCAGCAAGCGCACAAGCAAGCCGCCTGCATATCAAGGAGCGCGCCGAGCGTCTGCGCAAAGAGTTGCTCGATGGCGAAGTAACGCCAACCGAGCGGATCGGTCTCGACACCATCATTGAGCTATTGGCGCGTTTTGCAGAAAACATATACGAGCTCCAGGTGGTCTATTTCGCGCTGGCGCAGAAAAAGCGGCTGCCGTATCGGGCCTTGCATAGCTATGCGCCCAGAACGCCGTTTCCCATCGTATTGGCAAGTGGCCTCAGAGCTTCTATTGCCTTGTTGATATTTGCGGCAATGTGGTATTACCTGGCCTGGTCTTATGCTGCCGTGGCCATGCTGATGACAGTCGTATTCACGGCGTTGGCGGCGTCCGCGCCCAATCCACCCAAGATGATTCGTCAGATCGTGACCGGATTTGTCATTGGCGTACCCGCAGCATTTATCTGCGATTTTTTTCTGATGACGCATGCCGAGGGCTTTCCGATGCTGGTGCTATGTATCGTGCCTTTTGTGGCGCTCGGGACTTATCTGACGGCGATACCGAAATACGCCGGCATCGGCCTGGGCTTGAATATCTTCCTGACGCAGATGATATTTCCCGACAACGCGGCACGGATAGAGCCTGCGGTATTCCTGAACAACGCTATTGCTTTGGTATTGGGCGGCTCGCTGGCATGGCTCGTACATAGGTTGATTTTTCCGCGCCATACAGTGGGGCGGAAAGATTACATTGTCGAGGCTTTATGGCGCGAGGCCTTACGCACTTGCACATCGGTAAGAATCGAATCGCCGCAACGCTTCGACCACCGCATCCGCGATTTACTGAATCAATTGAATGCGGCGGCCGGCCCGGCCCCCGATGCCGAAACCCGCGCTGTGGTCGGCCGTGCGCTGACGCTGCTGGAACTGGGACATGCGGTCATCAATATGCGCGAGGTGATCGCCGCTGCGCCGGCAACCGATATCAGGGTGGCATTGCAAGATTGCATCGCCCGCATCGCTGTGTTTTTGCGCGCGCCGACAGCGCAGCATCGCAGCGGCCTCATGGACGCGGTCACAGAAACGGGTCGCCTGGTGCGCGAGGCAAAACCTAGCGCCGCGCCCGAGCGCCTGGCGCGCCTGAACCTGGGGCTGGCCAATCTGCATTGCCTGTACACATTGATGCTCGATCATGAGCAACTAATGCAAACGACCCCGCAAACGACTCTACAAACACCTGAAGGAGACCATCGTGTCGCGTGAATTCATTCTGTTCGGCGTGCAGTTTCCGACGCTGTTGCCCTTGTTTTTTGCCGGCATTGCGGTGCTTCTCTTATTCAATGCATTGGCCGGGAGATTGGGATTTTATCGGCAGGTATGGCATCCGGCGTTGATGCGGCTTTGTGTATTTGTCATCATTTTCGGCGGCGCCATCATCTGGTTGTATCAACCATAAAATTCGATATCAAGACCTGAAAATTTAAATTTTGACGGAAGAAAAGAAATGAAAAACCTCTCTGGCAGCGTTGTCCGCGTTCTGGTTACCGTGCTGTTGCTGATGGTGGCCCTATGGATCGGCAGGATGGCCTGGAATCAGTACATGCAAAGCCCCTGGACACGCGATGGCCGCATCAAGGCCGATATTATTAATGTCAGCGCGGATGTTTCGGGGAATGTGATCGACGTTCCGGTCCGGGACAATCAACTGGTGCACAAGGGCGATGTGTTATTTACCATCGACAATGCGCGTTATACCGAAGCGCTGGCGCAAGCCGAAGCGATGTTGTCGGCGCAGAAAACGTCGCAAGCGCAGCGCAGTAAAGAAGCGAATCGCCGCGCCAGTCTCGATAGCAGTATCGTCTCGACCGAAAGCCGCGAGACTGCCGATTTTGCGGTGAGCGCCGCGGGGGCGCAATACCAGGCCGCGCTAGCGGCGCGCAACCTCGCAAAAATCAATCTGGAACGCACGGTAGTGCGCGCGCCCGCAACCGGCTATATCACCAATTTAAATGTGTTTGCCGGCAGCTTTGCCACAGTCGGCGCGCCGAAACTGGCCATTATCAGCAGCGAGACATTTTACGTCGTCGGCTATTTCGAGGAAAACAAACTGTTCTTGATGCAGCAGAACGATCCGGTCGACATCACCTTGCTGGGCGACGACCAAATCATGCACGGCCATATTGAAAGCGTGGCGCATGGCATCACGGATCGCGATGTCACTTCCGGACACGAACTGCTGGCGGATGTGAATCCGACGTTCAACTGGGTGCGTCTGGCCCAACGTGTGCCGGTGCGCATCGACATCGATCAGATACCGGCGGGGCGTTCTTTGGTGGCCGGTACGACATGCACGATTGTCGTCAAGGCGAAAGAGGGGGAGCGAGGGGGGCATGTGAGTTAAGGGCGCATCTGTTGTGCAAGAAAGAGGTTCTTCAGGCTTTTGTGTTGTACTTTTTAAAATCCTTTAAGTTTTACCTCGGAGGTGACCCTCCCTTCGACAGGCTCGGGGCTATCGGAAACCCACGGCCTGCGGCCTGCTCAGGGCGAACGGGGTTTTGGTGAAAATTTTAAAGATAAACCATTCACGCTGAGCCGCGGGGGGTTTGTGAAAATTTAGAAAAACCCCCGTTCGCCCTGAGCAGGCCATAGGCCGTGGGTTTCCGATAGCCCTGAGCCTGTCGAAGGGAGGGTCACCGCAACGGGTAAAACCTAAAGGACACTCACAGAAAACTCGGCTGAACCTATTTTGGTGCATGCCATGATCGATCTGCATGTTTTCGAATTCCATCCCGGTAACTATTTGGTGCAGCAACATCCGACTTCCAAAAAATCAGGCGCCTCCGTCTCTGCAAAATGACGGCGCTCGCCGCACTGGCACTCAATTTGCTTAAGTTTAGAAGAGACGGCGAAATCCAATACAGCGCCTTTTTAACGGATTTAACTGAAGGAATGTCAGCATGCAGAGCGAATTAGTAAAGCCGTTACGCAACAAGAGCAAAAATAATAGTAATGTCAGATCGATCATTCCGGAAGACAGGACATCTGTCCAGGCGCTTTCGCGGGCCTTGTCCCTGCTTGAAATTCTCGCCGGAGACGATGATGGCTATCGGTTGATCGATCTTGCCGAGCGCAGCGGCCTGGCTGCCTCGACGGTACACCGCCTATTGACGACGATGCAGCAAAAACGCTTCGTGTCGTTCGAATCGCAAAATAATCTCTGGCATATCGGCGCCCAATGCTTCTCGGTTGGCTCGGTCTTTGGGCGCCGGCGCAATATGATGGATCTGGCGACGCCTCTCATGCGCCGCCTGCGTGAACTGGAGGGGGAAACAGTGACCTTGGGGGTCATCGATCAGGAAGAGTTGCTGGTATTGCATCAAGTGGAGAGTAAAGAGATGGTGCGGGCGATCCGTCGTCCCGGTAGCCATTCGCCACTGGCCAATACCGCGATGGGCAAGGCCATTCTCGCTTCGTTACCGGAAACCAAGACCTCCGAGGTCATTCAGCACGGCGGTTTGCAACGCCTGACGCCGCGTTCGATCACGCGCGGCACCACGCTGCACAGTGCGCTGTCGGCCATTCGGGAATGTGGTTATGCGATCGACGACGAAGAGACCGCAGTCGGCTTGCGCTGCGTCGCAGCGGCCGTATTCAACGAGTCCGCTGTTCCCATTGCGGCGCTTTCAATCGTCGGCCCAAGTCTGCGCGTGACGCAAGGACGCCTTGAGAGTTTGGGGCAAAGTGTCTTTGCCTCGGCAAATGCGCTCACGCAATTGATCGGTGGCCGCTTGCCCAAGCAAATCGCTGCACTGACCCTGCGTTAAGGCGATAAGAGCGCATTCGCATTCCCATTCCATTTAACGCTGACCACTGCATTGCAACGGTCGTCCATCTGAAGTTCCGTCACCTTCCCGCCGCAAATCCCTGCCGACGTTGCTTCAGCGCCGGTATCCCTCAGTGCGTCATGAATTGCCATTTATATTGCGGCGGTATTTCAATTCCGTAATGCGCCAAATATCTGTTTTTAAAGAACAAAATGAAATTATTTCGCTTTGCGGAATCTATTGCCACTGCTATTTTGCAGCGGCTATCGTGATGGTATGGCTGGTTTATAGGCGGCGCGGAAATAAGACCCCACGCACGATCGGCTTATCGTTCCAAACTCCACTTAAGGAAAATTGACATGTTGAAATTAATTGATCGTGTTGTTCGCAACGAAAAGAATCAGCGTGGCGGCGTCAAGCGCGTGGCAATGATCGCCGCTTTGCTCTCAACACTTTCCGTGAACGCTTTTGCGGCAGACAAAGCCGCCATCCTTTTGCCCGGCAGTATCAACGATCAGAGTTGGAATGCGCAAGGCTATGAAGGGGTCAAGCGGCTCAAGGCCATGGGCTGGGATGTTGCGTATTCCGAAAATGTACAGCCGGCCGACATGGCGCAGGCAATGCGCGATTACGCCCAGCGCGGTTACAAGTTGGTGATCGGCCATACGGGCCGCTTCCAATCCGCCGCCGAAGCGGTCGGCCCGCATTTTCAAAAGACGCTGTTCGTGGCCGGCTCGGGTTCCAAAGGCGCAGGCAAGAACGTGACATCGGTTGATTTCGACAATACGCAATTCGGCTATTTGATGGGTGTGCTCGCCGCGCGCATGAGCAAAACCGGCAAGATCGGTTCGGTCAACGGGCTGGAAGGGCTGCCTAACGTAGTGGCGCAGGTCGGTGCTTTCAGAAAGGGCGCGCAGAGCGTGCGGCCTGACATCCAAGTGAAGGTCATCTACGTGCAAGACATGGAAGACGCCGCAGTGGCCAAGGAAGCGGCGCTGTCCCTGATTGCGTGGGGTGCGGACTTCGTGAGCGGCAAGCTCAATGCCGGCCAGACCGGCATCATCCAGGCGGCCAAGGAAAAGAATGTCTTCACCAATGGCCGCTCGGCAGACAATTCGGCGATCGCACCGCAGAACGTGTTGACCAATATCGTCGAGAAGTGGGGCGATATGTATGCGGCGATTGCGCAGGAAGATGCAGCCGGTGCGGGTGGCGGCAAATACGTACTGTATGGCTTGAACAGCAAGGGCAGCACGGGTGCGCAACTTGCCTACGATGGCGCTCATGAACTCAATCCGGTGGTACCCAAGGCCATTGCAGACGAGATCGATGCAGACGAAAAGAAATTTGCTTCCGGCGCATTGCATGTCTCTGTAACGGCTAAGGATGCCCGTGGCGGCGTGTGAGTAGTTGGTTAGTTGCTGAGTTTGTAAGCGAGGGATAAGTAATGCAGGAAATCATGCTGGAGATGCGCGGGATATGCAAAGCCTTTGGCGCCGTTAAAGCCAACCATGAGATCGACCTGAAGGTGGGCAAGGGCGCCATCACTGCGCTACTCGGCGAAAACGGCTCCGGCAAAAGCACGCTCATGAAGCTGTTGTTCGGCATGGAGCGGCCGGATAGTGGGACGATCATTTGGAAAGGGCGCGAGCTCTCGTCCCACGGCCCACGCGAAGCCATCGCTGCCGGCATCGGCATGATTCATCAGCATTTCATGCTGGTCGAGTCGATGTCGGTGGTCGACAACGTGATGCTGGGCTGGCCGCGTGCCGGCAAATGGTTGCGCCGGGCGGAAATCGCACGCGAGATCCGTGAAGCCAGTGCGCGCTATGGCCTGGAGCTCGATCCGGAACAACTCGTTTCTAATTTGCCTTTCGGCACCCGCCAGCGCATCGAGATCGTCAAGGCCATCATGCGCGGCGCGGATCTGCTGATTTTCGACGAGCCGACATCAAACTTGAGCGCGCCGGAAGTTGCCGGTCTGCTGGCGGTGATGCGTCGCCTCAAGAGCGATGGCCGTTCGATTATTTTCATTTCTCACAAACTTGGCGAGGTAATGGAAATCTGCGACGACGGCGTGATCTTGCGCGACGGGAAGGTCGCCGGACATTTTCAAGCCGGCGCAGTCACCCGCGCCACACTGGCCAGGATGATGGTGGATCGCGATCTGGAGAGCGTGCCGGAACGCGTCACATGGTCGGAAAATAACGAGATACTCAAAGTAGAAGGCCTGAATTTGCAGTCCGCGCAGGGACGCCCGCTGCTTGAAAATGTCACATTTTCCTTGCGCGCGGGAGAAGTATTCGCCATTGCAGGGGTGGATGGCAATGGTCAAACCGAGCTGATCGAAACCCTTGCCGGTATGCGCTCGCCTACCAGTGGCGCGGTGCATTTGGGCGGCGTCGATATCACGTTCGCCAACGTGCGCAGCCGCCTTGCCGCCGGCATGGCTTACATCCCGGTGGATCGGGCCAATACCAGTCTGGTTCCCGCCATGAGCATCGAAGACAACATGGCCTTGCGCGACTTTGACGCCAAACCCTGGCGGCGTGGACCGTGGCAAGACCGCGCCGCGTATCGCGCCATGGCGACGCAGCGCATTGCCGAATTTGGCATTGCGTGCGGCGGTCCCGGCGTGCCGGCGGCGACATTGTCGGGCGGTAATCAGCAAAAGATTGTGCTGGCGCGCGAGTTGGGACGGCGTCCTCGCGTGGTACTTGCAGCGCAGCCGACTTGGGGCCTCGATCCGGGCGCTACCCGATTTGTCATCGATCAAGTGCTGGCCTTGCGCAACGAAGGCGCGGCGGTGTTGTACGTGTCGTCTGAACTGGAGGAGGTGATGATGCTCGGCGACAGGATTGGCGTGATGAGCCGTGGCCGCTTGGGCGGGATTGTGCCGCGCAGCGAAGTAGACCTCACCGCCATCGGTCTGATGATGGTGGGCGCGCAAGCCGAGAGCGAGCCGTTGCGGGAGACCGAGTGATTTCAGACACACATATTTCAGGCACACGTATTACAGGCACACCTATTTCAGACACCCCTATGCGAACATTTTTTAATCGATTTCGACCTGCCGGCGCATCGCTGTTCAGCGCCGGCAGCACGCTCCGGTATTCGCTGCCGGCGATCCTGTTTGCATTGATCTGCACCGCTTTCTTTATTCTTCTTGCCGGAAAAAATCCGCTGACGGCGTATTGGGTATTGTTGCGCGGCGCATTCGGTTCGGCCGATGCGATTGCATTCGGCTTAAATAAAAGCGCCCCTTATATTCTGGCCGGCACCGGCGTCACCCTATGTTTTCGCGCCAGGATTATCAACATTGGCGGCGAGGGGCAAATTGCCGTTGGTGGTATCTGCAGCGCATGGGCGGCATTGCATGGTGCGCAATTGCCGGCGCCTTTGCTGGTCGCCACTGCGCTGGCCGCCGGCGCTGCGGGCGGCGCGCTATGGGCGCTGATTGCCGCCGTGTTGCGCCTGACCCGCGGCGTCAACGAAGTCCTGTCGACGCTGATGCTTAATTTTGTTGGCTTGTTGCTGGTGGGCGCGGTGCTTAACGGATCGATGGGCGAAGTCGGCGCGGGGTTTCCGCAGTCGCCGCTGATACCGGACGGCGCTTTCCTGCCGATCATCTGGCCGGACACCGAGCTGCATGCCGGGATATTGCTGGCCATCGTGCTGAGCGCGGCCAGCTCTATTTTGTTGTGGCGCACGCCCTTCGGTTTCCGCTTGCGCTTGATTGGCGCCAGTCCTCCGGCAGCGCGCTACGCGGGTATTTCGCTGGCGCGGAATGTTTTGCTGGTGATGGCATTGGCCGGCGCTCTTGCCGGTTTGGCGGGCGGGGTAGAGATTCTCGGGGTCCAGTACCGGCTCATTGAAGGCTTCTCCGTTGGCTTCGGCTTCAATGCTGTTGCGGTCGCCCTGCTGAGCGGACTGGAGCCGCTGGCGGTGGTGCCGGCCGGACTGTTTTTTGGATTTGTCGAGGCCGGCGCACTGGCGATGCAGCGCGAAATAGGCGTGCCGTCGTCGCTGGTGTATGTCATTCAGGGTTTGGTAATGATCTTCGTGCTGTGTGCGATGGGACTCGATAAGAGGGCGAGGCGGGTATGAGTTTTGGTATGAGCGTTTCAGTCAACAAGCAGGAACTATTGGGTCTGCTGGCATCAACGATCACGATTGCCACGCCCTTGCTGTTTGCAGCGCTGGGCGGCGTATTGTCCGAGTGCGCCGGCACCTTTGCGGTCGGCATCGAAGGCATGATGTTGATGGGGGCGTTCGCCGGCGCAGTAACGGCATTTACTTCGGGCAGTGTGGTCGCCGCCGTGATCGCGAGCGCTTTTTTCGGCGCACTGGTCGGCGTCCTGGTGGCCGTATCGACCGGCCGCTTCAAGACCGATCATATGGTCACAGGACTCGCCGTCAATATCCTGGTGCTCGGCGTCACCAGCTTTTTGCTGCGCGCCCTGTTTGGCGGACATGCTCCGAACATTCGGATGGAGACGCTGCAGCCGCTGGCGATTCCCTGGCTTTCCGATATCCCGGTAATCGGCGCCGTCGTGTTTAAGCAACCGATATTGACTTACATCGCTTTCCTGAGCGCGATTCCACTGTATTTTCTTTTAATGAATACGCAGTTGGGCTTGAAGCTGCGCTCCGTAGGCGAGAACCCCGAAGCGGCATTTGCGGTCGGCTCGAACCCCCTGATGATCCGCGCCTGGGCGGTTATCGCCGGCGGCGCGCTGGCTGGATTGGGCGGCGCGGTCTTGTCCTTGCAGGAAATCGGCACCTTCACTGACGGCATGACGAACGGCCGCGGCTTTATTGCGCTGGCGGCGGTATTGATCGGCCGCTGGCTGCCTGGGCGGGTAGTACTGAGCTGCCTGCTGTTCGGCGTGACCACCGCCATTGGGCTCAATATGCAAGGCTGGGGATTGTCCGCCAGCTCTTACGTCATTCAAATGACGCCGTACTTGATTGCGCTTGGCGTGCTGTGTTTCTTGGGGCGTTCGAGCCGCATGCCATCGGCCATCGGCGCCGCGCTTACCAGACATTGAGTAGACATTAAGCACACATTCAGCACTGAATAACTGAAACGAACCGAAACGAACTAAAACGGAGGAATTATGAAAATAGGCGTTTATAAAGTAGGCATGGCTTCACCAAGCGATATGTCGGAAGTCATCAAATTGCTCGACTCCGGCGAGGTCGATGCGGAGGATATTGTTGCGCTCATCGGCAAGACCGAGGGCAATGGCGGCGCCAACGACTTCACTCGCGCTTTTGCAACGCTGTCGTTCCAGCTCTTGCTCGCAGAGCGGCTCAAACTGCCGCTGGCCGAGATCACGAAACGGATCTGTTTTGTCTGGTCGGGCGGCACCGAGGGGGTGCTCTCGCCGCACGCCACTTTGTTTACGAGGAAGGCGCAGCCAAGTACCAAGCCAAGCCCTAAGCCAAGCCCCAACAATGGTCAGCCGCGTCTGGCAATGGGAATTGCCATGACGCGCGATTTGCTGCCGGAAGAAGTCGGCACATTAGCGCAGGTCAATGTGGTTGCCGATGCGGTCCGCGCGGCTTTGGCGCAGGCCGGCATCAGCAACCCGGCCGATGTCCATTACGTCCAGGTTAAAGGCCCGCTGCTGACCCCGGTCTCGATTGCGGATGCGGATAAACGGGGCGCGCAGCTTGTCACGCGGGACCCCAACGGTTCGAAGTCTTACGCCCGTAGCGCAATGGCGCTCGGTGTCGCTGTCGCGCTGGGAGAAGTCGATGCAGCGGCGGTCGATGGCGCGGCGATCGCGCGCCGCATGGATTTGTTCTCTTCTGTGGCATCCACATCGGCCGGCGGTGAGCTGACCAACTGCGAAATTCTGTTATTCGGTAATTCCCCGAGCGCCAGCAGCGATTTCGTTATTTCACATGGCGTGCTGCGCGACGCGATTGACGCCGCGACGGTGCGCCAGGTATTGCAAACCGCCGGCATCAGCGGCGACGGCGCGCTGGATGAGGCAATGGCGGCTCGCGTGGCTGCTGTTTTTGCCAAATCCGACATCAGCCCGACAGGACGCATTCGCGGCTGGCGCACCACAATGTTGTCGGACGCCGACATCAACTACGAACGCCATTCGAGAGCCGCAGTGGGCGCCGTCATCGCATCCGTTACGGGCAATCCGGCTATTTTTGTCTCGGGAGGCACCGAGCATCAGTGCCCTCCGGGACAAATGCCAATTGCTGCGATTGTGCGCGTTTGAGGTGCGCGCGCTTAAGTAACAAGTAACAAGTAACGGGGTTTGAATGGATAGTTTGGGAAAGAATTGGTGGGCTTGCTCGGCCAGTGAGCTTGCCGACGCTTATGCGAGCGGCGAATGTTCGCCGGTCGATGTGGTTGACAGCATTGCAGAACGTATTGAAGCGATCAATCCGGTGATAAACGCTTTTGTCGCATTGGATCTGGAGGGCGCTCGCAAAGCGGGCGCCAAGAGTGCGGAACGGTGGCGGGCCGGCCAGCCGTCGAGTTTTCTGGATGGCGTACCGATCAGCGTGAAAGACAATCTTGTAGTGCGGGACATGCGCTCTACATGGGGCAGTTCGCTGTATTCGGCATTCGTGCCGAAGCTGGACGAATTGCCGATTGCGCGTCTGCGGGCGGCCGGCTGCCTGATTCTTGGGAAGACCAATTGTCCCGAGTTTACGGTGCAGGGCTATACGGATAATTTACTGTTTGGGCCGACCAGGAATCCGTGGGATACGCAGCTCACGCCTGGTGGTTCAAGCGGTGGCGCAGTCGCGGCGGTCAGCGCTGGGCTGGGTCCGATCGCGATCGCCACCGATGGCGGCGGCTCGATCCGGCGGCCTTGTTCCTACACTGGTTTAATGGGTCTGAAGCCGTCACGCGGGACGGTCGCGCGGGCTGACGGCTTTCCGTCCGTTCTGCATGATTTTGAAGTGGCCGGCCCCATTGCGCGCACCACGGAGGACTTGCGGCGCGTGATGACCATCATTGGCTTGCCGAATAGTAGCGATCCGGTGTCGATGGGCATACCGCGTGATGGATTCGAGCGTAAGGTTCCATCCCGGCTGCGGATACTTTATTTGCCGCGCTTCGGCGACGCGCCGGTCGATCCGCAGATAACGACCAGCGTTGCGGCAGCGGCGCTGGCATTAGAGAAATCGGGTCATTTCATCGAAGCAAGTGACGTGAGGCCGTTCGATGTAGAGGCCTTGGGACAGGCCTGGACAGTATTGAACCAGACGGGGCTGGCATGGTTGATGAGGCAGCATCCTGATTGGCAGCCCAATGTCGGCCCTGCGATAGCCGAGCTGGTTGCCGCGGGCAGTGCATTGTCGGCTGCGGACTACTACCAGGCGCATGTGCTGTTCGCCAAAATGCGGCGTGATCTCGCGTTGCTGTTCGCGCGTTATGACTTGATTCTGACGCCATCGGCTGCCGCGATGCCATGGCCTGCGGCAGTGGCATTCCCGCCGGTGATTGATGGTCAAGCGGTAGGGGGGCGGGGGCACGCGGTGTTTACGGCGTTCGTTAATGTGTCGGGTTGTCCGGCGATCAATCTGCCTGCAATGCCTTCGGCTGATGGCATGCCGATCGGCTTTCAATTGGTTGGGCCGATCGGGAGCGATGGGTTGTTGTGCAATGTTGGCGCGCAGTATGAAATGGAACATTCGAGGACGCCGGATTGGCCTGCGCTTTCTTTGTATGGCGGTGGTTTTTAAATCCTTTCAGTTTTACCTGTTGAGAGGTAAAACTCAAAGAACCAATTTAATAAGGTAAGCACCCAATAAAAAACCCACCAGAAATTGGTGGGTTTTTTAACTTGAAAGAACTTTACCAAGCATATTGCAGTTGCAGCCGATTCTGAATAAAGGTGCTGGTTTTAGCCGGCGAGCTCTGCACAGCCAGGAAATCCGTTGCGCTGAATCCCTTGAGTGAACCGTCAAAGTTGTAGGTAGCGTAGGCGAGGTATTCGGATTGATTCAGGCTAGGTCCGCCTGCCTGGGCGGTCAGATCCATGAACGAATAGCGCGCCCCGAGCGTCAGATTTTGCGTCGGATTGCCGCTCAGGTCGACCGCGTATGCGCTGCCGGAACCCAGATCCTGCGTGCTGGTAATAAACGGTTGCGCAAACAGCGGCCCGGACGACATGTTGTGCGCGTAAGGCGTGACCAGAGAGCCGTTCAAGTAGGAGTTTGCATTGGGCTTGGTGTAGTCATAGCCAAAACTCAGGTTCACGGATTTACGTTTCACACCAACCTGGAAGCCGTAAACCTGGCTGCTGACAGGGCCGAGCAGATCATTGCCGCTGCCGGTTTCGTGCACCAGCTGGGCAGCGGCGTAAGGTTGGATCTCGCCTGCCTTGCGACTCACCCGTCCTTCGAGGTAAGTCATTTTTGCGTAATCCATATAGTTGATGTAGAACGCTTGCCCCTTCAAGACCACGGTATCAAGCGGTAGCGTGCCTGCGCCGCCGGCGCCGGCGAAGCCTGATGTGCCCTGGTTGCCGATGGTGGAACCTGAATCAAAATCGGCGTTATAGGTGGTGCGATTGGTAAACGAGTTGCTAATCCAGGATTTCCAGCGGGTGATGCGAAATGCGGTGACATAGTTATCCTGATTGCCATATGTTGTGGCTACGCCCTGAAATAGTTGCGGCGCGATACGGTAGTCATAGGTGGAGGTAAAGGGAAGGTCCAGTTGTTGATTACCTGCAACGATTTTGAAGCCGGCATGTTCCCATTGCAGATAGGCTTCGCCCAGGGCGGTGATGTTGGGGCCCAAGCTGCCGTCGATGCTGGACGGATTGACGGGGCGCGCCAGGCCGCGCGCTATGTAAGCGCTGGTACCGATGGAAAAGCCATTGAGCGTCGCGGTTTGGTACTCTACGCCGGCGCCGTAAGTGACGGTATTCTGATTCAGGTTCTTGTTATAGAACGCGTTGTGCGCCGTATAGTAAAAGGTTCGAAAGTCGCCCGAGAAATGCCCCTCTGTGAACATGTCGATGATGTTGGTGGCTTCCTTTGGCTGGTAGCTATCGCCAGCACTTTGCGCCGATGCATAGAGCGGCATCAGGCATAGCGCGGTTTTCAATGTCGTGGAACCAAGCTTGCGAAGTGCGCCGTATTTAAACTGAGATTTCATTTTCCCCCCTGAGCGATTGAACAACAATTAGCCCGCACACGATGCTGCGTCGCATACGGGGATGATGGTCAAATTATCGGGGCAGAAGATAAAGGGGAGTCAGCGATTCCGCGCAATGGAAAATATGGAAATAATTTATATTTATCATGCACTTAGAGTGATCGCACATTGAAAATTCCGGCGTTGCGGCAGTATGGAGGCAAGGGGCTGGCAGGGAATATGCATGCGTACTGAACGTCTGATCAATCTGCGCGAAGTGTGGCGCGGAACACGCGACTATAATGCTTGGCAATATCTTTATGCGCCTTTGGCGGATCAAAATGCAACTCCCCCAGTTTTCGACCGTACCCCTGTATACACAGATCAAAGAAGCGATCAGAGGAAAAATAATCGATGGGACGTATGTCGCACATCAGCGGCTGCCGTCCGAGAGCGAGATGATCAGCGCCTTTGGCGTGAGCCGTATTACGGTGCGCCAAGCCATGAACGATCTGCAAAAGGAAGGGCTGCTTTTCAAGGTGCATGGAAAAGGCTCTTTCGTTGCGCTGCCGAATGTTTCGCAGGAATTGACGCATCTGCAAGGCTTCGGCGAGGCAATGCGTTTTCTGGGGCATGAAACTTTTTCTGAGGTATTCGGATTGGAAACGGTCACCGGCAGCAGTATCGCCTGTTCAAAGCTGGGGCTGCGCGAGGGGACGCCCGTGACTGAGATTCGCCGCGTCCGGTATTTAAATCGCGAGCCTATTTCGATCGATTATTCGTGGGTCCGGCATGAAGTTGGATCGCGCTTGTCTGAGCAGAATTTAAGGGATAAAGATCTTTTTTCCCTGCTGGAAAATGAACTCGGCCAAGCGCTGCATTCCGCGGATGTGGAAATCGACGCCACCGCCGCCAGCGCCGAAATTGCAGAGCGCTTACGGGTGGCGCCGAATTCGCCGATTCTGCGCATCGAACGGCTGACCTTCGCCAGTGAAACCAAGCCGCTGGTTTTTGAGTACCTGCATTATCGGGCGGAAAGTTTTAAATATAAATTGAAGGTGCTTCGGTAGCATTCTTTAAGTTTTGCCGCCAGAGGTGATCCTTCGATACGGGCTTTGCCCTACTCAGGACGAACGGTTTTCCCTAAATTTTCACAAAAATCCGTTCGTCCTGAGTAGCCGCAATGCGGCGTATCGAAGGATCATCGCCACAGGTAAAAAATAACGATCGTTCAATTTCACTACATTGGGTCTTTTTTGGTGTGAATTCACCAGAATGGAACGATTAACCGCCGCACGCGCACTCCCGCTGCGCATGCAAATAAGCAACTTCCCGAAATTCCCCCCATAAGCCACAAATAAAGAGCTGGCACAGGTTTTGCTCAACTTGTTATAACGAGTAATGACGAGATAAACCGATTAACTGTCAGACGCACTAACTTACTGAAAGGCAAAGATGAAAACCATCGAATTGGAGTATGACCTGGTGATCGTGGGTGGCGGTACCGGCGGCCCGATGGCTGCTGTCAAGGCCAAGGAAAAGAATCCGAAATTGCGCGTGCTGGTGCTTGAAAAAGCCAACGTCAAGCGCAGCGGCGCCATTTCCATGGGAATGGATGGTCTCAATAATGCGGTGATCCCCGGGCATGCTACGCCGGAGCAGTACACCAAAGAGATTACTGTGGCCAATGATGGCATCGTCGATCAAAAGGGCGTGTTCGCCTACGCGTCCAATAGTTTCGCGATGATCGAAGAGCTGGATCGCTGGGGCGTGAAATTCGAAAAGGATGAAACCGGTGACTTCGCGGTTCGCAAGGTGCATCACCTCGGCAGTTATGTACTTCCCATGCCGGAAGGACATCACATGAAAAAAGTGTTGTACCGGCAGCTTAAACGGGCCCGTGTCGAAATTACCAATCGCGTGGTGGCCACACGCCTGATCACCGGCGCCAACGGCGAAATCGCCGGCGTGATGGGGTTTGATTGCCGTACTGCCGATTTCTATGTCATCAAAGCCAAATCGGTGGTGCTGTGCACGGGCGCCGCAGGCCGCTTGGGCCTGCCGGCTTCGGGTTATATGTTCGGTACTTACGAGAACCCTACCAATAGCGGGGAAGGGCATGCGATGGCGTACCACGCCGGCGCGGAACTAACCAATCTCGAGTGCTTCCAAATTAATCCGCTGATTAAAGATTACAACGGTCCTTCCTGCGCCTACGTGACAGGGCCGTTCGGCGGCTTCACGGCGAACTCGCAGGGCTCGCGCTTCATTGAGTGCGATTACTGGAGCGGTCAAATGATGCTGGAGTTCTTTAACGAACTGGAAGGCGGCCGCGGCCCCGTGTTCCTGAAGCTCGATCATCTGGCTGAAGAAACGATTGCAGAGATCGAGCACATTCTGCATACCAACGAACGGCCGAGCCGAGGCAGATTCCATGAAGGCCGCGGCACCGACTATCGGCAAAAAGCGATCGAGATGCATATCTCGGAAATTGGATTTTGCAGTGGTCATAGCGCCTCAGGCATCTGGACCAACGAAAAGGGCGAGTGCTCGATCCCGGGCTTATATGCCGCCGGCGATTGCGCCAGCATTCCGCATAGCTACATGCTGGGCGCGTTCGTGTACGGGAAATTCTGCGGCGAGAACGCGGTGGATTACCTCTCCGGCATGTCCGAACCGGTGATCAATACGGACATGATTGAGGCCGAGCGGCAACGGATCATGGCCCCGCTTTCACGCGCCGACGGTTTGACGCCGTTCCAGGTCGAGTACAAAACCAGACGTATCGTCAACGACTATCTGCAGCCGCCAAAGGTGACGCGCAAGATGGAAATCGCGCTGGAACGGTTTGGCGAAATCAAAGACGACCTGAATGAAATGGGCGCCGAGAATCCGCATGAATTGATGCGGGCGATGGAAGCGCACACCATTCGCGATTGCGCCGAACTGGCCGCGCGCGCATCGCTGTTTCGCACGGAGAGCCGCTGGGGTCTGTATCACCTGAGCGTCGATCATCCGGAAAAAGACGACGAGAACTGGTTCTGCCATACCAACGTCACCTCCACGCCTGAGGGCAAGATGAAGTTCAGGAAACGCGAGGTCGAACCCTACATCGTCGAGCTCAATGCGGATGAAAAGGCGGCGTATCAAACGCTGCGTGTGGCCGGCGGGAAAAACGCCCATTAATTGACGAAACACCGATGAAACACCGACGAAACACCGAGGAAAAATCATGACTATGACTACGACTATTGCAACGACACGAACCCAAGCCCCTGTAGTGGTGGATCAATCGAAGTGCATCGCGGAAAAAGGCTGCACGGTCTGCGTCGACGTCTGCCCGCTGGATGTGCTGGCGATCGATTTCGTTACCAACAAAGCGTTCATGAAATTCGATGAGTGCTGGTATTGCATGCCGTGCGAACAGGATTGCCCAACCGGCGCTGTGCACGTCAATATCCCATATCTGGTTCGATAGGAGTTGACATGATTGCTATCAGTATTCACGACCGGCTGCAAAGCGACGATCCTGCGGTGCGCCGCATTGCGGTGATCGATCTGCCCTACACCGAGGAAGAGTATGACATCGCGCCCTTGATCATTCGCGCACTGGCCGATGTCGATGCGAGCGTGCGTTTGGAGGCGGCAAAAGCCATTGAAGGGTATGAAGAGCCGGAAGTTCTGGAGGCTTTGACGCCGCTTTTGAAGGATGCCGATCAAGAGGTCAGGAAGGCCGCAGCGCTGACGCTTGCCGAATTGAAACAAACGGAATCGGCACATTATTTGCTTCCTTATCTTTCCGACGACGACCCGCAGGTCAAGGCCTTTGCCTTGCATGCCATCAAGGCCTTGAGAGCGGCCTCGGCATTTGAACCCGCGATGAACGCATTGCAGGATAGCGATGCGGGGGTGCGTCGCGAAGCGGTCGGTGTGTTGGGTTATCTCAAGAAAGTTGAGGCAATCGGCGCGCTGACGAACGCGGCAGCCAACGATCAGGATCATGAGGTGCGGCGCGTTGCGGTGGGCGCACTCGGCTATTGCTCCGAGGTAAGCATCCAGCCTGCTTTGAGCCGCGTGCTGCTGGACCCGGTGTGGCAGGTACGGGAGGAAGCGGCGGTCACCATCGGCAAACTCGGCCTGACGCTCGGCGTTCCCGATCTGGTGCGGGCGATGGACGATGAATTCTGGCAAGTCCGGCTCAAAGCGGCGCGCAGTTTGGGCAAGTTGCGCGCCAAGCCAGCAGTGCCGGCCTTATGCAGCGCGCTGACGCATCCGATCAGCAATCTTCGCAAGGAGGCTGTGATCGCCTTGGGTGAAATCGGCGATGAGCGGGCCGTTAAATTCCTTGAGCTGGCGCAAAACGATGTGGACTCGGATGTGCGCAAGCTTTCGAAGCTGGCGCTGGCAACCATTGTTCTCAAGGGAGGTGCGTGATGACACACGTCGTCGGAGAATCCTGCATCGGCTGCAAATACACGGATTGCGTCGCGGTTTGTCCGGTCGAATGCTTTCATGAAGGGCCGAACTTCCTGGTCATCGATCCTGAAGTGTGCATCGATTGCGGTGTGTGCGTGGCCGAATGTCCGGTCGAGGCAATTTACGATGAGACGGCGCTGCCGGCGGCGCAACAGGAATATGTCGAACTCAATATCCAGTTGACCAAGGCATGGCCGTTGATTACGGAATCGAAGGAGCCGCTGCCCGAGGCCGATATATGGGCAGAAAAAAAGGACAAGAGAAATCAGTTGATGGAGATGGCTTAAGCGTTGTTGGGGTTTGTTGGGCGTTGTTGAAGTGTTATTGACGCGTTGTTGTTTTGTGCAGCGATATTTTTATATTGTGAATCACCGACCCGGAAGGAATGGAAATGGCTATCTCGCTCTCACTGATCCGCGAAACCAGAAATACTCGCGGTATGAAATACTTTGGCGCCAGCGCGATGCTGTTGTTTGCGGCAAGTCTGTTTTTTATTTCACCTCTTCCTGCGCACGCCAGAGAGACCGTCACCATCGGAATCGGGACGCAAAATACGACCACCAATACCGTCACCGGCGGTATTGTCATCAAGGAGCTTGGGCTGCTTGAGAAGTATCTTCCGAAAACCGGCAAGTACAGCAATATCGACTTCAAGCTCGATTGGCAAAACGCCACTTCCGGGCCACCCATTACCAACGGCATGATCGCCGACAAAATCCAGATCGGCATGATGGGCGATTATCCGTTGCTGATCAACGGCGCGACCGGGCAGCAGAGCAAGGGCAATGAAACGCAATTGATCGCGGTGATCGCTTATAACGCTTTCGGCGCCGGTAACGGCGTGGTGGTCAATAAGGACAGTCCTTACTATCAGCTATCCGATTTGAAGGGCAAGGATGTATCGGTGCCATTCGGTTCGGCCGCGCACGGTATGTTGCTGCAGGCCATGCAGGCGCGTGGCTGGCCTGACGATTACTGGAATCTGGTCAGCCAGACGCCCGAAATCGGCACCACTAATCTGCAAGAGAAAAAGATCGATGCGCATGCCGATTTCGTGCCGTTCGCCGAACTGCTGCCGTACCGCGGCTTCGCCCGCAAAATCTTCGACGGCGCCGAAACCAAGATACCGACGTTTCACGGCGTAGTCGTGCGTAAGGACTTCGCCGAAAAATATCCGGAAGTGGTGGTCGCTTATATCAAGGCGCTGATGGATGCGGATGACTGGGTCAGAAAAGATCCCAAGGCAGCCGCCGAAAAAATTCAGCAATGGACCAAGATCGAAAAAGAGGTGGTCTATATTTTCCTCGGCCCTGGCGGCATTCATACCCTCGATCCGACCATTAAACCGATTCTGGTTAACGCCATCAAGACCGATTATGGGGTCTTGCAAAAGTTGAATCGCGTTAAGCAGTTCAATGTCGATGCCTGGGTCAATGAAACTTATTTGCGCGAGGCGTTTAAAGAGCGCGGACAGAATTATGAATTGCAAAAGCAAACCTTGGCGAACTACGACATCGCAGGCAAGGATCCGATCTGCAACAAGCCTGTGACACGTCCGAAAGAGGCCGGCGAGATCTGGATCGACGGCGGCGCGATTGTGCCGCTGAGCTCTACGGTATGCACATTCATGGGCATCAAGAAGTATCAGGGTGCGGGCAAGAAAATTGCAGTGGCCTATGTCTATGACAAGGTGCTCGGCATCAAGGTCTTTGCCGATAAAGCCTTTTATTCGGTGAGTGGAATGGGAACCGCAAATTTTGACGCGGTGCCGTTCATGCTGAAAAAGGATGCGGAAGCCTATGCCGCCAAAGCCGGTGCGACAGTGGCTACTTATACCGAAGTTCTATCCAAGCTGGAGAAATAATTATGGCAATGACTGATCGTCAAACGGTAGCTTCAACGATAGACCCCGCAGTGCGTTCCATGCCGAAGAAGTCGAAACCGGCATCGAAGAAGCGCTTGTTGTTCGCCATCCAGGGCGGCGCCGGCGTCCTGCCGGAAGAGAATGCGGATGGGGTTTCCGTCGCGTCGAAGGTGATCGATTGGCTGGGGTCGGATATTGCGCGCTACATCCTGGGCGCTATGTCGATTGGCAGCGTGCTGTTGGTGTGGTATCTGGCGACCAAATACCGGCTGGATTTTTATATGCGTTTTGAGAATATCCCGACGCCGGGGGATGTCTGGGACAAGGTGCGCGAAGTCAATCGCTCTGCCAAGTTCATCATGAATGTCGGCATCAGCTTGCGCCGTGTTCTCATCGGCTTTTTTCTGGCCGGCGTGGTTGGGGTATTTTTTGGCATTCTGATTGGCCGTTATCGCATCTTCCGCGCACTGACGATGCCGGCGCTGGAAGTATTACGGCCGATCCCGGCCATTGCCTGGGTGCCGATGGCGATCATGCTCTGGCCGAGTAATGAGGTGAGCATCGTCTTCATTACGTTTCTCGGCGCCTTCTTTCCGATTCTGCTCAATACGATTCACGGCGTTGAAGAAATTGATGAAGTCCTGTTCCGTGCCGCGCGCAGTTTGGGCACCAGGGAAAGGGATCTTATTTTCTCCGTCGTGATTCCGGGCGCGTTGCAGCATATCTTCACCGGCCTGGCAGTCGGCATGGGGGTGGCTTGGGTATCGCTGATTGCGGCTGAAATGATCTCGGGGCAATTCGGTATCGGTTATTTCACCTGGGAAGCGTATTCCTTGATTTCGTATGCGGAAATTGCGCTCGGTATGATCACCATCGGCGTGCTGGGTCTGATCTGCAGCAAGGCGATTCAAATTTGTTCGAAATTGGCGACGCCCTGGATTGGCGCCGCAGGAGGCGCAAAGAAATGAGTATCGGAACAAACACCGCAGCAGGCCATATCGACGTGCGCGACGTCAATATCAGTTTTAAAGCGCGTGGGACAGTCATCAATGCAGTGAAGTCTGTGACGCTTAATGTACAGCCGGGCGAGTTCGTCTCGCTGATCGGTCCGTCCGGCTGCGGCAAATCGACGTTGATGAATGCCGTTGCCGGCTTCACCAAAGTCGATAACGGGGCGCTGTTGCTGGATGGCAAACGGATTCGGGGGCCGGGTTCCGACCGCGGCGTGGTGTTCCAGCAGTACTCGCTGTTTCCCTGGATGACGGTGCGCAAGAATGTTGAATTCGGCTTGAAGATGCAGGGCGTGTCGGCGGCCAAGCGGGAAACGCAGGCGCGCACCCTGCTCGGGCTGACCGGTTTGCTGGCGTTCGAAAATCATTATCCGTCCCAGCTTTCGGGCGGCATGAAGCAGCGGGTCGGGATCGTCCGGGCGCTGGCCACCAGTCCGCAGGTGTTGTTGATGGATGAGCCTTTCGGCGCGCTCGATTCGCAGACGCGCTCGGTGATGCAGGAAATCCTGACCAATATGTGGCAGCGCTTGCGCTTATCGGTGCTGTTTATTACGCATGATATCGAGGAGGCGATTTTTCTGTCGGATCGGATTTATGTGATGACGGCCAGGCCTGGCCGGGTCAAGGCCGAGATCGAAGTGCCGCTGCCGCGCCCGCGCAAGCCGGAGATGATGGATAATCCTGAATTCGTCGCCATGGTGCGTTCGATCAAGAAATTGATTCGGGAGGAAAGCCTGGCGGCGATGGGCAGTGAATTATCGGAAGGCGGCTGCGAAGGTTTCAGTATGGAAATTGGTCCCGATGGTGTGCGCAATGTCTTGTGAGGCGGCGTTGAGCGAGCAGACGGATTGGCCTTCAGCCATCAATCTGAATAAAAAAGACCGGACGCTGGAACTGGTGTGGAACGGCGCGCATGTCACGCTCTCGCACAAGGTATTGAGACGCTCGTGCCGTTGCAGTGTGTGCGAAAGCACGCGCAGAAAATTGAACGACGTGATTCCGGTGGCCGCCGATATTACGCTGCTGGATATAGAAGTATTGGGTTCGACCGGCGTGCGGCTGTATTTTTCGGATCAGCACGATCGCGGTATTTATCCCTGGAGCTACCTGCGTCAAATCGCTTTTGGCGCGGTCGATGCGGGGTTTACGGAATGTTTGATGAAAGGGTGGCGCGATGAGTAATTTTTACGAAGCAGAGGTTTTGTCGGTGCATCACTGGACGGACCGCCTGTTTTCCTTCACCACGACACGGGAAGTCAGTTTCCGCTATCAGAGCGGGCAATTCACCATGATCGGTTTGAATGTCGAAGGCAAGCCTTTGATGCGGGCGTATAGCATGGTCAGCCCGCATTACGAAGAGCAGCTGGAGTTCTTGAGCATCAAGGTCCAGGATGGGCCGTTGACCTCGCGCCTGCAGAATATCAAAGTGGGCGACTCTATTCTGGTGGGCCGCAAAGCATCGGGCACCTTGCTGAGCCAGAATCTGTTGCCCGGCAAAAGGTTGTATTTGCTCGGCACCGGCACCGGCCTGGCGCCGTTCATGAGTATCGTGCATGACCCGGATATCTATGAGAAGTTTGAAAAGGTAATTCTGGTGCACGGCTGCCGTCACATCCACGAACTGGCTTATCAGGATCGCATTTCGAACGATCTGTTCAATCATGAATTGCTCGGCGAGATGGTCGCGGATCGTTTGCTCTATTACCCGACGGTGACCAGAGAAGCGTTTGTCAATCAGGGCCGGATTCCGCAATTGCTGAGCGGCGATGAATTCTTCGACAAGATCGAGGTGCCTGCTTTCAATGTGGAAGAAGACCGTTTCATGTTGTGCGGCAGTCCTGCCATGCTCAAAGACACGGTGGCGGTGCTCGAAGCGAAGGGTTTGACGGAGGGCAATATGAGCCATCCGGGCCATTACGTCATCGAGCGCGCGTTCGTGGATAAATAAGTCGAGGATCTTGCAATGAAAGTATTGGTGCCTGTAAAGCGGGTGGTGGATTTCAACGTCAAGATCAGCGTCAAGTCCGATGGCTCCGGCATCGACACCGCGAATCTGAAAATGTCGATGAACCCTTTCGATGAGATTGCGGTTGAAGAAGCGACGCGGCTGAAAGAGGCCGGCAAGGTCACGGAGGTCGTCGCGGTTTCCTGCGGCGTGGATGCATGTCAGGCCACGCTGCGCACGGCGCTGGCGATAGGCGCCGATCGCGGCATTCTGGTTGAGACCGATGCCGAGCTGCAGCCGCTGGCGGTGGCTAAATTGCTGGCGGCCATTGCCGCCAAAGAGCTGCCGCAATTGATCATCCTCGGCAAGCAGGCGATTGACGATGACTGTAATCAGGCCGGGCAGATGCTGGCGGCGCTGCTGGGATGGCCGCAAGCGACTTGCGCTTCGAAGGTGACGCTTGATGGCGACACAGTGACGGTTGTCCGCGATGTCGATGGTGGTTCGGAAACGCTGCGGCTGAGTTTACCGGCGATTATTACTGCCGACCTGCGGTTGAATGAGCCGCGGTTCGTCAGTTTGCCGAATCTGATGAAATCGAAGAAAAAGCCGTTGGATGTGATTCCATTAATCGACCTTGGCGTGGATGTATCGCCGCGCTGGACTACGCTGAAAATAAGCGAGCCTGTTAAACGCATGCCTGGCATTTTGATCAAGGATGCTGCTGCGCTGGTCGAGCAACTTAAGAATGTCGCGCGCGTTGTTTAAGAATGCGGTTCTTTAGGTTTTACCTGTGGAGGTGACCCTTCGATACGGGCTTCGCCCTACTCAGGGCGAACGGGG
>JAQGNR010000200.1 GCA_028291765.1 Herbaspirillum sp.
CCGCCCGCGCTCGCTCGTGTGGTCAGATCCACCAGGCCCATACGTACTCGCGTGTCGTAAAACTGCTGCGCCAACCGGTTTAGAGCCGCCGAGGGCGGCAGCCCTGGCGCCGATTGCGCGCGCAACATGGACGGCCACAGCGCAAGGACGAGTTCAGCAAGCGCCCACATCATCAAGACCGGAGAGAAGGGGCGCGCAAAGATGCGATTCGTTTTCATCGGCATGTAGTTCGAAAAAGGATGAGCACGGCCATCGGGCTCGGCGCCCTCATGAAATGCCATAGACGGCAGCACGCGCGGCTTCTTCAAGTGACTTCATCATCTGCAGATAGGGAACCGGGCCGTAACTGACGCGCGCAACTCCGAGCGTGGCCAGGGTTGCGAGCGGCGGCGTCAGATCACCGATCATGAGATTGACAGGCAGTGGCGATGCTCGCACCAGCCGCTCTATCAGTTTGCTGTCGGATAAGCCGGGAACGAAAAGGCCGTCCGCGCCGTTTTCTGCATAAAGCCTGGCCCGTGAAATCGTTTCATCGAGCATTGCAGCATCGTGCGTATTCGGTGCGCTCTGGAGGAAGGCATCAGTCCTCGCATTGATAAAGAACGGCAGTGCAAGCCGGGCCGCCACGGCACGCACGGCGTGGAGCCGACGCGCCTGCTCGGCCGCGCCGCGAATGCCGCCACTTAGCATGTCACAGTCCTCCAGATTGCAAGCGATTGCACCTGCCTCGATGGCGCGTTCGACCGATGCTGCGACCTGCTCGGGTGTGCCCCCGTACCCGCTTTCCAGGTCGACTGAGACTGGAACCTCAACGGTACTGGCGATCTGCGCCAGATTGTCGGTTACGACAGCGAACGGCGTGTGCTCGCCGTCAAGATAGCCGTGCGCGGCCGCCACAGCCCAGCTTGTTGTTGCAACCGCAACAGCACCGCCGGCGACAATTGCCTTCGCGCTGCCGGCATCCCAGCAATTAAACAATACCAACGGGCGCCCGGGCACATGGAGGGAGTGAAACAGGATGGCTTTTTCTTTGGCGGTCGGCATAGCTGGCTTTCGTTGTTTTCAACATAGTTGGCGCGAGCGGCGATATTGCCCGCGGGTTCGCGGCGGCGCCGGACAGGCTGCGCTTTTGCTTCTGTTTTACGCTGCGGCCCAAAGCCTTTGCGCTTCAGCGATGATCACTTCCGGCCTTTCTTCCGGCCAGAACAGTTTGCTGGCACGCAGTTGCCGCACGCCTCTTGAAGACCCCATCGTTCGATGCAGGTAAGCGGCTCCGGCGCGTGAAAAAATCCTGTCGCTGCCGCCCCATACGATTCGGGTTGGGGCTTTGGATAATCGCAACCCGGACTCGATTCCCGTCAAGAAGTTGTTTTCAAGGCTGATGGCATAGGCGTGCACCAAATCCTTTCTTTGCGGGGAATTGAGCAGTGGTTGCAAATAGCAGTCGATCGCTTCATTTGTCGGGTTGCTGGGATCGGCATAACACTGGCCGCCCAGGCCTTCGGCGGACCGCCCCAATGGTTTGTCCGCCAGCCAACTGGCGAGCCACCTGTCCGCAAACGTGCCCGCGTGGGCCATCAAAATGACCGGAACCAGGGCAGCAGGCGGGCATTCGATTTCGGTATCGCAATTGGTCAGCAATAAGGTCCGCACCCGATGCGGATAGCGCACCAGAAACAGCTGGGCTATCGCGCCGCCACTGTCGTTGGCGACCAGGTCGACCTTGGCGATGTCGAGTGCGTCCAGAAATTCGGCCAGCATCGCCACCTGTGCATCCGGGCCGACATCCTGGCCGGGGCGGACCTCGGTGTAGCCCAGGGCCAGGAAATCAGGGGCGATACAACGCCGCAATTCCGATAATGGCGCAAGCACACCGCGCCACTGAAATCCATTGAGCGGAAAACCATGGAGAAATAGCGCCGCTCTCCCAGTTCCGCGCTCAATGTAGGCAATTTTCCCGAAACTTGTCTGCGCAAATCGACGGCTTGCATGGAACACGGCCGCGCTGATCGACGCGTGGTGCGCAAGCTTGCTCGAGGCAGCAGGTCCTGCCGCCGCCGCTGGCATGCCCAGCAGGCCTGCAGTACTTACTGAATAGCCGATAAATTCCCTGCGCAGCATATTCTTCTCCGTCGCTAATATGGAATGCATCTTGGCGCCGGTTGCACGCTTAATCAATTACCCGCCACGTCATCGAGCCATAACCTCCGAGGTTATGGCCCCGTATCAACAGCACGGTTACAATCAGGCCATGGAAATCAGAAGCTCAACATCAACCCTTGGCGCGGTCGGCTGCCTGATTCGCGAATGGCGCGTGGTCCGGCGCCTGAGTCAACTCGATCTGGCATTGCAGGCCGACATTTCAGCGCGTCACTTGAGTTACGTTGAAACGGGAAAAGCCCAGCCTAGCCGCGAGATGATCACGCGTTTATCCGAATCGCTGGAAGTCCCGCTGCGTCAGCGAAACAGGCTGTTGATCGCCGGCGGGTTTGCACCGAATTACATGGAAACGGAACTCGATGCCCCCAAGCTGGCGCAAATGCGTTATGCCGTCGAAGCGATGCTGGCACAGCAAGAGCCGTTTCCTGCGTTTTTGCTCAACAAGCATTGGGACGTCCTGATGGCCAACGAAGCGGCGAAAAAGGTCAATCGTTTCATGCTCGATGGCCGCGATAGCAAGCACGCCAATTTGCTGCGGCAAATTTTCGATCCTGCCGACCTGCGGCCCGCCATCGATAACTGGGAAGAGGTAGCAGGCAATCTGCTGCGTCATCTGCACAATGAAGTCGCGGCATCGGTGGCGGATACGAAAGCCAAGGACCTACTTGAAGAAATGCTGGGCTATCCGGGCGTGCCAACCCACTGGCGCCATCACCAACCCGGAGCGGCCCCGGCCCCGATACTGACGACATCCTTCGACCACGGCGGAGTCAAACTGAGCTTTTTCTCTACCATGACGACGTTCGGCACGCCGCGCGACATCACGCTGGACGAGCTGCATGTCGAAGCGTGCTTTCCGGTCGATGCGCCAACTGCCGAATTCTGCAAAAGCCTGGGTTAAGGAGAAGCCAGCGTAGGCGCGTTCTTCATATGTCGCATGGCTTTGGCGGCTCGGCAAATTTGGCCCAACTGCATTAGAGTTTTCAGCAGCATACTGAGCTTGTTGATGAATAGCCCATTCGATTGGCGTTCCTGGCACGCAGATGCCGATCGCGAGAAAGGGTCGTTGCGATATGTGACGACTTGGCTCGAACTGGCGATATTGACGCTCGCTTATCCCTTCTGCCTGCCCAATCTATTGTCTTGGAGAATGCTGAATGACTGATTTGATCCTTACCACTTTCGATTGGGTTCCTGAAATGCCTCGCGGGTACGTGCGAGACTTACGGGTGCGTTGGGCATTGGAAGAAGCCGGGCTGCCCTATCGCGTCGAGAGCGTGCCATTCCGCGACCGAAAAGATGAACATTTTTCGCACCAGCCTTTTGGCCAAGTCCCTTGGCTAACCGATGGAGACATCGCGATCTTCGAAAGCGGTGCGATTCTGCTTCACCTGGGTGAGCGGAGTGAAGCGCTGATGCCAGTCGATCCGCATAAGCGGAACGAGGTCAAACAGTGGCTGTTTGCAGCGCTCGCTTCGGTTGAGGCAGCAAGCCAGCCCTGGTCTTTTTTTAAATTCTCCGGTGATACCGAAGAAACGTCTATGCGGAAGTTTTTTGACACGTTCCTCGAGGCCCGGCTCAAGCGCATGGAAGCGGTGCTGGCAGGGCGCGAGTGGTTAGCCGGCACTTTTTCGATCGCCGATATTCTTATGGCAGATGTTTTGCGCCTCGTTGATCGCTTCAACGGGTTGACGAACTATTCCACTTGCCGCAACTACGTCGCGCGCGCTACGGCCCGCCCAGCCTTTGTGAAGGCACACGCGGATCAGATGGCCCACTTTGCTGCGGCAGATGCAGCTTGAAACAAGCCAACAAAACTCGCAACCAAAAACAGACCTTCACATTAAAGTTTGCGTTATGCCAAAAATGAAATTTTAGGAGATGCGCATATGAGCATTGTAGATTGGACCCCAGTGACGCATGAGAGCTGTGGCAACGTGAAAAGGCCTTTTTACCATGGTACTAAATATCATCTAGAAATAGACGACATGTTAGTACCAGGTTTCGCATCCAACTTCGAGGAGGGTCGGGTCTCAAACAACGTATATTTTACTGCGCTCCTGGAGCCGGCTGTCTGGGGTGCGGAATTGTCCACCTCGCTTGCCGGAGTGGGGGACCGTGGTTACATCTACATCGTCGAACCCACAGGCACCTTTGAGGATGACCCTAACCTGACGAATAAACGATTTCCCGGTAACCTTACACAATCCTACCGTACACCTCACCCGGTGAGAATCGTCGGTAAGGTGAATGATTGGACGGGACATCCGCCAGAAGTGCTTCAGCAGATGCTCAATGGTCTCAAAGAAAAAATGCGTAATGGCTTAGCCGCGATAGAAGACTAGGCGGCCAATAACTGCCTAAGCCCGAGCACCGCGAGAAACTGCTTCGAATCTCACGGGGGGTTCCTGGCCGCGTTAGGAAAGCCTGATCAGGACCACGAACGCGCGCGCGGCGCGCGAGGCTGCCGCGCTGCGGCAGCAGATGGGCGATTCGCCTGCGTCCCGCAGGCCGCTCCAGCGCGAGTACGCGCATGGCCTTCGAATCTCACGCGTGAGCCACGCAGGTGGCTCACTCGCTTCCGCCAAGCAATAAAAAAGCCCCTTTCTGAACTGACCCCGTAAAGTTGGACGGTTGAGTTTGCTAGGCGCCCAAGGGTTGAGTTCTGTATTGCACGGGACTCAGCCCTTTCAGCTTCATTTTGATGCGGTCATGATT
>JAQGNR010000225.1 GCA_028291765.1 Herbaspirillum sp.
GGCCAGGAAAATCGTCGATATCATCGGCGTCATCGACGGCATCGCTTTTCAGACCAATATCCTGGCGCTGAACGCGGCAGTGGAAGCGGCGCGGGCCGGCGAACAGGGACGGGGCTTTGCGGTGGTCGCCAGTGAAGTGCGCAGTTTGGCGCAGCGCTCGGCAGCAGCGGCGAAAGAAATCAAAACGCTGATTGCAGATTCGGTCGACAAGGTCGGTTTCGGCACGCAATTGGTGGAGCAAGCCGGCAGCACCATTAATGACGTGGTGAGCAGTGTCTATAAGGTGACCGGCATCGTTGCCGAAATTACCGCTGCCAGCAAGGAGCAGAGCATCGGCATTGAACAAGTTCACCGGGCGATTACGCAAATGGACGAAGTTACCCAGCAAAATGCGGCGTTGGTGGAACAAGCCGCTTCTGCCTTGCAGTCGCTACAAGGCGAGGCCGCTAAATTGGCCGAGGTAGTCGGTATTTTCAAGCTGGATGCCGCGCCGGTTTAACGTATGGTTTACGACTATTGCGTGATCGGCGGCGGGATTGTGGGTTTGGCCAGCGCCCTGAAATTGCTGGAGCGGGAGCCGGACGCGCGCTTGATCCTGCTGGAAAAAGAAAGCGGCCTGGCCCGGCATCAAACCGGCCACAACAGCGGGGTGATCCATGCCGGCATCTACTACGCGCCCGGCAGTTTGAAAGCCGATTTTTGCCGGCGCGGCGCGCAGGCCACGAAGGATTTTTGCGACCAGCACGGCATCAAGTACGAGACCTGCGGCAAGCTATTGGTAGCGACCAATGCGCTGGAGCTGGAGCGGATGCACGCCTTGGCCTCCCGGGCGCAACATAACGGGATCAAAGTCGATTTACTGGATGCGGCGGCGCTCAAGGAACGGGAGCCGAACGTGGCGGGGGTCGGCGCCTTGTTTGTGGCAGAGACGGGGATTGTCGACTATCGCCTGGTGTGTGAGGGTATGGCAAATGCGCTCCGGCAAAAGGGCGCAATGCTCCAGTTGGGTGTCGCCGTCACGGCTATTAAAGAGTCGGACGCTATCGTCGACATCATTGCGGGCGAACAAAACTGGCAGGCCAGGCAATTAATTGTTTGCGCCGGTTTGCAATCGGATCGGATGGCCAGGCTCGCGGGCATCCCTGCGAAGCACCAGATCATCCCGTTTCGCGGCGAATATTACCGGCTGGCGGCATCCAAAAACAATATCGTGCGCCATCTGATCTATCCCATTCCCGAACCCGATCTGCCCTTCCTGGGCGTGCATTTGACGCGCATGATCGACGGCAGCGTCACGGTCGGTCCGAACGCCGTATTGGGTTTCGCGCGCGAGGGGTACCCGAAGTTTTCATTCAATCAACGCGACGTCGCACAATATCTGGCCTTTCCGGGTTTCTGGCGCACCATGCGCCGCAATTTCAGGCATGGCGTTGCGGAAATGAAAAATTCGATTTTCAAAGCCGGTTATCTGGCGCAATGCCGTAAATATGCGCCGAGCCTGGAATTGGATGATCTGCTGCCTTGCGAAGCGGGGATACGCGCGCAGGCGGTGCTGGAAGACGGCACTCTGGTGCACGACTTTTTGTTTCTGGAGACTGCCCGCATGCTGCATGTCTGCAATGCGCCATCGCCGGCGGCTACTTCTGCACTGCCTATCGGTGAAATGATTGCCGGGAAAGTGATGGAGCGCAGCGCAGGGTTTAGGTAGATCCTTTGAGTTTTGCCCGTTGCGGTGACCCTTCGACAGACTCAGGGCGAACGGGAATTTTTAAATTTTCACGAAAACCCCGTTCAGCCTGCGGCCTGCCATGGGTGAATGGGGTCTTTAAAATTCTTACCAAACCCCGTTAGCCCTGAGCAGGCCGCAGTCTGAACGGGGTTTTCGTGAAAACTTAAAGACCCCCGTTCGCCCTGAGCCTGTCGAAGGGTCACCGCAACAGGTAAAACGCAAACAGGTTTCAAAAAGCACCCACGCAAAGTCCGAACAAGCAATTATTTTGCTTTAAATATCAATTCACTAGGGCAGGAAATCGCTTTTTATAGCAAAATTGCGGCGCTGCACTAATTCGGATGTCATCGTTATGAAAAATACTTGCTTTAGACTCTCACCGGTTGCAATGCACCGGCCCGCGGGCTGGCGTGAAATCCTTTGCGAAAAAACCGACCCTGGACCGTAATGCCGTGCAGTGAAGGCGCCCGCCACACCCCACCGGACGGCGCCTTCACTGAACGGCATTAACCCTGCGCCTGGGATCTGAGCTATCTGAGATATCGCAAGAATGACAAATTAAGCAAGGGATTGACGATGTTTGAATTATTTACGCCGCGCAGATCGGCCCAGACCTTGCTGGCGGCGGCGCCCAACCGTTGGGATTGGGCACTGTTGCCGGTAGTTCTGACGATTTTCATTGCAGTGGCGTTTGGTGCGATGCAAATGAGCCATCCGTTTGTCGTCGGCCAGCCCACGCCGATAGCGCTCAATCTGATTTATCTGCCGTATTACCTGCTGCGCACCATTTTGCGCATGTTTGCCGCGCTGGCCTGTTCGCTGATATTCAGCTTCGTCTTTGCTGCCGTGGCGGTGAAATACCGCGCCGCCGAGAAAATAATGATCCCATTGCTCGATGTGCTGCAATCGGTCCCCATTCTCGGTTTCCAGGCCATCGCCATTGCCCCGTTCATTCTGTTGTTTCCCGGTAATCTGCTGGGCGTGGAATGCGCCGCGATTTTTGCGATTTTTACATCGCAGGCATGGAATATGGCGTTCAGCCTTTATCAATCGATGCGCACGGTGCCGCCGGAGCTGCATGAAGCCGCGCGGGTATTCCGTTTATCCGGCTGGCAGCGTTTCTGGCGTCTGGATCTGCCGTTCGCCATGCCGGGGCTGCTGTGGAACATGATGATGTCGATGTCCGGCGGCTGGTTTTTCCTGGTGGCCGCAGAGGCCATTTCGGTCGCCGGCCAGGACATCAAGCTGCCCGGTATCGGGGCCTATATTGCAGTGGCCATCGAACAGGAAAACGGTAGAGCCATCGCATGGGCCACCGGCACCATGCTGGCCGGTATCGTGCTGTACGACCAGTTATTCTTCCGCCCCCTGCTGGCCTGGGCCGACAAATTCAAATTCGAGGAATCCCAGGGCGAAAACGGGCAGCGTTCCTGGATGTTGGACTGGGGCCGCCGCAGCAACCTGGTGCGCGCCGTGACGGACCGCATCTGGGCGACATTGAATCTCACATTGGGCTGGTTCAGCTTCTCCCGGGAAACAGCGCCGCCGCGCGCCGAGGCAAGCGCCTCTGCCGCAGCCTGGTCGCGCGCCTGGGATGTGCTGGTATTGCTGGTCGCGCTGGGGGCGGCTTATCGGTTGGTGGCGTTCGTGCATTCGGTGGTCGGCTGGGGAGAGTTCGTACACGTTGCCGGCCTCGGCCTGATTACACTGGCGCGCGTCCTGTTGCTTATTGGGCTGGCCTCGCTGTTCTGGGTGCCGGTCGCAGTCTGGATCGGTTTGCGTCCGCAATATTCGCAACGGGTGCAGGCGTTCGCGCAATTCCTGGCAGCCTTTCCGGTTAACCTGATGTTCCCGGTGGTGGTGTTTTCGCTGGTAACCTTCAAGCTTTCGCCGAATATCTGGCTGAGCCCGCTGATGGTTTTCGGCACGCAGTGGTATCTGCTGTTCAACGTCGTGGCGGGTGCTGCAACGATTCCGAACGAATTGCGGCTGGCGGCCGATAATCTGGGCATTAAAGGTTGGCTCAAATGGAAGCGCTTTTATCTGCCGGCCATATTCCCGAGCTATATCACCGGGGCCATCACGGCCAGCGGCGGCTCCTGGAACGCCAGTATCGTTGCCGAATACGTCACCTGGGGCAAGACCACGCTGGTGGCCGATGGTCTCGGCAGCTACATCAAGCAGATGACAGACGCCGGCGATTTTCATCGCATTGCCTTAGGCATCGGCGTGATGTGCGTATTCGTTATGTTATTAAACCGATTCTTCTGGCGCAAGCTCTACCTGCTAGCCGCCGAGCGTATTTAAGGAAGCATCATGGACCGTATCAAATTAATTGAACTGGCAGGCGTTGCGAAGTCCTTCGGCAGCGCCGAGGGCGCGCCACGGAAAATTCTGGATGGCGTCAATTTTGCGTTGCAAACGGGTGAAATTGTGGCCTTGCTCGGCAAGTCCGGCTCGGGCAAATCGACCATGTTGCGCATCATTGCGGGCTTGATTCCTGCCGACGCCGGCCGCGCGACCTATCGCGGCCAGGAAATATATGGCCCGGCATCCGGTATCGCGATGGTGTTTCAATCGTTCGCCCTGTTTCCCTGGCTGACGGTGCAGCAAAACGTCGAGCTTGGACTGGAAGCGCAAGGCATCGACCGCAACGAACGCGAACAACGGGCCGATGCGATGCTAGACATGATCGGGCTGTCCGGCTTCGGCGGCGCGCTACCGCGCGAACTTTCCGGCGGCATGCGGCAGCGCGTGGGCATTGCGCGCGCCCTGGTGATCGGCCCTGACGTATTGTTGATGGACGAGGCCTTTTCAGCGCTGGACGTGCTCACCGGCGAGACGCTGCGCGACGATATTCTGGAACTTTGGGATACCGACCGGATTCCGACCAAAGGCATTCTGATCGTTTCCCACAATATCGAAGAAGCGGTGATGATGGCCGACCGCATCATTATTCTGTCGAGCGATCCCGGCATGATCCGCAGCGAAATCAAGATCGATCTGCCGCGGCCGCGCGATGTCGATTCCAGAGAAGTGCGCGCGCTCATTGATGAAGTCTACGGTCTGATGACATTGCGCCCGGCCCGCGAAGCCGCGCTCGATACCGTCGCCCAGGCCGTGCCATATTATCGGCTGCCGGATACCGACGTCGCCCGGATCGAAGGCGTGCTCGACTTGTTGGCGGCTGCGCCATTTAACGGCAAGGCCGATCTGCCGCATCTGGCGGAAGAAGCGGAATTGTCCGATGACGAATTGTTCCCGACCTACGAAGCGCTCAACCTGCTTGGGCTGGCGCACGTCGCAGAGGGCGACATCCTTCTCACGCCGCTCGGCATACGCTATGCAGAGGCTGACCATAGCTCCAGAAAAGCCATCTTCGGGCAGCAATTATTGGCGCATATACCGTTGGCAGCGCTCATTCGGGAAAGACTGGAACAAGAGCCTGCCGGCGCATTGCCGGAGAAACCGTTCCTCGATTTGCTGGAGGGGTCGCTGGAAGAGGAAGAAGCCAAGCGCGTGCTTGAGATCGCCGTGGAATGGGGGCGTTACGGTGAAGTTTATGAGTACGATTACCATACCGGGCGCTTGAAAATGCCGGAGGAGTGAAGCAGGTCGGGGAATGTGAAAAAGGAAGCCGATTGGCTTCCTTTTTATTTTGGCGCTATTTATTTGCGCATCAGGCTGGAGATTTTATCTTTCTAACGGAATCGCTTATGGAAATTAGAACGTTGCGGCGACTTGGAAGTACTTGACCCGATATCGGTCGACGTAATACGGGACGGTGCGAGTGCAGCTGCAGGCCCGGTATCGATCGGCGTTACACGGGGCGGTGCGAGTGCTAGTGCAACGGCAGCCGCAGATGACATTTTGGCTAAAAGCATAGTGGGCGTGATAGACGCCGCCAGCATCTCATCGATCTTTCTCAAGGACTGCTTATTACCCGATTCCACGCGGATTTTCACGTTTTCATGCGCTTGCGCTAGAACGGCAGGTACAAAATATTCTTTATCGTTGGCTGGGGATGAAAGCCTGTCGAATTCTTTAAAAAAATCGCTCTCGTAATTTTCAGTCGCCGTTTTGAACTGATCGTCGTTTAAACGGCGAAGAATTGCTGGATTTTGCTCTCTGATAGCAGCTAATGCCTCGTTCCTCGCCGCTTGAAAACATGCGCGGTACAGGCGGTTGATCTGTTCGCGAGAAACGTTCTCTGGCTGCGTGCCCGCGATATTCAATAACAGTAATTCAGGGATGTAATTGCGCGCATCTTGCATAATTTTTTCAAATTGCGGCGGATGAACGGTATCGCCTTCGTTCATAAAATGCATCGAATGAAGTGTCATCCACAGCCTCTGCGCGATGTCTGTTTTTTGCTTGTATTTCATAACGTCCTCAGGAAAACGATTCTGAAAATCATCGAATATTTTTCGCGCGTCTTTTATCATTTTTCGAAGAGGCATTTTGACCTTCAGAAATGGCGTTTCTCCCTTAAGATGCGGCATTTCTTTTCGCTCCTGGAAAGACAACTTCAGCGCTGAAATAGCTTGGTCTCCGGCCGCCTGAATGACAATGGCCAGCTTCTTTATAAATAAATCGATGGCCAGCGCTATCTTCTCCTTCTTATCTTGCTCGTATTGCACCGCGTAAGTTGGTGCTGCAGACGCAGGAATTTTGATCTCCTGAACTGGCGCTTCTCCCTCAAGAGGTGGTATTTTTTCTAGCTCTGGGCACTGCTTTATAGCTTCCTGAATGGCAATGGCCTTCTTCTTGTTAACGATAGCGAGTGCATCCGCTTTGTAGTCCTTCACATCTTGCTCGTATTGCGACAATGTAGATTGCGAAGCGCTTGCTGCAGGTTCTGCCTCATCAGGGCGAGAAAGGCGCAATTCAGGCCCGCTAGATGGGTTCTGGGCCGGGCCGTTAATTCGGGAAGCGAAAAACGATTGCACACTCTGCACAATGCGACTCACCCTTATCCGGAGCCCTTTACAGCAATTTTCATTTGGCTGCGTGCCACCTTCGGCAACGGATCGTGTTTCGTAAGTATCGGGAGGTAACCGAGGTGCTAATGGATCCATTGGCGTGACCTTCTTCTTCAGTAAATAAGATAAGTCTGAAGTTAATCGATATTTGCCGATTAGAAAAAGAAGCAGAATTGGTTTTTTAATTCAAAAGAATTGAAAAATGAGCGAAATGCAGGCGATTGTCCAAATTAAACGGGCCATCAGGAAAGGCGCAGCAAGCGCGTGGCGAGGGCCAGTCGGCCATTCGGCGTTCTCGCCGGTCGATGATAAGTGCGCGCAATATTGGAACGACTGTCGTACGGCTCTGTCCAAGCTTGCCAACTTCCCATCCACCGTTCACCAGGAGAAGCATATGTCGAAAGTTCTCGTTTTATATTATTCGTCCTACGGTCACATTGAAGCCATGGCCGACGCCATTGCCGAGGGTGCGCGCGCCACTGGTGCAACGGTCGACATCAAGCGCGTGCCGGAGACCGTGCCGAAAGAAGTGGCGGAAGGCGCACATTTCAAACTGGATCAAAAAGCGCCGATAGCCGTCGTTAACGACCTGGCCGATTACGATGCGATCATTGTTGGCACGCCGACAAGATTCGGCCGCATGTCATCGCAAATGGCGGCTTTTCTGGATCAGGCCGGCGGTCTGTGGATGAAGGGCGTTCTGAACGGTAAAGTCGGCGGCGCTTTCACCTCCTCGGCCTCGCAGCACGGCGGCCAGGAAACGACACTGTTCTCGATCATTACCAATCTGTTGCACTTCGGCCTGACGATTGTGGGATTGCCGTACAGTCATCAAGGGCAGATGACGCTCGATGAGATCGTCGGCGGCGCACCTTACGGCGCGACCACCATCGCCGGCAGCCAAGGTCAGCGGCAACCGAGCGAACTCGATCTGCAGGGCGCCCGCCATCAAGGTGGATTGATCGCCAAGACTGCTAATAAGCTGTTCGATTAATCTAATTTTTGGCAGTCATTCAAAACCGGTCATCGTGGGTACCCACGATGACCGGATTTTCTCTTCATGCACGACTTAAGTAATCCTGATCACTTACTCATGTTATTCGCAGGCCAAAACACCAGCGTAGCAATCAATCCAGGGTGATTGTCGGTCAGCTTGAGGGT
>JAQGNR010000234.1 GCA_028291765.1 Herbaspirillum sp.
CGTCAGGCGGGCTGTAGTGGATGTTTGTGCGCAGTGAGGTAAAGAAGGGAGGTGGCCGAAGGCCGCCGGAAGGACACGAACGGAGCACAAACATCCGCCACAGCCCGCCTGACGCATTTGTGGGACAGCACACAGCACTCAGCCCACTAGCGAATGCGCACTGGCTGCAAGTTGTTGCTGTTCGGTGAGACGCGCCAAACGAAAAATACTCGCTGCGCTCAAACAATATTTTCCTGATTTGTTTGGCACATCTCACCGAACAGCAACAACTTGCAGCCAGCACGCATTCTGATTTGAGTGTTTTTCCTGAACTAAATGTCAACAGACCCTAGAGCGTGTTGATATTTAATCGCTTCCAAAAACCGCGCATGCTTCCAAAAAACAAACTGCTCAAATATCCACTTAAATACGCGATTAAATATTCGCTTAAATATATATTACTGGCCGCACTCCTCATCACCGCTGCAGCCGGCGCCAAAATAGTTTTCTTTCCCTCGCCTGCCGCACCGCTCTATCTGAGCGCAGCGGCCACCGTCGGCGACCTGCAGGATACGGTGCTGGCCAGCGGCGCCGTCAAGGCCTTCAAGCAAATCAGCGTCGGCGCCCAGGCTTCGGGACAAATCAAAGTCTTGCACGTTGCGCTCGGCGATCGGGTCCGGCAGGGTCAGTTGATCGCCGAAATCGATGCCATGACGCAGCACAATGCATTACGCAGCGCGCAAGCCGATCTGGCCAATATCCGGGCCCAATTACGCGCTGCATTAGCCACCGCAAAGCAGGCCGAGCTGGCATTTCAGCGCCAGCAAACCATGTTTGCGCAGGATGCCAGTTCGCGCGAAGACTATGAGCTGGCTGAAGCTGCCATGAACAGCGGCCACGCCAACGTCGCTGCGCTGAGCACCCAGATCGGCAAAAGCACGATTGCCGTCGACACCGCCAAAGTCACGCTCAACTACGCAAAAATCCTGGCGCCCATGGACGGCGTAGTGGTGGCGATCGTGGCCCAGCAAGGACAAACGGTCAATGCCAATCAAGCCACGCCGACCATCATCAAACTGGCGCGCATGGATACGGTCACCATCAAGACGCAGATTTCCGAAGCAGACGTGACCAGGGTCAAAGCCGGGCAAAAGGTGTTCTTCACGATTCTGGGAGAACCGGATCGCCGCTATAACACCACGCTACGCGCCATCGAACCGGCGCCCGATTCTATTTTGCAGGACGAGAGCTCCCCCAACAGCGCCGGCAGCGGCGCCACAACTGCAGCCATCTATTACAACGGATTGCTGGACATGCCCAATCAGGATGGCAAGCTGCGCATAGCGATGACCGCGCAAGTCAATATCGTCCTCAACGAAGTCAAACAGGCGATTCTGATTCCGGCCACCGCACTCGGCAAACGCGACCAGGATGGCCGTTATACGGTGCGTGTGCTGAGCAAGGATGGCTGGGCCGAAACACGCAAAATCAAGGTAGGACTCCGCACCACCGCTAATGCAGAGGTGCTGGAAGGCTTGGCTGCCGGCGAAAAAGTCGTCACCGGGGAAGCCGGTGGTGATGGAGCTGGGGCTGGGGCTGGCGCCGGCGGCCGATCGTCTATGAGCATCGGGCTGTAGCGGCGAACGATGCAAATGCAAATGCAAATACGCCAGCCTTTACTCGAATTAAAAAATCTCAGTCGCGCCTTCCCCGCCGGCGGGCAAAGCATCAGCGTGCTCAAAGAGATTAATCTTTCCATCCACGCCGGCGAGATGGTGGCCATCGTCGGCGCTTCCGGTTCCGGCAAATCGACGCTGATGAATATTCTGGGCTGCCTGGACCGCCCCACCGAGGGCAGCTACAGCGTCGCCGGCCGCGCCACCGGCAGTCTGGAACCGGATGCACTGGCGCAATTGCGGCGCGAACATTTCGGTTTCATTTTCCAGCGTTATCACTTGCTGCCGGACTTGAGCGCGCAGGGAAACGTCGAAATGCCGGCGGTCTATGCGGGCAAGGAAAAACATGCCCGCAGCGCGCGCGCAACGGCTTTGCTGACACGCCTCGGCCTGGCTGATCGCATGCGCTACAAACCCGCTCAATTGTCGGGCGGCCAGCAGCAGCGGGTCAGTATTGCGCGTGCACTGATGAATGGTGGCAGTGGCAGCAGCGGCGGCGGCGTCATTCTGGCCGACGAACCGACCGGCGCGCTAGACACCCACAGCGGCGCCGAAGTCATGACGATTCTCAAAGAATTGCATGCCGAAGGGCACACCATCATCATCGTCACGCACGATATGCATGTGGCCAAACATGCCCAGCGCATCATCGAAATCAGCGACGGGGAAATCATCGCCGATCGCGCCACCCGTCATGCGGACAATCCAAACACGCCACCCCTGCCGCAGGCTGCGCCGCCATTGCGCCCCGTGCGCAATCAGCAAAAATGGCATGCCGAATGGGACCGCTTTCAGGAAGCCTTCCGCATGTCGCTGCTGGCAATGAACGCGCACCGGCTGCGTACCTTCCTGACCATGCTCGGCATCATCATCGGCATCGCCTCGGTGGTATCCGTGGTCGCGCTGGGCGAGGGATCGCGCCGGAAAATCATGCAGCAAATCAGCTCGATGGGAACCAATACCATCGATATTTATTCAGGCAGCGGCTTCGGCGATCAGCGCGCCGGCCGGGTTCGCACGCTGGTGCCGGCCGATGCCGATGCGCTGGCGCAGCAGAATTTCGTCGATAGCGTCACGCCCAGCATTGCCAGCGCCGCAGCCGTGCGCTACGGCAATGTCTCGGTCAACGCCACCGTCAATGGCGTCGGCGATCAATACTTCCGCGTGCGTGGCATGCATTTGGCCGAAGGCGTCGGCTTCGACCGCGACGGTGTGCGCCATCGCCGCCAGGATGCCGTGATCGATGCCAATACCCGCAAAAAATTATTCGCCGGCGATGAAAATCCGATCGGCCGGGTGATTCTGCTGGGCACGGTGCCGGTGCGCGTCATCGGCGTGACGAAGAAAAAGGAAAACGGTTTCGGCGGCAACGATGCGCTCAACATCTGGCTGCCCTATACCACGGTCATGAGCCGCATGCTGGGGCAATCTTCTCTACGCAGCATCACCGTGCGCGTCAGCGATAAGGTCTCCACTGCCGCGGCCGAACAAGGCATCATCAAGCTGATGACCTTGCGCCACAAAGCGACCGATTTTTATGTTTTCAATACCGACAACATCCGCCAGGCCATCGAAAAAACCACCGCCACCATGACCTTGCTGGTATCGATGATTGCCGTCATTTCACTGGTCGTCGGCGGCATCGGCGTGATGAACATCATGCTGGTTTCCGTGACAGAGCGCACGCGCGAAATCGGCGTGCGCATGGCCGTCGGCGCGCGTCAGGGCGACATCATGAAACAGTTTCTGATCGAAGCGGTGCTGGTGTGCCTATCCGGCGGCATCCTCGGCGTGGCGCTGGCGCTATTGATCGGCGTGGCGTTTGCGCAATCCGGCAGCAATTTCCAGATGATCTATTCGAGCGCATCGATTGCGACGGCCTTTGCCTGCTCTACCCTGATCGGCGTGATCTTCGGTTTCCTGCCGGCGCGCAATGCGGCCCGGCTCGATCCGGTCGATGCTTTAGCGAGAGAATAATGGCTTCAAAAATGCGTTCACAAATGCGTTCAAAATCCCGCGCTGCGCTGTTGACGGCGATGGCCATGTTAAGCGCATGCAGCGCAATGCATACGCCCTACCGCGCACCGGCGGCCGCCATTCCGGCGCATTTCACGCAAGCCGTGCAATCTGCGTCTGCATCGCCAGCGCCTGCGCCAGCGGACTATCGTATTGACCGCTTGTGGTGGCAACGCTTCGGCGATCCGCAACTCGATCATCTGATCGAACAGGCATTGCGCCGTAACAACGATCTGGCCGCCGCCACCATCAAAGTGCGCCGCGCGCAATTAAGCGCCGGCATCGCGGCCGGCAATTTACTGCCGGCATTGAGCGCCGGCGCCGGTACCGAATACAGCCGTGATCTGCGTGGCGATCGCGATAGCAATCGCAGTTATTCCGTCAACGCGGCAGTCAGTTACGAACTTGATTTATGGGGCCGGATCGGCAGTCTGAATGATGTCGCGCAATGGGAAGCATTGGCCACCGAAGAAGACCGCGAAAGCACCGCGCTGACACTGATCGGCACCACCGCTGCACTGTATTGGCAAGCTGCTTATCTGAACCAGCGTATGGCGCTGGGCGAGCAAAGTATTGCGTATGCGGAGAAGACGCTGGCGCTGGTGCAAGTGCAATACGGGGCCGGCGCGGTGTCTTTGCTGGAATTGATGGAAGCGCGGCAAAACGTGGCGGCGCAACGCGCCGGCCAGACCCAGCTGCGCCAGCAACAGGTGGAGAATGATAATGCGCTGGCGATCCTGTTCGATGGCCCGCCGGAAAGCATGCAGACCGGCATACCGGCCATGCCGCAGCGCTTGCCCGATTACGCCCTCGCCCTCCCTGCGCCGCTGGCCGGCGTGCCAGCCGCGGTGCTGGCGCGGCGTCCCGACCTGCGCGCTGCAGAACGCCGTTTGCGCGCGACATTGGCTAATGCCGATGCCATCCGCGCCAGCTATTACCCGCAATTCATCTTGACCGGTGCGGTCAATGGCGGCAGCGACAGCCTGCATAATATTGTGCAAAATCCGATCGCCAGTCTCGGGCTCGGTCTGGTGCTGCCGTTTCTGCAATGGTCGCAGATGCAGCGCAATAACAAGATCGCGCAGGCCGACTATGCATTGGCCGTCGTCAATTTCCGGCAATCGTTGTACAGCGCATTGCGCGACGTCGAAAATGCGCTGTCGGCACGCCAACAATATGCGCTACAAGCGCTACAGCTGCAACAAAGCCTGGCTGCTGCGCTGCAGGCTGAAAGGCTGTATGAGATCCGGTATCGCGCCGGTTCGGTGGCATTGCGCGCATTCCTGGATGCGCAGGAGAGGCGGCGCAATGCAGAGATCGCGGCGGCTGATAACCGGATCAATGCTTTGAATAATCAGATGAGCTTGTATCGGGTATTGGGGGGGGATGATGGGCTGGGGCCTGATGCTGCAAAATAAAAAAATGGTTCTTCAGACTTGTGTGGGTATTTTTAAAATCCTTTAAGTTTTACCTGTTGCGGTGACCGTTCGATACGGGCTTCGCCCTACTCAGGGCGAACGGGTTTTTCTTTAAAATTCTCACGAAACCCTGTTCGGCTTCGCGGCCTCAAAGCGAACGGATTTTTCTTAAATTTTCACAAAACCCCGTTCGTCCTGAGTAGGGCGAAGCCCGTGGGTTTCCGATAGCCCTGAGCTTGTCGAAGGGAGGATCACCACCACAGGCAAATTTTAAAGAATTCAAAAACTACTTCAGGAAATTCAGCAAACTCAAACCGGTAACAACCGAAAACGTTTTTTGCGCAGCTTGCAACAACGTTTGCTGCTGCGTCAATTCGCTGATCGTTTTGGTCAAGTCGGCCGGCGTCTGTCCCATCAAAGTGGCGATTTGATTCGTATATTGAATATCCTGCGCGCTACCTACCGTATTCAAGGTGCTCAGCTCATTGGCGTTCGCGCCGACGCTGCTCTGCACCGAAAGAACGTTATTCATCGCCGCGTCAATCTGCGTGCCGGCTTTCGCCAAGGCCTGATTCAATGCGCCGGTACTGCCGGGCGTAAAGTCGGTGCGCGAGTAATCCGCATCGTGCGCTTGCTGCGCCAGGGTGGCGGCGCTGGTTGCAGCAGCTGTCTGCGCGGGTGTCGCCGCCGCAGTCGAGGTAGCGATCTGGGCCGCAGTCGGTGTCGGCAAACCGGTAATGGCCACACCAAAGGCCGAGTCGAAGACAACTTGCGATGCGGCCGCTTCCGTGGCATTGGCGGCCGCAGTCACCGGCGTTTGCAATGCGGTGACCAAATTGTTGATCGTGTTGAACATATCCGTGCCGTTACCCTGGAACAGCGCCTGGCCCGATACGCTGACAGGCATCGTTTGGCCGGTATCGACTTGTAGCGTCTGCACGCCCTGGTCGCCGTGATAGGTCACCGCACCGGTGGTCGGGTCTTGGGTAAAAGGCTGGGTTCCGCTTTTGTAGCCGGCGTAGACGTAATTGCCAAGGCCATCGGTGGTATTGGCATAACCGAGCAACTGTTGCATATCGCTTTTCAAGGTGTCGGCGATATTGGAACGGTCCTGATTGCTGAAAGTGGCATTGCCGGCAGTGATGACCTGCGATTTGACGTCGGTGACCGTAGTGACGATATTGCTGATCGTGGCTTCGTTCGCCGTCAAAAGCGAGGTGGCGTTCGAGCGGTTGGTGGTTAATTGCGTGTTGACCGCTTGCGCCTGCGACAGATCCAACGCGCGCGCCGCGGCGACCGGATCGTCCGCCGGCGTCAGCACCCTGGTGGCCTGGGAAGCTTCGCTCGTCAGCGCGGCCACCGAGCTCTGCAAATTCATCATGGCATCGGTGCTGCCACCGTAAATCATGTTATCCGAAACTCTCATTTTGGCCGCCCTAGTTTAAAGAAAACAAAACGGTAAACATCGTGCTGGCGGCCTGAATAACCTTGGCGCCTGCCTGATAAGCCGTTTGATAACGAATCATATTGGCCAGCTCCTGATCCGAGTTGACGCCGGTTTCCGATTGCAGGGCCGTAGTCACCGAAGTCAGTTGCGCTTGCGCCGCCTTGCCCAGTGTCTGCACTTCGCTGGTCTTGTTGCCCACAGCACTGACCAGCGACGAATAGGCGCCCTGCAGCGTGGTCTGGCCGATTACATTGCTGGTCTGCAAAGCCGCCATCAACTGCACATTGCGACCGTCCTGGGTGGCGTTGGTGTTGGGCGAGACGGTAAAGGAATCGGCCGATCCTGGCGCGCCGGCGAGCACAAAGCTGGCGCCCTGGTAGGTCACCGTGGCGCCGGGCGTATAGGTGATCGGCGAGCCGGTAACGGCAACGCCGTTAATCGTCACACCGGTGGTAATCGTATTGGCCGGTGTAGCGCCATCGGTCAGCGTAAAGCTGGTTGGCAGCGCGGGCGCCACGGTGGTCCCGAAAGTTGCCGTCAGCGGCAGCGTAGTGGCCGGCGCGCCCAGGAAATTTTTGTCGACCGAGCCGGCGCTGATGGTGCCGGTGCCTTTGTTGGCCGAGACGGTAAAGGAATCGCCCGATCCAGGCGCGCCGCCGAGCACAAAGCTGGCGCCCTGGTAGGTCACTGTAGCGCCGGCAGTATAGGTGATCGGCGAGCCGGTAACGGCAACGCCGTTAATCTTCACACCACTGCTAATCGCAGTGCCGGAGCCATTGGTCAGCGTAAAGGTGGTTGGCAGCGCGGGCGCCACGGTGGTCCCGAAAGTTGCCGTCAGCGGCAACGTGGAGGTCGGCGCGTTCGGCGAGCCGGGGCTGATGGTGCCGGTGCCGGTATTGGTGGTGGTCGCCGCAGCGGCGGTGCTCGCCGCAGTAGTGATCGGCGCTGCCGTAGCAATCGCGGTGGTGCCGGACAATGCCACCGCAAAGGTCGCCGCAGCATTGGCGGTCGGCTTGACGAGGAAGCTGTCGCCGGCGGCCATGGTAGGCGCCGAGAAAGTGACGCCGTCGATTTCCGGCGGCGGGCTCGGATAGGCGGTCGGCGGTCCGGGAATCGTGGTGGCGGTGCCGTCGGACAAACGCGTTACCGTGTAATTGGCGCCGTCGAAACTCATCTGATAATCGCTGGTAGTCAGCTTGGTGGCGTCGGTCACGCTGGCGGTCAAGCTGGCGGTAGCCGAATTGCCTGCTTTGCCGATCACCGTCGGCGGCCCTACGGTGAAAAAATTACCGCCCGGATTACCGTTCTGATCCAGACCCAATTGGTTCTGTGCGTTCATGTCGGCGGCCAGAACGGTGGCGATTTGCCCCAATTGGTTCTCCGCCGGCTGCAGGGATTGGGTGCGGTAATCGAGCAAACCGCCCAAGGTGCCGCCGGTAATACTGGAGTCCGGCAGCATGATGGTCTGGCCGCCCGAAGCCCCGCCCGGCATAATTCCCACTTCCAGGTTCGATGGATCGGTCTTCGATGGCACCGCCACCACGGTCGACACTGTCGTGCCCAGCACCAGCGGCTGCCCGCTGCCGATGAAGACATCGATGCTGCCATTGGACTGCGTCGTCGTGGCGACTTTCGTCACATTGTTTAAATTCGAGAGAAGCTGATCGCGCTGATCGAGCAAGTCGTTGGCCGGTTGGCCGGTAGCGCCCTGGGCCGCGACAATCGATGCGTTCAGCGAGGAAATCTGGGCGGCCAAGGAATTGATGGTCTGCACGCTGCTGGTGATCTGCGAATTGACCGAATTATTGCTGGTGGTCAGCGTGGCGGCAATACTTTGAAAACTCGCCGACAGCGTTTGCGCGCCGGATAAGGCCGCCTGGCGCGAAGGCGCAGAACTCGGATTGGCAGTCAAATCTTGCAGACCGGAGAAGAAACTTGCCAGTGAAGTCGTCAATCCTGCGCTGGAATTGCCGAGCACATTGTCAATCTGGGTGATTTCATTGGTAAAAGCGGTGTAATTGCTCACAGAATTCTGTGCGCTCAAAACTTGCGTGCTCAAAAAACCGTCGGTGACCCGCGTGACGGAATTAACAACCGTGCCGTTGCCGATAAAACCGCTGCCCAGATTTTGGCCTCCGGCACTGGCTTGCTGCACCACTTGCCGGCTATAACCTGGCGTCGATGCATTGGCAATATTGTGGCTGGTAGTGGCAAGTTGCGTTTGGGCGGCAAATAAAGCGCTTTCGCCAATACTCAATATATTTGACATATATTCTTTCTATATGGGATCACCGATGTCAACGGCAGATTTCATCAAAACTTTAGGGTAGCGCCTGCAATCTTTACGATTGCGATGTCTACGAATGCGTTTCTATGACTGCGCTTTTATGATTGCTTAATAATTTGCGTCAGTTTTTCTGCATAGCGCGGGTCGGTAGCGTAACCGGCACGCTGCAGACCTTGCGCAAAGCCGGTCATGTCCTGCGCGCTGGCCAACACTTTTTCATAGCGAGGATTACTACGCAGCATGCTGGCGTAATCCTTGAATGAATCCTGATAGGAGTCGTAGGCGCGGAATTTCTGGACTTTGCGAGTGGCCACGCCATGCACGTATTCGGTCGTGGTTGCCTCGACAACTTTACCCTTCCAGTCCGCACTGGCCTTGATGCCGAACAAATTGTTGCTGGAAGTACCATCCTTGTTCTGGACCACATGCTTGCCCCAGCCGCTTTCAAGCGCTGCTTGCGCCATCATGAATTGGGCCGGAATACCGGTGGTCTGGCTGGCTTCTTCGGCCGCCGATGTAACGTTGTTCTGGAACGCCGCCACATGCGCCGGCCGTGGGGCATGGCGCTGCTGCTGTTGCTGCTGCTGGCGCTTGCCGCTGCTTTCCCGGCTGGTATCCATCAGTGTGTGATTGATCGGCAACATACCGGTGTGCGCATCGTCGGCGCTTTTATGCGAGGCGCCGATCCGGTCCAGGCCGAACGGCAGCAGCATATGACCGTTGGCGGACTTGCCATTGATGCCGGCGCCCAGGCCGGTATCCGCAGCGGCAGCATCATCGGCATTCGGATCTGTGCCCTGCGCCGCATCGAGCGCCGCTTTGCCTTTATTGACGGTCAACTGACGCACCAGCACGTCGGCCAGGCCGACGCCGCGCTGCGCCAGCGACTGGCTCATTTGCTGGTCCAGCATGGCCGTAAATTGCTTGCTTTGTTCCGAATCGAAGAGGCCGTCCTGCGGCGTGGCGTCGCGCATGCTTTTCATCACCATATTCAGGAACATCGCTTCGAACTGCTTGGCCGCCGCCTTGATCCCTTCAGGCGAATTCGGATCATTGCGCACCGTATTTTTAAGGCCGCTGATGCTGGACGTATCAGTGGCCAGCCCGCTGGTGATATTGAAATTGGCGGAAGAATCGATCGCCATGATTTAGATGATATCCAGGTCGGCATGCAATGCGCCGGCCGCTTTCATCGCCTGCAGGATCACCAGCAAATCCTGCGGTGTGGCGCCGACTGAATTAAGCGCCTTGACCACATCGGTCAAGGAAGTGCCGCCCTTGAGCTGAATCACCTTGCCCGGCGTCGCATTGATCGAGATTTGCGCATTCTGCGTCTGCGCAGTGGTACCACCCGAAAAAGCACCCGGCTGACTAATCGAATTCTCGGTACTGATGACCACGGTCAGATTGCCGTGCGATACGGCGCAGGTATCCAGGGTTACCGCCTGATTCATCACCACCGAGCCGGTGCGTGCGTTCAGAATGACGCGCGCGCGCACCCATGCCGGCGCGACATCGATGTCCTCCAGCGCACCGATGAAACTGACCCGGTCATCGCTGGAAATCGGCGCGCGAATACGGATCACGCGCGCATCCACCGCCATTGCGGTGCCCGAACCATAACGTTGATTGACGGCACTGACCACGCGCGAAGCGGTGGCGAAATTGCTTTCGTTGAGTTCCATGTTGATCGAATCGCCCTGCGTGATGCTGCTCGGCACGGCGCGTTCGACGGTCGCGCCGTTGTTGATCAGGCCGACGTCCAGGTGGTTGACCTGCACGCTGCTGCCGGCTGCGGCGGCGCCCACGCCGCCGACCACCAGACTACCTTGCGCCATCGCATAAATTTGTCCGTCGGCGCCTTTGAGCGGCGCCAGCAGCAGCGTGCCGCCGCGCAAGCTTTTTGCATTGCCCAGAGAAGAAACGGTGACCGGCAAAGTCTGTCCGGGCTGCGCAAAGGCCGGCAGCGATGCCGTCACCATGACGGCCGCGACGTTCTTCAATTGCAGGCCGGTGGTGGTGGTCGGCAGGTTGACCCCCAGTTGTTGCAGCATGCTGACCACACTTTGCACGGTAAACGGTGTTTGCGTGGTTTGGTCGCCGCTGCCGTCGAGGCCGACCACCAGACCATAGCCAACCAGTTGATTCTCACGCACGCCCTGAAAATTGGCCAGATCCCGCAAACGCTCGGCATGGCCGACACTGCTCGCCAGCAGCGCAGCCAAGGCGCATAGCGATACCAGCGACCTCAGCAACACTTTTTGAAACGAGCCAAACCGGACGCAACTGCTGTTCATGACAACTCCGAATAGAAACGGTATTTAAAACGCGGTATTTAAAACGGTATTACGCTGAGGAAGAAACGCGATAACGACGAGGTGACTTCGGCCATGTCGATGCGGCTGCTGGTGCGGTATTCGACCTTGGCGTCGGCCACTTGGGTTGAAGACACGAAGTTGCCGGTCTGTACCGAGTCGGGGCTGATGACGCCGGAAAAACGCACGAACTCAATCCCCTTGTCGAGCGAAACCTGCTTCTCGCCGCTGACTACCAGGTTGCCGTTTTCCAGCACGTCGACGACCGTCACGCCGATGGTGCCGGTAAAGTTGTTGCTGGAATTAACTGCTCCGGCATCCGCGTATTTATCGGCACTGGAAGCGGTGGCGCCCAATTGCTTGATACTGCCGTTGAAAATATTCGGTATTGCCGCCGTGACCGAGCCGGTCTTACTGCCGGAACTGTTGTCGGCTTTACCGGCGCTGGTTTTTTCATTGATCACAATGGTCATGGTGTCGCCGATCAGGCGCGCACGACGGTCTTCCAACAGCGGACGATATGCGGCCCCCTGAAAAATCGCGCCGCTGGACGCCGGCGCCAATTGCGCGCGCTTCGGCGTGGCCGATGACGGCAATGTCACGATGCTGTCGGGCGTGACGACGCCGCAGCCCGCCAGGATCGACGCGGCGAGGCCGCAAGTAAGCAGAGAACAGAGTCCGGCGATGATTTTCATGGCGCACCTATACCTATTAACAACGTCCTAAATAGCATTACATTCCCGACAGTTTCGACAACATCTGATCCGAAGTCGTAATCGCCTTACTGTTGATTTCGTAGGCGCGCTGGGTCTGGATCATATTGACCAGTTCTTCCACCACATTCACGTTCGAAGTTTCGACAAAACCCTGCGACAAGGTGCCGGCGCCGTTGGTGCCAGCCGTATTCGGGTTCGGCGTGCCCGATGCTGCCGTTTCCTGGTACAGATTTTGGCCGATGCTTGCGAGGCCGGCATTATTGATGAAAGTCGCCAGTTGCAGCGTACCGATCTGGGTCGGCAAGGTCACGCCTTGCAATGTTGCCGAAACGGTGCCGTCGGTGCCGATGGTCAGTTTTTGCGTGCCGGCCGGCAAGGTAATGGCCGGTTGCACCGGATAGCCGCTCGATGTCACCAATTGCCCCTGGCTATCGGTCTGGAACGAGCCGTCGCGCGTGTAGGCAGTGGTGCCGTCCGGCATCAACACCTGGAAGAAGCCGTCGCCGCTGATCGCAACGTCTTTGTCATTGCCGGTTTGCTGCGAATTGCCCTGCGTGAAAATACGCTCGGTAGCGACCGGACGCACACCGGTACCCAGTTGCATGCCCGATGGCAATTGCGTTTGCTGCGACGATTGCGCGCCCGGCTGGCGCAAGGTCTGATACATCAAATCTTCGAATACGGCGCGCGAACGTTTGAAACCGTTGGTACTGACGTTGGCCAGATTGTTTGAAATCACATCCATCTGCGTCTGTTGCGCATCCAGGCCGGTCTTGGAAATCCATAAGGAACGTATCATCAATTACTCCGCAAAACTTCGTGTTGGTTATTGCCAAATACAAATATCTATTACAGCGACAAAATCGCAGACGCCTTGCTCTCATCGCCGTCGACGGTGGTCAGCATTTTCATGTGCAGATCGAACTGGCGCGCCAGATTGATCATGGTGACCATCGACTCCACCGGATTGACGTTGCTGCTTTCGATAAAGCCCGGCGCCAGCTGGACGGTCTGGTCCGCAGTGGCATCGGCGCCGTCGGCCTGGCGATACAAACCGTCGTCGCCGTGCACCATAGTGGCGTTATCCGGATTGACCAGTTTTATGCGTCCGATGATGTTGACCGCATTCGGTACGCCGTCTGTGGCAACCGTCGAAACGGTGCCGTCGGTGGCAATGGTGACCGAGCTTTGCGGCGGTATCGTGATCGGACCGGTATCGCCCAGCACACTATTGCCGCTCTGCGTTTGCAGCACGCCGTTTTGGTCGATCTTCAGATCGCCGGCGCGCGTATAGGCCTCGGTGCCGTCGGCGGCCTGCACCGCCAGCCAGCCACTGCCCTGCACCGCCACATCCAGTGACCGTCCGGTCTGTTGCAAAGCACCGGGGGTGAAATCGGTACCGGAAGTGGAATCGACCACCAGGGTGCGCGTATTGGACAAGCTGCTGCCGCCGCTGCCGGCGACCACCGGCACTGCACGAAACGTATCGAACTGAGACCGAAAGCCCGTGGTCGATGCGTTCGCCAGATTGTTCGCGGCATTGGATTGCTGGCTCAGCGTATGCTCAGCGCCAGTCATTGCGGTGTAAATTAACTTATCCATATCCTCGCTGTTTCCCCATCGCTTCCGGCGTTGTTTCGTCGCTATTTACTGGCCTGCGTTACAGACCGTTCACCACGGTTTGCAAGATTGTGTCCTGCGCCTTGATGGTCTGCGCATTGGCCTGATAGACGCGTTGTGCGACGATCAGATTGACCAGTTCGGCAGTCAGATCGACATTCGAATCTTCCGTCGCGCGCGCCTGCAAGCTGCCCAGTCCGCCCGAAGTCGGTTGGCCGTTAATGGCCGTACCTGCAGCCGGACTGGCCACATACAAGTTGTTGCCGATCGGTTGCAAGCCATTGGAGTTGGCGAAAGTCGCCAGCGTGACGGTGCCCAGATTATTGCTGGCGCCATTGCTGTAACTGCCGGTAATGGTACCGTCGGGGCCGATATTGAAACCGGTCAGCACACCAGGTGGATTACCGTTCTGCGGAGCCGCCAATGAGGCAAAATTCGAACCCGACTGGATCGTGCCGGTGAAGTTGATCGGTACGGCGAATGCGTTGGTCCCAGCGCTGGCCGGGAGGGGCACCGACAAGGTTTGCGCCGCAGCCGTGGCCGCAGTCGTGTTGCCGTTGGCATCGAATGTGAGTGTGCCGATCGCCGCCTGCGTGGCAGGCGCCACGAACGGAGGCGCTGGATTGCCGTCGACGGTTGCGTAGACAGACCATGTCGTGGTAACTGCCAGGGGTGCGGCGGTGACGCCGCTCTTGACGTAAAAGGTCTGAATATTGCGCGGGTTACCTAGACTGTCGAAGACCGTCATACCCGTCGAACTGTTATAAGTAGCCGGCGTATTCGCATCGAATGGCGTGGCAATGACCGCATCGCGCGAGTCCAGATTCAGGGTAGTCCCGGCAACGGTAGTCATTACGCCTGGCAAGCTTGCTGTATTGATCTGGAGCGGTACTGGATTGCCGCCGGTCACGCCTGCGGGCAGACCGGTCAGAAATGCGCCGTTTTCGCTGGGGTTGATGATGAAGCCGTTTTTATCCAACTGGAACTGACCGTTGCGGCCATACATCGGCGACTGGTTGCCTGAGTTCGCCACCATGCGGAAAAAACCATCGCCGTTAATCGCGATATCCAGCGGATTATTGGTCGGCGTGATATTGCCTTGCACGAATTGCTGTTGCACATTGGCGGTCGATACGCCGATGCCGACTGGCGAATTGCCCGAACGGTTCATCGAATTGGCATACATATCGGCGAATTGCGCCTGTGCCTCTTTAAAACCGACCGTACTGGCATTGGCGATATTGTTGCCTGACACACTCAAGCTCTGGCTGGCGGCATTGAGGCCGCTTAGACCTTGTTCGAAACTCATTTTTTGCTCCTTGCTAACCGTTTATTGTCGGTAAATATTTCAGCGTGTTTTTCTTCGTGCATCTCGAAATGAATTACAAAATCTCCACCACGGTGGATGGCGCGATGCTGCCGATATTGGTGACATTCAATGTGGTGCCCTTAGTCGGGTCATTGTTGACGCTGGCAACATTGCCGAAAGCCAGATTGGTGGTTGTGACCGGGCTACCGGCGGCAGTGGCCGTGACCGTAAATGTGTATTGACCGTCCGCTGCAACCGTACCGCTGCTCGTGGTGCCGTCCCAGACGATCGGCACAGTGCCGGCCGCCTGTTTGCCCAGATCGATGGAGTCCACAGTCTTGCCGTTCGCGTCCTGGATAGAGACCTTGACATCGTCGGCGGCGGTCGCCAGCTGCGCGCCGAAAACGCCAGTGTGGGTGGTGCTCGTGGTGCCGTCGGCGGCAGTCGAAGTGCTGGTGCTCAGTTGAATATTGCTGCCTGGGGCCAGCACATTGTGGCCGATCATCGATATTGCCTGCGTGGCCTGGCCGCTCTGCAGATTGGACATCAAAGTGGTCAGCGATGAGTTCAATTGCTGGATCCCGCTCACGGTCGACAACTGCGCGATCTGCGATGTCAATTGCGAGTTATCCATCGGATTGGTCGGATCCTGATTTTGCAACTGCGTGGACAACAGCGTCAGAAATTCCTGCTGGGTAGCCGCGGCGCTGTTGGTGGTAAGACTGCCGCCGGTGGTGCTGGTTGTTGTTGGAGTAGTGCCGTTCATCGCACTCAACAGATCACTGGATACCGTCATGATTTAAATCCTCGTTAGTTTTGAGCAATACAATGTTTGGTAATAACAATTATTGACCGATGGTCAGCGTTTTTTGCAGCAATGTTTTAGCGGTATTCATGACTTCCACGTTGTCCTGATACGAACGCGATGCAGACATCATATTGACCATTTCATCCACCGGATTGACGTTGGGCATGGCGACATAGCCGTTGGCATCGGCCAGCGGATGTTTCGGGTCGTAGACCATTTTGGGCGGCGACTGATCTTCCACTATGCGATCGACCTGCACCCCGCTATTGGCCACGCCGCCGACCGGCACGGCTTTAAATACGACTTGCTTGCCGCGGTAGGGCTGACCGTCCGGACCGGTAGCGCTGTCGGCATTGGCTATGTTGCTGGCCGTGACGTTCAAACGTTGAGCCTGTGCGCTCATGGCCGAGCCGGCAACGGTGAAAATATCGCCTAAAGACATCTTTAACCTCCGGGTTGAAGAACACTCAACATGCTCTTGATCTGGCCGCTCACATCACCGACTGCGGCTTCGTAATGCATGCCGTTATCGGCAAATTGATTGCGCTCGACATCCATATCGACGGTATTGCCGTCGAGACTGGGTTGCGTGACGGTGCGGTACAAGGCGCTGTTGTCGCCCGCGGCGGCAACGCTGCTTGGGAACGACTTGCCCGCCAGATGCATGGGCGAGGTCTGGGCCAGCGCCACGCCAGGCACCGGCGCCGCAGCGGTGCTTTTCATGGCTTTCAATTTGTTGTTGAGCGTGCTGGCGAAATCGATGTCGCGCGCCTTATAATTCGGCGTATCCGCATTGGCGATATTAGCCGCCAGCAATTGCTGCCGCTGCGACCGCACGTTCAAGGCAGTCTGATTAAAATTCAGAAAATCGTCGAGTTTTCCAGGCATCGCTTTCTCCAACAATAACCGCAGGGCTACGACAGCAGCGCCAAATCAGTAATGGATTTCTATAAGGTGCATGATACGGTCCCGCATAAAAAGCCATCGCCGGATAAGCAAACCAAATTACATCCTATTCAGGGCTTTAAGCCTGATGCGATGGCATACATTAGGCCGTCAGAATTGAGCAAATCATGAAATCATTTATTTTCAATAACTTACGATATTTTCTTGCTGTGATTTGCATGATGACGGCGCTCCATGCAAGCGCCCAAGATAATGCGCCGCCCCCTGTTTCAAAGCAGGATTTAAGCTTGCTGGGGCCGATTGTCGAGCACTACCTGACGATTCAGGCCATCGGATTGCAGGGCAAAATAAGCGTGGAATTGGGCAAAGTGGATGCGCGGCTGAATCTGGCTGCCTGTGCGGCGCCGGAAGCATTTTTGCCGAAAGGCAGCCGGCCTTGGGGCAAATCCATGGTTGGCGTGCGCTGCACCGCCCCCGCATGGGTGATTTATATGCCGGTGACGGTGCGAGTCCAAGGCGATTACTACATCGCCGCCGGACCGCTACCGCAGGGTCAGGTGGTCAGCGCCACCGATCTATCGAAAGCCAGCGGCGAATTGACAACATTACCGGCAAGCATCATTACCGATCCGGCCCAAGCCATCGGCCGCACCACCACCATGGCGATTCGCGCCGGCGCCATTGTGCGGCAGGATCAACTGCGTGCCCAGAATGTGGTGAAACAGGGTCAGACAGTCAGAATTATCAGTAACGGACCGGGTTTTCAGATCACCACTGAAGGCCGTGCGCTGAACAACGCCACGGAAGGTCAGATAGCGCAAGCCAAAACCGCCGCCGGCCAGACTGTCAGCGGCATTGCAAGAGCCGGCGGTATTCTGGAAATAAATAATTGAATATTGCTGCTTGTAAATTAATGGCAAGCCGCTATTTTTCCTATGGAAATCGAGTAGAATTAGCCGATCCAAATACACGGCGGAATATTGCCGATGGCATTAAAGTTTTCGAAAAATGGTCCGTTAATAGGCATATCAGGTAGGGAAATTTTCCACACCTTCTGCGATACAAGGATGACATTGTGAATATTAACAACGCTCTCGACAAAACAGCCGAACCTGCAGCGCTCAAGACGCAACAGAAACAAAGCAGCGATAGCACAGCGGCGGCGCAGAATGCAGCTGCTGCGAAAGCATCGCCTGCCGCCTCGGATAGCGTCCTTCTGTCTCCCCAATACCAGACCTTAGCGAAATCCGTTGCCAACAGCAGCAGTTTCGATGCCAACAAAGTCGCCTCGATCAAGGCCGCGATCGCCAATGGCTCATTCACTGTCGATCCCAGCAAAATCGCCGATGGCGTACTGTCAACGGCGCAAGATCTGATTAACGCAAATAAAGCTGCATAATTTAATGCAAAAACCGGGCGACTCACTGGCCAATGAATTTGCTGCAATGATCCGCTTGCAGCAATTGTTGCAAGAAGAACAGGCTGTGCTGATAAAGGGCGCAGTAGATTCTTTACCGGAATTGATCCGCGCCAAAGGATTTGTGATCTCGGAAATTACCATTCTGGCCGATGGCCGTCATCAATCGCTGGTTGCCGCCGGCCTCACCGCTTCCGAAGACAGCATGCAGCGCTGGATCGACAGCGCCTCAATCCCTGCAGAAAAACAAACCTGGTCGGAATTATTGGCGCTGGCCAAAACTGCCAAAGAATTGAATCGCTTGAATGGCATACTGATTAACAAACATACGCAAACCAATCAGCAACTGATGAGTTTGTTTCAAAGCAAGGTCGGCAACAATTTTTACGGCCCCGATGGCCAATCCAACATTAAAACCAGTGCGCGCAATTTCGGCGCAGTCTGATTTCTCCGCTGTATTCCCTTCTCGCTCTTCTCTGTAATTTATTCTTCTGCTTTTGAATGTCCCGCGGTGGCGCCCCTTCGTCAGGCGGGGTGTGGCGCGATGTTGTGCGCAGTGAGGTAAAGAAGGGAGGTGGCCGCAGGCCGCCGGAATGACACGAACGGAGCACAACCTCGCGCCACACCCCGC
>JAQGNR010000258.1 GCA_028291765.1 Herbaspirillum sp.
CAATGGTCACTAACCGAAACGACTTTTTGCACGAACACGAAAATTTCAATCGCACGCAGGCATTTCACGGTGACCGCGGATTTTCCGGGATTCCGGGTTCCCATGGCGTTGCAGCACCCCAGCGCGGATTCGCAGAATCAAACGTGGGGCTGGGTAGGAACTCCGGGCGATTTAACGGTTTTGGCAATGAACGTGCGGGCGACGGACGCGCGGGCTTTGGCGGATTTGCTCATGAAGGCGCAGTTGGCCACGGCGAGGGTTCCCATGGCGGCGGAGGCCGAAGATAGACGACATCCTTGTATTCGCGTGAATAACTACTGATGGATCACCCGTAGGCTGATACGCTGAGCGTCATCGCCCAGCGTATCAGCCAGCCTGCGTACGGTCTCAAGGGCAAGACAGCCCACGTCCCTTTCTTCAAGAAAATTCCACCCGTTTTATCGATGGGCTACGGCGAAGCTTCAGCAACTCTCAAGGCTTTGCCTTTCCCGACAAATCCAACGTGCCTACCGACTATCAACTGGTTGCGGGTTATCCGATGGGCTAAATTTGTCTGCTAGCACCGTTGGAACTCGGTTTGACGCTTTTCGCAGTCGAATCAGTTAAAGTCCAGATTTGCGGATGTAACGGATGATCGGAAGTCGACACCGGCAAGCGATTCCAACGAAATTAAGCCTTGAGCAGTTTGAACAATTTGTCTTGCCGCATCTGAGCCGAGACAGGCGTGGACCCGCTCCAACGCTCGCGTTGCACACGACTTTCAATTACATCCTGCAGATGCTTTACACCGGCTGCCAGTGGAAAGCACTGGCGATCGAGATGAACGCCCGAGGCCGTCCCGAGATTCACTACACGCGCCTCTATCGGGCACTGCGACGTTGACAGACCGATGGCTGCATTGACCGAATCTTTGCCGGCTCAGTGCGCAAGCTCCATGTGGACGGACGGCTTGACCTGAGTGTCATCCACGGCGACGGCACCACCACGGCGGCGAAGAAAGGCGGTGATAACCTGGGATACAGCGGACACAAACATCTCAAGGGCGACAAGGTCGTGGCGTTCTGCGATCGCGATTGTAACGTTATCGCTCCATTCATTGCCGCTGCGGGCAACCGCAATGAATCGCCCTTGCTGCGTGAGGCGTTGCCCAAACTCAGTGAGATGGCACGCGCCATTGGCATGGACCTACGCGATTCAACGGTGAGCCTGGGCGGCGTCTACGACTGCCGGGCCAATCGTCGAGCGATCTTCAACCGGAACATGCATCCCAATATTCCAGAGAACCTGCGTGGCCGTAAAACACCCAAGCGAGGGCGCAAGCGACACTTCGACGCGGCGATCTTCGAGGAGCGCTTTCGCACGATCGAGCGCGTGTCCGCCTGGGAGGACAAGTTTCGGCGTCTGCTACTTCGCTTTGAGCGCATTAGTCAGGTGAACTATGCGTTCAAGACGCTCGCCTACACCCTGATCAATCTGCGGCACTACTGCCGCAACTAAACTCGCGCACCGGACGCTCGTGTTTTATCGCGGCGCATTGCGCCGTGGTTGGGCTCGTTTGCAGCATGCCGACACATTCGCAAAACGACTCATCTCTTCGCACCTCACGTCTGATTCTCGCCATTCATCATGGCTCGCAGACTCTCACAGCCATGCTACGACCGATCCGGCTCGAAATCCGCAACCAGTTGGCTCTCTGCTCGTTGCCCGACCGCGGGCGGCACGCGCTCATGCCAGTCGGCCACCTGCTGATAAGTCAGGGCCGATGCGCGGCGCCCGCGACTCCTCATATCCACGGCAAACGATACAACGGGTGAGCACCGGGATGAGCTTGCACGTGCTCACCTGCAATCTGAAGCGGGTCATCATGATCCTGGATACCAGTGTCCTAATGAAGGCGAATCTGGCCTGACGGGTGGCCTTTTTTATTACCCCTTTGCCGGTTCTGAACGCAGCGTCTGCAATTCGACCGGGAAATTTCAGATCGAGCTTTGTTGTCGGGCAGAAGTATATGTATATGCTGTTTCCACACGGCCTCGCCGAGTACTCGCCTTCCGGCCTTGCAAGCTCAAATGGCCGTTGTATCTTGAAAGCCGCAAATAGATCGCTTACCGTGGCGACACAAAGCGAGGACCTGCAGTCTAGAGTGGTCGTCGGAGTACGAACGCGACGCTGCCAAAGGCCGGAGACAGCGAGATCGAGCCTGATTGGCGTCACAGGCCCGGTATTTTTCGAACGAGGCGACTCGCGCTATCTCAATATACTCCCGAGCGCGACGTCGCGCGTCCTAGGTCCGAGGAGTCCTATTGCGCAGATCACGATCAGCATGGCGCCGGAGATAAACACGAACACGCCGTTCACGCCAATTCCCTTAGGAACCATGCGCTGACGCACGCGAAAAAATCGCGGAAAAGCGGCTCCATGAATAAACAAATCCAAAGGCACGAGCGCGGATGCTGGCAGGGAAAAGCTCCGCCTGATACGCAGGATTGCCGCGCACTTGCTCAAATCCGACGGACTCCTAGCATGAGCGATTTCGGCCTGGAATATTGCCTGGATGGAAGGGCACGCCGAATCCGACGTGGGGGATTGGACCAAGAATGAAGCCGTCCTGCGACGCCACGAGACCGATCCCGGGAAATCCTATCGGGATCGGTCTCGCAATCCATCAAGAGGAGCAAAAGCGCTCTTCTCGAATGGTGATCAATGGCCGAGGTGCTTGGCGAAGAATTGAGTGATTTCTGCGAATGCCGCTTTGTCCTCGGGCACGCGATCATCCATTTGGTACTGAGCGTGCGACATTCCATCGAAAACTTCGAGTTGTGCATCGACGCCGGACTGCTGAAGCTTCTGGTGCACACGGACCGTGTTACTGAGCAGCAAGTCGCGTGTTCCCGTGGTCAGGATCGCTGGCGGAAAGCCATGCATATCTCCGTAGACGGGTGAGAGCAGCGGGTCCTTCAGATCATGACCGTGCGCGTAGACAACTGCCGCGGCATGGCAGAATCCGTTGGGCGACACGAGGACGTTGTCCATCTTTTCATTCGTATAGAACGAGTCGCCAGTCTTCGTCAGGTCGGACATCGGCGTACCGGGCGCGATCGCACCCGGCATTTTCAGCCCTTCCTGCTTCGCGCGCAGCATCAGCTCGAGCACTAGCGCGCCACCGGCCGAGGTTCCGAAAACGCCCACATTCTTCGGGTCGTTCGTCTGGAGCATCGATTTATACACTGTCTCGACGTCGTCGAGCGCCGCGGGGAAATAAGCCTCGGGCGGCATGCGGTAGTCGACCGAAATGACCTTGTAGTGTCCAAGACCCGCCATCATGATGGCCTCGCCCGTACCCGACTCGCCAGGGAAAAGCTCATAGCAGCCGCCATGGATATGCAGCAGCACCTTGTCGCGATGTTCGGGCGGAATATCGTTGGGCGTCACGATGTGCGCCCTCACGCCGTTGATCGTCACTGCGCGCACCGTCACACCCAGACGCTCGCGCATGGCCGGGAGCGTTTGCATTACCTTTGCGGCCTGTGCGTCGGCGGCTGTTCTCCATTGCTCGCCTGTCGTCCACAAGACATTCCAGGCGGGGTTGAGCGGCGCCGCGATGAGCTTTTGCAACTGGGGGCTGACTTCCGTCGGCACCGGAATGGTCTTCGCGGGCACTTGGCGGGGCGCAAGCGTACCGTCGTCGGCAAGCGCCGCGCCGGAAACTGAGGCGAAGGCGGCGCACGTGAGCAGGAGGAATTTAGTGAGCTTCATTGTGGAACTGTTTCCCGTTCTGGCTTTAAACGGCCACCTGAGACCTTGCGGCTGACTTCGGCGTGACGTCGCCGTAATGGCGATCTGGCCTTCGCAGAAAATGATTTTGCTTGGATTGTGGAAAGCGAAATTTTGCATAAATATTCTATTAACTAAAATGACCGGTCGTCTTGAATCGGATGAAAAGAATAATATCGTAGTCCTGAGAAACGTGCTGCCATGCGGATTGCGACGTTCAGGGCGATTATCGGAAACGACCGCTCCCGATTTTTGGCTCGGCGGATACGCGATACAGATCTCAAGCGGTTCCGTCGCAATTGCGCGAGAATGGGTACAAGTTTTTTTGCTCGATGAACGGGCAGCGTTGCACCCATGCTGGGATGGGTGCGGCATAACCGAGAAAACATCATGAATTCGACAGAAAATCTTCGCCTCGCCCGACAGTTTCTTGAAAAAATTGGCTCGGGCGCTAGCGCCAATGAGATTGCTTCGTTGTGCACGCCCGATCTCGACTGGAATATACCGGGCGACTCAGGCGTGCTGCCTTGGGTCGGCCATAAGAGGGGACGCCAGGCAATATTGGATTTCGTTCGCGACACCCAAACGATGATCGAGCGCGTCGGCCTCGACATCAAGGACATTCTCGCAAACGACGATCGGGCCGTCATTCTCGGCCACTTGCAAACGCGGATCAACGCCACCGGAAAACTGATCGATAGCGCTTTTGCGATCGTCCTGACTTTCTCCGACGCGAAGATCGCAAGCTTTCTGATGCTGGAAGACAGCTTCGCCACATCGATGGCCGCTCGACTCTGAAACTATCATAATCTCATAAAGGACGGAGGCTTTTCCAGGAGGTCACGATGCTGATCGAAATACGCAGGCTGAAGCTCAACCTTGGCGCCTTTGCAGTATTGCGCGACGTCAACCTTACGCTTCAGGAAGGTCAGATCTACGGCCTGCTCGGGCCCAATGGCGCGGGGAAGAGCACCACCATTTCCGCCATCACGGGACTGCGGGCGCCCACAGCCGGATCAGTCAGAGTGCTGGGCCTCGACCCTGCGGCCGATGCGATCCAACTGCACCGGCGGATCGGCGTGCTGGCCGAACAGGCCGGATTTTATGACTGGATGAGTGCCGACGACTATCTACGTTGGGTCGCCAGCCTGTACCTGATAAGTCTGGATAAAGTCGAGACTGCCCGCCTGTTGGGTCGGGTCGGCTTGGAGGCTCAACGGCAGGCCCCGATTGCTACCTATTCCAGCGGCATGCGGCAACGGCTCGGACTGGCCCGTGCTCTCATCAACCAACCCGAACTTCTGATTCTGGACGAGCCCACCAACGGTCTGGATCCCCGCGGCCGCCGCGAAATCCACGACGTGCTGCTGGACATGAGCACGAACCATGGCGTGGGAATACTCTTGTGCACGCACCTGCTCGACGACGTGGATCGGCTTTGCACGCGCATCGGCATCATCGCGCAAGGCCAGACACTTCTGGAAGGCTCCATCGCCGACCTGCTGTCTGCGCAGCGTACGGCACAATGCGCTATCGGCTGCGCGTAGCGCCTGACCACGTGGCGGAGCGCCTTCCTGCTTGCATCACCCTGTTGGCCCGCGAGGGAGACTGGTGGCATGTCGAAATCGCAAATCATGTCGAACCCGCCACCGCATGGCGCCAGCTGTTGGACGCCGGTATACGCATTGATGAAATCCACCGCGAAGGCGGCGGGCTGGAGGCACTTTACCTGGCAGTAACCGAAGCGAAGGAGGTAAGCTGATGAACCCGATTATCTTGATCGCACGCAAGGAAGGCGGGGAACTCCTCATGAGCGGGCGGGGCCTCGCCTGGCTGCTGGCGCTCGCCATCACCATGTCGGTGCTGAGCCTGCTGCTGGTCAGCAATACCGAACTCAGCCTGCTGGACAACGCCCAGGTGGTCTACATAATGATGGGAACCATCACTGCCCTGGGTGCGCTCCTCGGGGTGGTGCTCGGCAGCGATACGTTGGCCGGCGAACGGGAGCGCGGCAGCCTGATGCCGCTGTTGTTGGCGCCAGTGACGCCATCCCAGATCGTGCTCGGCAAGATGGGCGGCCAGGTCGCGGGATGGAGCGTCATGTACCTGCTTAGTCTGCCCTATGTATGGGCGGTCGGATCGAGCGGCCAGAACCTCTCCCAGGCCGTGGCCTATCTGGCCCTGTTCGGTACGCCGGTGGTGCTAGGCTTCGGCTTCCTTGGGATTGTCCTGTCTGCGCGTGCGCGCAGTGTTCACTCCGCCCTGCTGACCTCGCTCATCATCCTGATGCTGCTGGCCAGCCCCCTGTTACTGGGGCCCAGCCTGCGCCAGAGCACGATCGGCAAGCTGTTCGACGCGGTGAATCCGTTTTCCGCCGCCGTCAACACGTTCGACAGTGTGGTAATCGACTCGCAGCCACTTACGATGCAGATTACACGTTTAGTCATCACCTTCGTCTGGCTGGCGTTGACTGCGGTACTCGCCATCCGCAGCGTGCGCAAAATGGAAATATGAAGGGGGCATAAGCATGAAAAATGCCGTTGTAGGCCTGCTCTTAAGCGTGTCACTTCTGGCCCTAGGCAACGCATGGGCATCCGATTCCCTGAGCATCTCCCTCACGCCGGAGCAGGCCAACCCGCCTTTGGCGCAGATGGGAGACTGGCTCAAATTCCACAGCGTGATCAAGAACGATAGCAGTCAGGCGGCGCACGGCGTGGTGGCGTGGATCAGCCTGGTGCAGGTGGACCCCGGACAGGAGCAGCCGGTGGACCTGGAAGACTGGAGCGCCCACAAGGCGGTTACCCACGCTATCCTGCAGCCAGGGCAGCGGGTGGACGTCGAGTGGCCCATGCGCCTCATCCAGGCGGGTGCCTACCGCGTGGTAATCAGCGCGGTGGATCGGGAAACGGGCCACGTGATGACCAGCCCGTTTGTGGATTTTCAGGTGCGACGCAAGCCCGTGGTGGAATCGGGACGTGTCCTTCCCGTAGCGTTCGGCGTGCCCGCAATTGTGCTAGGCCTGATGGCTTGGCGCCGATACCGCCGCCGCGCCTAGTGACGAGATTCATCGTGGATCGCGCTATTTTGTTGAGAAAGACGCTCTGCGTCGCCAGGTCAACTCCTTCCGCCATTGGTTCCTGGCCCGGTGTGGAACATGTCTCGTCGTCTGCCGGGTGGCTGGAAGCAACCGTTAGTTAACTTCCGCTCTTGGCCGTTAGTACCCGTTGGTGAACTGGCGCTTTCGACCCATAAGAGATAGATAGCTTCCTAATTTCGATGTCCGAAACCGGTCGGTCGTGAAGTTCAGCAAGCGACACTAAGCAGTAATAGCGAAAGCCAGGAAGCAGAATTTCAACGTAGAGGCAACCGACGCTTCGCGGCCTTATCGAGCAGCGTCCAGCGACTGAAAAGCGCGAGGTTGAGCGCCAGGTTAGGCATGGTTATTGGGTAACATTTCGTTTTACCTCGTAGTGCAGGCACACCACGCCCGACGCAAAAATTTTACTTTTCACCAGCGTGAGTGCGGTTCTGTCCTTAATGTTTTTGAATAAGGGAATACCCTGCCCCAGCAGAATCGGATTGATGAATAGCCAATACTCGTCGATGAGGTTTTCCACCATCAGCGCGTGAGTGGCGGAGGGGCTGCCAAACACTAAAATCTCGCTGCCCGGGCTGTGCTTGAGCTTGCTGATTTCATCGCTTAAATTGCTACTGATGATTTGGGTATTAGGATGATTTTTTTCCAACAGGGTTTTCGACAACACAATTTTTCGGGCGGTTTTATACCAGCGCGAATGCGCATGGTCATGCGGACTGGCGTTGGGCTGCTCGGCAGCGGTTGGCCAGTACGACTCCATCATCTGGTAGGTGGCGCGCCCGTATAACGCGGTGTCGGTCTGCTGAATCCGCTGCTCCACATATCCAAACAAATCGTCGCTCAAACTTATCCAGCCCAGGCTAGCCATGCCCTCATCGGTGGAGGCAACAAAACCATCCAGTGACACATGTACAAACGAAACGATTTTTCGCATGATTTTCTCCTTGATTATATTTGGGTTACATAGCCTGCAAGGCGCGTCCGTGTTTGGTTCCCGCCTTCAATTGCACCATCCACCACCATGTTGCGTGCTTCCGCAGTAGGAAAAAGCAGATGTATGGTCACTTTGGTTTGTCCATCCTGTTTAGGCTTGGAACGAAAAAATGCACATCGTGAAATTAAAACTGAGGCGTCTTGCACGCCTCTAAACCCCAATTCAAACGCATAAAAATTAATCGCTGCGGAAATTCTTAGTTTTTACACGGTCTTGGCACACAGCCGAACTTCATTTTTTGAAACTTTCCCATCTGAAAATCATTTCACCGGAAGTGGTTGATTAGCCGGGACTGGAACCGCAGTGACGCTGTTTTTCGGGCTGCCTTCGATCACGCGGTCGGAATACACAAGGTAGACCAACGTATTACGTTTTTTGTCAGCCATGCGTACTACCCGTACATGCTTGAATAGAAAGGAGGACCGTTCTGAAAACACTTCTTCCTCTGGCGGGAAGGTGCCGATAAAAGCGATCGGCCCCACTTGGCGGCAAGCCACGGAAGCGTCAGCCGTGTCTTCGGCAAGACCAAGACTACCCTTGACGCCACCAGTCTTCGCGTGAGAAAGATAGCAGGACACGCCATTAACCTTGGGATCGTCAAATACATCTACGACGATCTTATTATTTGCGCCAATCCATCGGAAAGTGGTCGACACATCGCCGACGGTTTCTGCATGCGTGGTCAATGCGGCGACAGCCAGAGCAGCGAATGCGAACAAGTTTTTCATAGCGATGTCCTCCGGCGCATAGCAAAAAAAGTCTGTCTTTGCATCTATTCGCAATGACTATTCTTATTACTCAGCAATCTCAGCCTCAACCAATTGCGCAAGAAGAGTGAGCGATTCCTGCCACCCGAGATAGCAAGCCTCAGGTGGAATGACTTCCGGTATGCCTTCTTGCACAATGTTTACTTCGGTGCCGCAGGAGACCTTCTGTAAAGAAATTGTGGTCTGCATTTCCCCCGGCAAATTAGGGTCGTCGAATTTGTCCGTATGCCGAATTCGTTCGTTAGGTATTAGCTCGAGATACTCTCCGCCAAATGAATGACTATTTCTCGTGGCAAAGTTGGTAAACGACATTTTATAGGTGCCGCCGACTTTGGCGTCAATATGGTGGACCTTGCCAGTGAAACCATTTGGCGGAAGCCATTTAGTCATCGCGTCGGCATCAAGAAATGCTCGGTAGACTCTCTCCGGGGGTGCCCGGAGCACGCGATGAAGCCGAATTGTGTTGGTAGCCATAATTCATTTCCTTTCCGTGAAAAGCAGCAGATCAGGTTTTACGACATGAGAATACACCTGAGGCGTCTGTATTCCTACACAGCGCACGAAACGTATTAGCTCGCACTGGTCGTCTTCCGATTGTCGGAATTTATCAACGATTCGACTGGCCGCTCGAAGTGATGCAGAAATTTGCTTACCGCACTCATGACGGTAAGGCCAAGGATAACGAAGAAGATTGCCACAGGGGTAAGGCTGTGGAATGGCACAAACCCGGCCAGTGCCATCATGAGCGATGAAACGAGTAACAACGCGAATCCAAGAATGGCGCTTGTCAGTCCTGCAATATGGGGGAAAATTGAATTTCCCTTGGCCATCAAGGTGGGATACATGGCGCCGGCACACAAGCCCATGAGCAAAACGGGGCTCATCAACGTCCATACGCTCAAGCCAACTGTTACCGAAAGAATCAACATCACAATTGCTGCGCCTGTCATGACACGTGCGCCGATGCGAAGGCGTTGTTCCGGCGTTGGTAAACGGGGATGGTGTACCCGATTGGAAATACCGCCGAGAAAAAACATGAGTCCGATCGCCAGAGCCAGATATCCGAAATAGGTCGGAGGCTTGTGCAGGGTATTTTGCACAATGAATGGTCCGACGATGTTGAACACCAGAAGAATGCTGTAGCACAGCCCTTGCGCCAGAAAACAACTTTGGAAAACAGGGCTCGTGAGCACCATGCCCGCGTTCTTGACGAGCGTTTTCGGATTCAGATGTACCGGATGCTTTAGCGTTTCCTTGTAACGCCAGAGAAAAATCCACATCGCGAATGAATAGATAAGCAGAAAAGTCAGACAGGAACGCCAGCCGAACAATGTTTGCAGATGTGCGCCAATGACGGGCGCCAGAATCGGCGCCAACCCCCATGCAGTGGCCATGTAAGTGAATACATGCATCAGTGCCTGACCCGAAAACTTATCGGTGATGATCGCCTTGGCGAGCAGATTGGTAGCCGCTATGCCAAAGCCTTGCAGGCAGCGCGCCAGGACAAAGGTCTCCAGATTGCTGGCAGCCAAAGTAAGCACGCAGCCGCATGTAAACACGGCCATTCCTAAAGCAAGCATTTTTTTGCGACCGTAGGCGTCCGCCAGAGGTCCGAAGAACAGTTGTCCGAATGCATAGGCCACCAGATAGATCGTCACGCTCAACTGAATCGCTTGCGGCGAGGTTTGAAAAAAATGCGCCATTGTCGGCAGTGCGGGGACATAGATATCAATGGCCAGTTGGCCCGCAGAGGCAAGCATGCAAATGAAAAATATTAAGAAACGCGGATGGTTCGCAGTTTTATTCATGAAAAAAATTGGCGCCGGACATGTGAAGACTGCGTATTCTGACGACTTATCGAACTATCTGCTGATGAACGCCAAAAATAGAAAAGCTGTGCGTTATTTGGGCACGGCCGAGGCGAACCGTTTGATTGCAAACGCGCCACAGCCCAATATGAAATTGTTAACTATCCCAATCCCCGCCGTTCTCAAACCGCAATACAAGAAAATCAATAAAAACGCGCACTTTAGGCGACAAGAACTTATTTGGAATGAAAATGGCATATATATTATTTCCAAAGGCCCCTTCCACGGTGTATTCCTGAAGTAGCGCAGTTAAGCGCCCAGACTTTAAATCTTCGCCTACCGCAAAAGTAGGAAGTAATGCTATTCCAAGACCATTAAGCGCGGCGACCCGGAGCGATTCGCTGCTATTCACCGCAAATTTTCCACCCACTTTGACGCTTGAAGATTTTCCATCTTTAACAAAAGTCCATATTTCGCTATGAGGGCGATGCGCATAAAGAAGACAATCGTGTTTGGTTAAATCTTCAATCGATTTCACTTCATCATGAAGGCGTAAATATTCAGGCGTAGCGCAGACGACATAATTCAAACTCGACAATCGGCGAGCAATAAAACTTTCAACTGGTTTGCTGGTCAGACGGATCGCAATATCAAACCCCTCTTCCACTACATCAATATATCGGTCACTGAGCGTCAGAGTTACGCGAATTCCGGGATACATGCCGAGGAATTCACTCACCAGCTTGGTCAAATGCATATTTCCAAACGCAACCGAGGTCGTTATCCGCAAGATTCCGCTTGGTTTGTTTTGCATATCGTCGACCGCCGTTTTAATACCTTCTGCTTCTTCAGCAATGCGAACACCCCTTTCATAGACGGCATTTCCCGTTTCAGTCAGGCTGAGGTGCCGAGTGGTACGGTTCAAGAGTTGGGTCCCCAATGCTTGCTCTAGTCGCTTTACTTGTTTACTGATGGCGGATTTGGTCTTCCCTGAAGAAAGTGCTACTGCCGAAAAGCTTTTTGATTCAACTACTTGAACAAAAACTAATAGATCCCCCAAGTTCTCAATAATGTTCGCCATAGTTTCCTCTAAAGACACAATAATGTTCCGTTAATTGGAATTGTATCTTGATTGTTTGATTGATACTCTGGCGACTCAGCAAATAAATCCAGGAGGAGATCATGAAAGCAATATCACTTGGCAAGCCATTTTCACTGCCGTCATTTACCTTGCCACTCCTGTTTATCACCATGTGGAGTTCCGGTTATGTTGTGGGGAAAATCGGGCTTCCCTATGCGGGGCCTTATACGCTTATCTTCATTCGCTTTGCCAGTGCTGCCATTGTATTGCTGGGTGTTTCTTTCCTTACCAAAGCATCGTGGCCCAAGACTTTCGCCGAATACGGGCATCTCATTGTGGTTGGTGTACTCATCCAAGCCTTGCAGTTCTCTGGCCTTTACATGGGATTGGGAATGGGGGTTTCTGCTGGCGTGGCCGCTTTGATTGTTGGAACCATGCCTGTATTTACCGCTCTTGGCGCGACCAAATTTCTCGGGGAAAAAGTAAGCAGGCTTGATTGGATGGGGCTGGTAGGAGGCCTCTTTGGCGTCGCATTGGTTGTTTATGATCAGATTGGTATCGCCACAGCAAGTATTGGCGGATATCTCTGTGTCGTGCTTGCACTAGTTGGCATTTCCATCGGAAGCCTTTATCAAAAACGCTTCTGCTCCGGAATGGATCTTCGCACCGGCGGCTTCGTACAACTGACCACCGCAGCAGTCATTATGTTTTTCCTTGCGGATCATTTCGAAGCGCTTCATGTCGATTGGACACCAACGCTTATTTTTGCATCAGGCTGGCTATCGCTTGTGAACTCCATCGGGGCTATCAGTATTCTTTACATCATGATGCGTAAAGGCGAGGCGAGCAAGGTTGCGGGACTCTTTCACTTGATACCGTCAGTGACGGCGCTGATGGGTTTTATATTTCTGAACGAATCGTTCAACATGATTAAGGCCATCGGTTTTGCCATCACCGCATGCGCTGTCTACGTATGCACGCATGCCAGGAAATAAGGAGGCGCTGCTGCCATAATTACCGGCTTGGGCTTGCGAACTTATCGCAGGCATGACAGTCTCAAAAATTCGCCGATAATAATGAGACTGCAAAAAATTGAAGTCAGACCAATACGGCAATAACCGCGCCCTTATCGCAAGCAGACCTCGGCTTTCCCTCGCACGCCGCCGCTGGTTGCAACGCGCGCTGGCGCTAATTGCAGCCGGTTCCGGCGCTTCCGTGCTATTGAAGGCGCAGGGTATCGACAGCAGCGCACCGCTGGCGACTTTCATGACGCTGTCGCAGGCGCTCACAAGCAAGGCCGTTCTGGACCCTATCATCGGCGCCCGTCTATTGGACGCACTACAAAAAAACACCCCCGATTTTCCGCAACGCATGCAGCAATTGGCCGCTGCACTGCTGGCCGGCTGGCCTCAAGTACCGGCTGCAGCTGCGACTGCAACTGCAGCTGCGACTGCTCAGCAGGCGCTGGCCTTACGCATCATGCAGGGCTGGTATCTGGGCGTGGTCGACAATACTGTCGTCAGCTATGAACAGGCACTGATGTTCGAGGCCGTTTCCAACACGCTGCCAATCCGCTCGTATTGCTTTGGCAAGCCCGGCTTCTGGGCCGAAAAACCGATAGAAAATTTAATCGAAAAATCCACGGAAAAACGATCCTGAATGGCCGCTACCGCAACCATTAACGCGCAGACCGAACAAGCCGACATCATCGTGATCGGCTCCGGCGTGGCCGGCGCATTGGTCGCGCATCAGCTTGCGCTGGCGGGCAAATCCGTGATCATGCTGGAAGCCGGCCCGCGCATGCCGCGCTGGCAAATCGTCGAGCGCTTTCGCAATCAGGCCGACAAAATGGATTTCATTGCGCCTTATCCATCGAGCCCCTGGGCGCCGCATCCCGAATACGGCCCGCCCAATCATTATCTGATCCTGAAGGGCGAACACCAATTCAATTCGCAATACATCCGCGCAGTCGGCGGCACCACCTGGCATTGGGCGGGTTCGGCGTGGCGCTTTCTGCCGAACGATTTCAAGATGCAAAGCGTCTACGGCGCAGGACGCGACTGGCCGCTGCAATACGCGGATCTGGAGCCTTATTACCAGCGCGCCGAAGAAGCGCTCGGCGTATGGGGGCCGGGCGATGAAGAGCTCGGGTCGCCGCGCAGCCGGCCCTATCCAATGGCGCCGCTGCCGCTTTCCTATAACGAATACACCATCAAGAGCGCATTGAATGCCTACGATCCCAATTTTCATGTAGTCACCGAACCGGTGGCGCGCAACAGCCGGCCTTACGATGGCCGCCCCACTTGCTGCGGCAATAATAATTGCATGCCGATTTGTCCGATCGGCGCGATGTATAACGGCATCGTCCATGTCGAAAAGGCAGAACAGGCCGGCGCCAGACTGATCGAAAACGCCGTCGTCTACAAGCTGGAGACCGATGCGCAAAAGCGCATTGCGGCGGCTTGGTACAAAGATGCGCAAGGCAAAGAACATCGCGTGGAAGGCCGCTATTTCGTGCTGGCCGCAAACGGCATCGAGACGCCGAAGATCATGCTGATGTCGACCAGCCGCGACTTTCCCGATGGCGTCGGCAACAGCTCCGGCATGGTTGGCCGCAATCTGATGGACCATCCCGGTACCGGCGTAAAGTTTTATGCGGGCCAAAAACTCTGGCCGGGCCGCGGGCCGCAGGAAATGACCTCGTTGATCGGTTTTCGAGACGGCGCGTTCCGCTCCCGGCAGTCGGGCAAGAAAATCCATCTATCCAATTTATCCAGAGTCGATCAGGAAACGCAGAAGATTTTTGCCGCCGGAAAACTGATGCGCGCCGCAGAACTGGATGCCGGCATCCGCGATCGCGCCGCGCGCTTTGTCCAGTTCGACTGTTTCCATGAAATTCTGCCCTTGCCGGAAAATCGTATTGTGCCGAGCCGAACGGCGGTCGATGCGATCGGGATTGCCCGCCCGGAAATCACCTATCGGATCGATGACTATGTCAAACGTAGCGCGGTGCACACGCGCGAGGTGTATGCGACGGCGGCGAAAATACTGGGCGGTAGCGAAGTGCAATTTGTGGATGCATTCGCCCCCAATAATCACCTGACGGGCACCACCATCATGGGCAGCGATCCTCGCAATTCCGTCGTCGATAAGGACTGCCGCAGCTTCGACCATCTCAATCTGTTCATTTCCAGCAGCGCCACCATGCCCACGGTAGGCACGGTCAATGTCACGTTGACCATTGCTGCGCTGGCGCTGCGCATGGCCGATGTGTTGATGAAGGAGCTCTGAAGATGCAGAAAAAGATCGCTGCTTCGGTTGCTGCTTCGCTTACTGTTTCAGTTCTTGCTTCGATAGCAGCCGCGTTATTGTTCTGGTCTTGCGTCACACCGACCACGCCGGCCATCCCGCGCGCGCCTGGCGCCGATGCACTTGCCGATACCCCCACCACCCTCACCGATCCGCAATTAATCAAACACGGCGAATATCTGGCGATAGCCGGCGATTGCATCGCTTGCCACAGCACCGGCCACGGCCAGCCGTTCGCCGGCGGCCTGCCGATGAAAATACCATCGGTGGGCACCATCTACTCCAGCAACATCACGCCCGATCCGCAAACCGGCATCGGCGACTGGACATTGGAGGATTTCGACCGCGCAGTGCGCCAGGGGATTTCCAAGGATGGGCATCATCTGTACCCCGCCATGCCCTACCCTTCCTATGCAAAGATCAGCAATGACGATGTCAAGGCCTTGTACGCCTATTTCGAGCATGGCGTAGCGCCGGTGCTGCGGGCACAACAGGCGGACACTACACCCCTCAAGACGCGCAGGCTGCTTACATTATGGAACGGCCTATTCCTGGACAAAACCCCTTACCAGACCAAAACGGATCAGAGCGTCGCCTGGAACCGCGGCGCCTATCTGGCGCAAGGACTGGCCCATTGCGGCAGCTGCCATACACCGCGCGGTCTGGCGTTGCAGGAACGGGCGCTCGACGAAAGCCGCAAAGGTTTTCTGAGCGGATCATCGGTCAATGGATGGGATGGCTATAACATTACCGCGGATCTCGACAGCGGCATCGGCAGGTGGACGCAAGCGCAGCTGGTCCAGTATTTGCGCAGCGGCAGCGTACCCGGTCTGGCCCAGGCCGCCGGCACCATGGGCGAGGCCATACAGCACAGCTTTTCTCAGATGAGCGCTGCCGATATCGATGCAATCGCCACGTATATACGCACGGTGCCGGCGGTGAGCGATGGCAGCCGGCAGCCGCGCCATAGCTGGGGTAATCCGGCAAGCGATGCGGCGCGTTTGCGCGGCATCGCATTGAACGCAACGACCGTAACCCTGGACCCGGCGCGGCTGTATCTCGGCAATTGTGCAAGCTGCCACCAGGCGCAAGGCCAGGGCACGGCTGACGGCTATTACCCATCGCTGTTGCACAACTCCACCGTCGGCGCATCGAAGCCGGATAATCTGGTGCAAGTCATTCTGCACGGCGTGCATCGCGTCACCCCGGATAACGATGCAGGCATGCCGGCGTTCGCGGCGGTGTTGTCCGATGCGCAGATTGCAGCGCTGAGCAACTATATTACGGCGCAGTTCGGCAATCCGGCCGTGATAACCAGTGCGGAACAAGTCGCAAAGCTACGCGACTAGTGGGCAGAGAACAATTAGTTCAGGAGATGCGTTCAAACAAGAATGCGTGCTGGCCGCCAGTTGTTGCTGTTCGGTGAGATGTGCCAAACAAATCAGGAAAATATTGTCTGAGCGCAGCGAGTATTTTTCGTTTGGCGCGTCTCACCGGACGGCAACAACTGGCGGCCAGCACGCGTTCGCAACACCGAATTAAATGGCAACGCCCCCTAGCCTCATCTCCGCCCCGAAAGTTCCGCGCTGAT
>JAQGNR010000279.1 GCA_028291765.1 Herbaspirillum sp.
GCTCCTGCGCCAGGGCGATATCGCCATTTTCAAGCGCGCTCAACACCTCATCGTGTTCGTCGAATGAACAAGCGTTTTGCCCGAGCGCCTCGACCGTCGCGATCAGCAGCGTGGTGCGCGAGACGAGGCGGCGCAGCGTATCGACCAGTAATACGTTGCCTGTCAGCAGCGCCAGTTCCAGGTGAAATTGCGCCGATAGGCGGATCCAGCGCGGCCGGTCGCCGCTGGTATAGGCATTGCGTTCTTCGGTCACCATTTTGCGTAGCGCGGCCAATTGGCGCGGCGTCGCATCGCGCGCTACCCGCGCCAGTGTTGCGTGTTCGATGATCCCGCGTAATTCGAACATGTCCTTGGCTTCGGTGCTGGACGGGCTGGCGATGAACGCGCCGCGATTGGCTTCCAGTTCCACCAATCCTTCAGTCGACAATCGTGTGAGCACTTTGCGCACCGTGTGGCGTGCGGTATCGTAGATCTGGCACAAGACCTGCTCAGTAAGTTTGGTGCGGGGCGGCAGGCGGTGTTCCATGATGGCGCCGTAGACGTCCTGGTACATCAATTCTTCGGTGCCGCCTGCGTCGGCCAATGCTGCCGCAGTACGCTTTTGTTTGATGGATTTATTCATAACTTGTTTATGGAAATAAGCGTTGTCATCGTTAATATTGCAGATTCATGCAGGCTGTCGCTAGAACTGGCTTTGCCAACAATGCCAACAATACCAATTAATAAATGCAACAATTTTGTGCGGATTGTTGAATATAATGCACTTGAATCGTCAGCAATGCACTAAAAAGGATGTTTTGAAATGAGTAAATTAACCACCCATGTTTTGAATACCAGCCAGGGAATACCGGGTGCAGGAATCGTTATACAGTTATTTGAAGTTGTCGACAATCAGCGACAACTAATTTTATCGACAAAAACTAATGCAGATGGTCGATGCGATGCGCCGCTGCTCAGCGGCGACACTTTCAAAATCGGTGTTTATGAATTGGATTTCCATGCCGGCGATTACTTTATCGCGCAGGGCGTGGCGGCGCCGCAGCCGGCGTTTGTCGATGTGGTGACCTTGCGTTTCGGGATTGCCGACGCGGCGGCCCATTACCATGTACCGCTGCTGGTGACGCCCTGGTCTTACTCAACCTACCGGGGCAGTTGATGCAGACGTATGTTTTCGAATGGTTCAATATCCTGCTGCGCTGGCTGCATGTCATCACCGGCATCGCCTGGATCGGCGCTTCGTTTTATTTTGTCTGGCTGGACAACAGTCTTGAGCGGCCGACCGATCCCGCGCAGCTTGAAAAAGGCGTTGGCGGCGAATTGTGGGCGGTGCACGGCGGCGGTTTCTATAATCCGCAAAAATATCTGGTGGCGCCGCCCACGCTGCCGCAACATTTGCATTGGTTTTTCTGGGAGTCGTACAGCAGCTGGCTTTCCGGCTTCGCCCTGTTCTCCGTGTTGTATCTGTTCAATGCCAATACGTTTCTGATCGATAAGAATGTCATGGCGATGTCGGCCACTGTTGCCATCGCGGCGGCGCTGGCCTTGCTGGTGTTCGGCTGGATCATTTACGATTTGATCTGCCGCTGGTTCGGCGATCGGCCCGACGGCGATCGCATCGTCGGCATACTGATCGTGGTGTATGTGATTGCAGCGGTTTGGCTGGCTTGCCATGTATTTGCCGGGCGCGCGGCATTTTTGCTGTCGGGCGCGATGCTGGCGACGATCATGAGCGCCAATGTGTTGTTCACGATTATTCCGGGGCAGCGCAAAGTACTCGCCTCCATGCGCGCAGGGGAAGCGCCCGACCCGATTCATGGCCGGCGCGGCAAGCAACGCAGCGTACACAACACCTATTTCACGTTGCCGGTTATTTTTGCGATGCTGTCGAATCACTACAGCATGATGTATGAGGCCGCCAATAACTGGCTGGTGCTGTTGTTGATGATGCTGGCCGGTGTCTTGATTCGTCAGTTTTTTATTTTGCGGCACAAGGCCGTTGTCGATTGGCGCTATCCGGGTGTTGCGGTGGCGATTCTGATCGGCGTCGCGGTTTGGCTTGCGCCTGCCCGGGCCCCCGATGCAGCTGCTGTGGCCGGCAATATCCCGTTTGCGAAAGTTCAGCAGATCATCGGCGAGCGTTGTTTGCAATGCCATGCGACGCATCCGACGCTGATGCCGGCGCCCGGCAAGAATATCGTGCTCGACACCCAACCGCTTGTCCTGCAGCATGCACAGCAGATTTATCAACAAGCGGTGCTTCAGAAAACCATGCCGTTGGGCAATCTGACCCACATCACCGACGAAGAGCGTGCCTTGATCGGCACTTGGTTTACCGAGGGAGCCAACGCCAAATGAAACCGATCGGACCGGATGCCGCCGGCGTGAGCCAAATTGAAGCCCAAGCTCAAGCCCAAGGCGAACCCCAAACCGATTGGGAACAAATCGGCCAGCGCATCATGCGCGACGCCGATACCCTGGCGCAATACACCGAAACCGCGCCGCTGATTACGCGCACGTATCTCACGGCGCAGCATCGGGCCGCCGCCATGCAGCTGGCGCAATGGATGCTGGAAGCCGGCATGACGGTGCGCGGCGATGCAGTCGGCAATGTCATCGGACGTTACGAGGGCCTCATTGCCGGCGCGCCGGCGCTGGCGACGGGATCGCATTACGATTCGGTGCGCAACGGCGGCAAATACGATGGCAACCTCGGCATTTTGCTGCCGATTGCCTGTGTCGATGCATTCAATCGCAGCGGACGGCGCTTTGCGCATGCGATTGAAGTGATCGGTTTTGCGGAGGAGGAAGGCATACGCTTCAAGGCGACGCTGCTCGGCAGCCGGGCGCTGGCCGGCACCTTCGATACGGCCGCGCTGGACAACCTCGATCATGATGGCGTTTCGATGCGCGATGCGATCGATTCCGCCGCGCTCGGTTTCAGCAGCGCCGATGTGGCGCGCGCAGCCTATGCGCGCGATGCCTTGCTGGCATTTGTCGAAGTGCATATCGAGCAAGGCCCGGTGCTGCTCAACGAAAATCTGGCGCTGGGAATTGTCACCGCCATTTCCGGTGCGACCCGGTTTGCGGTGGAGTTGGAAGGACTGGCCGGGCATGCCGGCACGGTGCCAATGGAGCTGCGGCGCGACGCTGCCGCGGCCGCGGCGGAAATCGCCTTGTTCATTGAAAGCCGCTGCAGCCAAGCGGCCGGCCTGGTTGGCACCGTCGGACAATTCAACATCCCGGACGGCGCCGCCAACGTGGTGCCGGGACGCGCCATATTCAGCATCGATATCCGTGCCGGCGACGATGCATTGCGGCGCGCCGCGGTCGACGATGTATTGCGGGCGATCGACAGCATTGCCGCACGCCGCGGCGTAGTGCCGCATGTGCGCAAAACGCATGAAGCAGACAGCGTGCCTTGCGCGCCGTGGCTGCAACAGCAATTTCGCCAGGCATTGCAGAGCGCCGGATTGCCCTTGCGCGAACTGCCGTCCGGCGCCGGGCACGATGCAATGGCGATGGCTGCGGTGACCGACGTCGCCATGCTGTTCGTGCGCTGCGGCAATGGCGGCATTTCTCATCATCCGGCCGAAATCATGAGCGCCGAAGACGCCGCGCATGCGGCACGCGTGTTTACCTTATTTGTCGAACATTTCCAGGATTCCCATGCAGGCAACGCAATCGGATAGCCACAAGTTCAGCAGTACCCACACCATCATTGCTGCGTTCATCGATGCGCAACAAACGGCGCAACGCGCGTTCCTGCAGGAGATAGTCAAAGTGCCGTCGGATAATCCCGCCGGCGATTGCGCACCGCACGGCGCGCGCGTGCGCGAATTGTTACTACAGTTGGGTCTGACGGTTGAGGCTTATCCGGTGCCGCAAAAGGCAGTTCAGGCCAATGGCATGATCTCGGCGACCAATCTGATCGTGCGCCGCCGTTTTGGCAGCAGCGGCCTCACCATTGCATTGAATGCGCACGGCGACGTGGTGCCGCCGGGCGCAGGTTGGCGCAAAGATCCGTATGGCGGCGAAATCGTCGATGATCCCTTGCACGGCGCAGTCATGTACGGCCGCGGCGTGGCCGTGTCGAAATCCGATTTTGCGACCTATACCTGGGCCTTGCTATCCCTGATTGAAGCCGAGTGGCAGGGAGCGGTATTGAATGGGACGATTGAATTGCACTTTACCTACGACGAAGAAGCCGGCGGCGAGATCGGCCCAAAATGGTTGCTGGAACAAGGCTTGTCGGTACCGGATTACGCTGTTTCCGCCGGTTTCGCCTACGGCATTACCTCCGCGCACAATGGCTGCCTGCATCTGGAAGTTTGCGTCAAAGGCAAGCAGGCCCACGCCGCCATGCCGGAAACGGGGAGCGATGCGATCGAGGCGGCGACCGGTATTTTGCAGGCCTTATATGCGTATCGCACCGAACTGGCGCTGCAGAAATCGGCGGTGCCGGGCATTGCGCATCCCACGCTCAACGTCGGCCTGATCCAGGGCGGCATCAATACCAACGTGGTGCCGGACCAGGTCATATTCCGTCTCGACCGGCGCATGATTCCGGAAGAAGCGGGCAGCGATGCGGAAGGCGCATTAAGAGCAATCATCGCGGGCGCGGCGCTGGCCTATCCCGGCATCGAGATCGAACTGCGGCGCATCCTGCTGGCCGAACCGCTGGCCGAACTACCCGGCGCAAAGAAATTGATCGATGCGTTCCAAAACAACGCGCAGCAGGTATTAGGCGCTGCGATTCCGGTTCAGGGCGTACCCTTATACACCGACGCCCGGCACTACACCAAGCGTGGCATTCCGACGATTCTATATGGCGCCGGTCCGCGCACGCTGATGGAAGCGCGCGGCCATAACTCGGATGAGAACCTGCGTTTGGACGATTTACGCAAGGCCACTACGGTAGTGGCCTTGGCTTTGGCGGATTTGTTGCGATAGTCGCTTATAGGGCTTGCGCCGATATCAAAAATGCAACACCACAGCGCTCTCGCCACGACTTTTGACGGTTGTCGGCTGTCCCCTCATTACTACTTCGCTGCCATATCAGTGGTTTCGCACTGGAATCTCACAAGCCTCGTATTGGCATGTTAATTGCTCATCGTTTCGGGCAGTCTTTCCGTGACTGCGTAACCAACATTGGGGAGTTCGACATGCGTTTTGTGCAAAAAGTGGTGGAGCAAGAAGACGTTCGCAAGGAGGGTACTCGAATCTCATTGGGCAAGTGCCGCAAGTATTTATCGCAGGCTTTTGTTTTTGCGGTATGTATAGGGGGCTTTGCCGCATCGTCGTATGCCGCAAGCACCGACATCGCCGTCCCGGCCGCATGCCAAGCTTTGCAAAGCAAATATTCTCAGTTCAAGGGCAAAACGCTGACCAACGCGATCAATCCGCATACGCCGGGCTATGAAGCGCTCGATCCCAAGGATCCCAGCAAGTACATCGGTTTCGACATTGACATGGGCGAAGCGCTCGGGAAATGCCTTGGTTTTGAAGTAACGTACAAGCCGGTCGGGTTTGCCGCACTGATTCCTACCGTAGCAAGCGGGCAAGCGGACTTCGTGATGTCGGATATCTATGCCACTGAAGACCGCGCCAAGGCGGCCGACTTCATCACCTATTCGAAGGTGTCGGACGGCGTACTGGTTGCAAAGGACAATCCGAAGAAGATCACCGGGATCGACCTGTCCCTGTGCGGCTTGACGGCGGCGGAAAACACGGGCTTCGTCGAAGTACCGCTGATCGAAAACATGGCTGCAGCCTGCAAGGCGGCCGGCAAGCCAGCCCCTGTTGTGCAACTCTACGATAACAATGCGAGCTGCATTCAAGCGATCCTCGCCGGGCGTGCCGATACCTATATTAACGACGTCAACACTGTCGATCAGGCGGTCAAAGCCTATCCCGAGAAGCTGAGCAAGGCGCTCGCGGTGACGCTGCCGTACTACATCGGTATCGGCGTCGCACAGAAAAATACGCAGTTGCGCGATGCGATGGTCGCTGCTTTGAAAGAGCTCCAGAAGGGCGGCGTCGAAACGGCATTGCTGAAAAAGTGGACGCTTGACGTGAGCGCGCTCGAAGCGCCGCGGATCATCAGCACCAGCGCCAGCGCCGCCAAGTAAGTGAACACGGGCGATCTCTGATGGAATTATTTTTACACTACCTGACCTTGGGTTATCTTCAACAAGGGGTCGCCCTTTCGGTAGGCGTTACCTGCATCGGGCTGCTAGGCGGCCTGGTGCTGGGTCTCATCCTGGCCAGCATGCAGATGGCGCGCTACCGCCTGATATCGGGCTCGGCGCGGCTGTATGC
>JAQGNR010000281.1 GCA_028291765.1 Herbaspirillum sp.
CGTTTGACCGAAGTGGTCAAAAAGGTCATCGGTTAGTTGCTTGGCAAGCGGTCAATATAAGTGGTCAATATAAGTGGTCAATAAGTGATCGATATGCGATCGATAAACAACCCAATAAGAACATCAAAGAGATGATACCTATGACGTCGGAGCGCAACAATGACCATTGATATGCGTCAATTTTTTCAAGTATTTTTCGACGAAGCCGAAGAAGGGCTCGCCGAAATGGAAAAATTGCTCCTGTCTGTCGATGTGTCGAATCCGGACACTGAAGTCCTCAATGCGATTTTTCGTGCCGCGCATTCGATCAAAGGCGGTTCGGCGACGTTCGGCCTGGCCGATCTGACCGATGTGACGCATGTGCTCGAATCGCTGCTGGACAAGCTGCGCAAGGGCGAAATGCCGCTGACCGCTAAGCATGTGGATGCTTTTTTGTGGGCCAAGGATGTACTAAAGTCCATGGTCGATGGTCATCGCCACGGCAGTGCAGTCGATCTGGATGCGGTGGTCGAGATGCGCAAGATGCTGGAGACTTTGTCGAAGGCTCTGCCTGATGAGGGACCGGTGGTGTACAAGCCGGTCCAGGCGGCCTCCGGCGGTACGCTGCGCTGCCTGCGCATCGAATTGCCGGCCATCAGCGAACGCGACGCGCAGGCGCTGGGCCAGGAAATGGCGCTGCTGGGCGTGCTCAGCAAAGAGCAACTGGACAACGGCCATTGGGTGTACATGCTGGATACGACCGATAGCGTCGACGACATCATGTCGATTTGCTCGTTTATCGTCGATACCGCGGATATGCAGATTTCGCAGGCAGTTCCCGACACATCCCAATCGCAGTCGACAGAAGAAAAGCAGGGCTTCGGTTTCTTTGCGCCGTTCGTGCCGCTGAACGCCACCGATGAAGAGCGTGGATACGGTTTTTTCGAGCCGTTCGTGCCGCTCGCGCTCGATACTGCGCCGGCCAAGCCCGAGCCCGATAGTGACGCGTTGCCGGTCACCGAGCTGGCCAATGTGGCCGCAGACGGCATTGCCGAAAGAAAGCACGGCAGGCGCGAAGGCGAAAGAGGCGGGAACCCTGAAACCACATCGATTCGGGTCAGTATCGAAAAAGTCGACCAATTAATCAATCTGGTTGGCGAACTGGTGATTACGCAAGCGATGATTGAGCAGCGCACCGACACGCTGGATCCGATGTCGAACGAACGCCTGTTGAACAGCGTTAGTCAATTGACGCGCAATACCCGCGATTTGCAGGAAGCCGTCATGTCGATCCGCATGATGCCGATGGATTACGTGTTTTCGCGTTTCCCGCGAATGGTGCGCGACCTGGCGGCAAAGCTGGAAAAGAAAGTCGATTTCGTCACCCACGGCGCGGCGACCGAACTCGACAAGAGCCTGATCGAACGCATTATCGATCCGTTGACGCATCTGGTGCGCAATAGTATCGATCACGGTATCGAACGTCCGGAAATCCGGCTGGCCGACGGCAAGAGCGATACCGGGCGCTTGTCTTTGTCGGCAGAGCATCAGGGCGGCAATATCATCATCGAAGTCAGCGATGACGGCGGCGGTTTGCGGCGCGATAAAATCCTCGATAAAGCACGTCAGCAGGGCATGCAGGTTTCGGATAACATGACGGATTCTGAAGTCTGGCAACTGATTTTCGAGCCCGGTTTTTCGACTGCCGAGGTGGTCACCGACGTGTCGGGTCGCGGGGTCGGGATGGATGTTGTCAAACGCAACATCATGGCCATGGGCGGTGCGGTCGATATTCGCTCAGGCAAGGGTTTCGGTACGACGATTTCGATTTCACTCCCGTTGACGCTGGCCATTCTGGACGGCATGTCGATCCGGATCGGCGAAGAGATTTATATTCTGCCCCTGGGTTATGTGGTGGAATCGCTACAGCCGGCAGCAGCAGATATCAAGGATATTACCGGGCAGGGACGCGTTATTAAAGTGCGCGGAGAGTATCTGCCGCTGATTCCCTTGTATCAGTTGTTCCGCATAGAACCGACGTATACCGATCCGTCGCAGGGCTTGGTGGTGATTCTCGAATCCGACGGTAAGAAGGCGGCGTTGTTTGTGGATGACCTGGTTGGACAGCAACAGATCGTTGTAAAGAATCTGGAATCAAATTATCGTAAAGTGGCTGGCATTTCAGGTGCTACCATTCTGGGGGACGGCGGCGTTGCCCTGATTATCGATGTGGCGGCGTTATTGCGGTCAAGCCGGCAGATGGCCGACGAAACCGTATATGGCTGATTATTTTTTATAAGGGACCCATTATGTTGGAAAATTCACAAAAAAGCGTTTCAGGTTTTGGCGAAAAAAACGAGAGTGCCGGGAACGAGTTTCTGGCATTCACGTTGGGCAAGGAAGAATACGGCATCGACATCCTGAAAGTGCAGGAAATCCGCGGTTATGAAGCGGTGACCCGCATTGCCAATGCACCGGACTTTATCAAGGGCGTGGTCAATCTGCGCGGCATTATTGTGCCGATCGTCGATATGCGCATCAAATTCAATCTGGGCGAACCGACTTACGACCAATTTACGGTCGTTATCATTTTGAACATCTCCGGTCGCGTGGTCGGCATGGTTGTCGATAGCGTCTCCGATGTGATCACCTTGTCGATGGATCAGATCAAGCCGGCGCCGGAAATGGGCACCACCTTTGATTCCGACTATCTGATCGGTCTGGGCACGTTAGATGAGCGGATGTTGATTCTGGTCGATATCGATAAGCTGATGTCGAGCGCCGATATGGGCTTGATCGAGAAATTAGCGGCTTAAGATTTCAGCTTCGCAAGTAGTAAAGTAAGTAAAAAAGCATCGTACCGTTTTGGGTGCGATGCTTTTTTTTTAGGTTCTTCAGAGTCAAGCTTGTACCAGATCACGACGACGGCTCCAATTGCCGATAAACTGCGTCAGCAATCCGGCCCAGCGCCGGTTTCGGTAGCTCTGCCGACAAGGCATAGCCGAACTTGCCGTCGATCCAGTAAAACACGCTGACGCCGCCTTCCTGCGAAAAGCGGAAGCCGGTTTCCCGTTTGCTGTTTTGTTCGGTCGAAACGTAAAGCGTGATCCGATGCGCCGCATCGTCCTGGTACATGAATTGCGCCACCGGCCCGTCGTCGCCGGGCAGCAGGCGGCCGCCGATCAGGTCGTAGCCCAGCGCGCTCAGTTTGGGTGGCCGTAGCGGCGTGCCGAGGCGTTTCGACAACCAGGCCACCAAATGTGTTTCCTGGTCGGCGCCGACTTCGACCGGATGCCGCGCTTCGGGGCTGAAAGTGGCGTGCGCCACGGCCGCATGACGCGCCAGCGCATCGTCGGCGCCGGCGATCTGTTCAATCTGGCCGGTACCGGACGCCCCGGCAAAGACTGCCGCATCGGATCGCGCCAATACAGGCGCCGCCGCGCTGCCGTGTAGCAGCCAGCCTGCGACGCCACCGCTCAACAGCAAAACCAGCCCGGCTGCAATGCCGCGCATCCAGGCCAGATTGGCGGCAGCCGGACGGGTAGCCAGTGCCGGCGGGACCGGTTCCAGCAGTACCGAATCGAACAGCGCATGCAGCGCACGATTCTGTTCCCGATATGCCTGAACCCGTTCGGCTTCGGCCGGCCTTGCCAGCAAATAGGCTTCGACTTCGATGCGCCGCGCGGCCGGCAGCAGGTCGTCCACCAGCGCCTGCAATTCTTGTTCTGTGACGGGTAGATTCATTTCACAACTTTCAGGGGAGATTCAACGGCTTTGCCGGCCAGCGTCAGGCGCAGCCGTTCGCGACCGCGCGACAGCCGCGACATCACAGTGCCGACCGGGATATCTAGTGCGGCGGCAACCTGTTCGTAAGACATTTGTTCCAGCGCCACCAGCAGCAGCACTTCGCGCTGCTCGATCGGCAGCGTCAGCAGCGCGTTTTCCATTTCGCGCAATTGCATGCGCTGGGTATGATCGCCGGACACTACTGCCGCGGCATAGGCCGTGTGATGGTCGAGCTGCTCGGTGGCCAGCGCGGGTTTGCGGCACTGATCGACGTGCAGGTTATGCATGATCGAAAACAGCCAGGCGCGCATATCGCCGCCGGCCTGTTGCGTGGATAGCTTGCGCCAGCCGCGTTCCATTGTGTCCTGCACCAGATCGTCGGCGCCGTTGCGCGAGCCGATCAGCGCCCGCGCATAGCGGCGCAGGCTGGGCAGACAGGACAGCAATTGCTTGCTCGCTTCATGCATCGATGGCTCCGGCACTTCCTGAATCTATAAAACAGAAACGTAGGCGGCTGCAGCGGCATCGTTGCAGTCCGCATACATCAACGTCAGCGATCTTAAGCTTTTTTAATCTTTTACGACGTGCCAGATGTCCTTGAAGTTATCGCCAGTGGCGTCGCCGGCTTTTTTATCGCCTGAATACATATACAGCGGCTTGCCTTTGTAAGTCACTTGCATGCTGCCGTCGTCGCGCTTGATCGCGCCATAGGGTGCTTTAGGGCTGGCATCGGTCGAGACGACGGCCGGCCACAGTGTGGCGCAAGGGCCGGCGCAGGCGCTCTTGCCGTTGTCGGCTGCATCCTTGTCGAAAGTGTAAACGGTCATGCCGCTGCCGGACACCAGCATGCCATCGCCTTTTTTGACATCGGCGGCATGCGCCAGCGCTGTAACCGACAGCAATAAGGTGGCAATCAGAGACGGCATCATATAAAGGTTTTTCATTGGAAACTCCTGGTTTTTGGTTGAATTACGGGGGTAACCAAGGGATAGACGAGACCGACTGGCGTTTATTCCGGCCGCCGCAAACTATTTTTGAAGCTGAAACTAAAAGGGCTGAGTCCTGTGCAATACAGAACCCAGCCCTAGCCCATTGTGGCCTAGCTTTACTTCTTGCCCGCCAACTTTACGGGATCAGTTCAATCCAGATGAGCCTCTTTTTAGGGCCTTCAAGCCGCAAGCTGCTCGGCGATGCGCTGCGCAATATGCGCTAACGCCGGCTCTACCTGATCCACTAGAATCAGGCATAGATCGCCCGATTGCAGTTGCTGCAACGCGGTATCGATGGCGAGGAATTCGCCCCGGATTTCTTGCGTGGTGGTGGTTCGGCTGGCGTTTTTCAATCCGTCCCGCAGCAGCGCAAGTACTTCGCCGTCCACGCGGCCACGTTGGCATTGGTCTTCATACAGCACCACGTCGTCGAAGGCGTCGCCCAGCAGTTCGGTCTGTTGACGTATATCGATGTCGCGCCGGTCGCCGGCGCCGCTGATGACGACCGAGCGGCGTCGTGCCGGCATGGTTTCCACCGCAGCCACCAGCGCTTTGATCGCGTCGGGATTGTGACCGTAATCGGCGATCAGCGTGGCGCCCTTGTAATCGAATACATTGAAACGTCCCGGCGCCGTGGCGGCGTCATTGATAAAACTGACCAGACCGGCGGTAATAATCGCCCAATCGATTCCCAGCGCCCAGGCAGAACCGACTGCAGCCATCACATTTTCAATCTGAAAACTGATGGTGCCGTTGCGGGTCAGCGGAATATTGGCCAATGGCAGTCGATATTCTCCATTGCCTTGCGCGGCGACGATGGTTTTGCCATCCAGATACACCACGCGATGGCCTTGCGCGCGGTGCGTCGCCATGACCGAATTATGGCCATCGAGCGCAAAAAATGTGACCGTGCCGATGCAACTGTCGGCCATTTTAACGACCATCGGATCGGCGGCATTGAGCACGGCCACGCCGTTGGGCGCAACGTTTTCGACGATGACGCGTTTGACTACCGCCAAATCTTCCACCGTACTGATATAGCTCAGGCCGAGATGATCGCCCATGCCGATATTGGTGACAACGGCCACATTGCAGCGGTCAAAGCCGAGTCCTTCGCGCAACACGCCGCCACGCGCAGTTTCAAATACCGCGGCGTCCACGTCCGGATGCATCAATACATTGCGTGCGCTGCGGGGCCCGCTACAGTCGCCGGTATCGATGCGTTTGTCGGCGATATAAACGCCGTCGGAATTGGTCATGCCGACACGCAGTTCGGTGCAGGCCAATAAATGGGCGATCAGCCGCACTGTCGTGGTTTTACCATTGGTGCCGGCCACCGCCACCACCGGAATGCGGCCATCGTCGCCATCGGCAAACATGGTGGCGACAATGGCTTCGCCGACTGGGCGGCCTTTGCCGTATGAGGGGCTCAGATGCATGCGCAGACCCGGTGCGGCGTTGACTTCGACCACGCCGCCTTCTTGCGCTTCCAGCGGTTGATGCACGCTGTTGCAGACCAGATCGACGCCGCAGATATCGAGGCCGACCATTTGCGCCGCAGCCACCGCGCTGGCGGCCAGTTCGGGATGCACATCATCGGTCACATCGGTGGCGGTGCCGCCGGTGCTGAGATTGGCGTTATTGCGCAGGATGACGCGGGCGCCGTGCTGCGGAATGGATTGCGCAGTGTAGTTTTGCGTAGCCAATGTCGCCAGGGCAATCGAGTCGAGCCGGATTTTGGTCAGCGAAGTGGCGTGGCCATCGCCGCGCAAGGGATCGAGGTTGACCTGATCGACCAGGGCGCTGATGGTGTGGATGCCGTCGCCGATGACTTGCGGCGGATCGCGGCGCGCTGCGGCGACCAGATTGTTGCCGACCACCAGCAGCCGGAAGTCATGGCCCGGCAAAAAACGCTCGACGATGATTTCGGAGCAAATCTGGGAAGCCACTTCATAAGCATCGAACACTTGTTCTTTCGAGCTGATATTGACCGCGACGCCTTTGCCCTGATTGCCGTCGCGCGGTTTGATCACGACGGTGCTGCCGATTTCCTGCGTCGCCAGCCAGGCGTCTTCCGCGGTGGATACCACGCGTCCATTGGGCACCGGCACACCGGCTGCATGCAGCAGCATTTTGGTCAGTTCCTTGTCTTGCGCGATGGCTTCGGAAATGGCGCTGGTATGGCTGGTTTCGGCGGCTTGAATACGCTGTTGCCGGCTGCCCCAGCCGAATTGCACCATGCTGCCTTCGGTCAGGCGGCGATAGGGAATGCCGCGCAGAATGGCGGCATCGACGATGGCGCCGGTGCTCGGCCCCAGACGCACGTCTTCGTCCAGCGCCTGCAGGTTGAGCAGTGCGGCAGCCAGATCGAACGGCTGATCGGCAGCAGCGGCCGCGCATAATTGTTGCGCATAGTCCAATGCCAGGCGGCCGACCGCTTCTTCCGAGTAGGCCACGATCAATTGATAGATGCCGGCTTCAGTGGTTGGTACGGTACGGCTGAAAGTCACCGGGCAGCCGGCTTGCGCCTGCAGACTCAATGCGGCTATTTCCAACGCATGCGCCATTGGAATCTTGTCGTCCTGGCCGGCCGGTTGCAGATAGCCGATTTGCGGAAAACGGGCGCGCAATTTGGCTTCAAATGCAGGCAGGTCGCCGATCGAACATTCAGCTTCGGAGCAAGAAACAATCGCTTCGATTGCCGTATGTTTGCTCCATAAATTAGGTCCGCGCAGTACGCGTATTCGTGATACGTCCATTAACTAGTTCCCCGAACTTTTATAAATATAATTTTGATCTGTAAATTATTTCTGTAAATCATTGTGCTTTTGCGTTGCTTTTGCGTCATTTTGCAAGCTTGATCTTGAAGCGGCGATCGAAAGCTTCGACGCCGACCCGGATCAATTTAAGCGGAATATCCAGCGCCCATGCAGCACCGATTGCGGCCAGCACATTGACCACATACAGCGTGGTTTTCTGGCTGCTCATCACCGGAATGCTTACGTTGCCGACCAATACGGTTTCGCCGCCGCTGCCGGCGAGGATAATCTGGCCGCTGCGCACGAATACGGCACGGCCGCCCGCGGCCAGGTGCGCGCGCAGCACGGCGTTGTCGGCATCCAGCGCAAAGAAAATCACTTCGCCATCGCATAGCGGCGCCAATTCGGCCACACGGGCATCTTCGGCATTGAGCACGGCAGCGCCGGTCGGCAGCACCACATCGACTTGCGTGCGGGTGACCTTGGTAAGCTGCTCGACATTTTCGATGTAATGATCCGGCACGGTTTCGGCCGGATCGATATTGAGCACGACGCCGACCTGGCAGCGATCGTAAGCCAGGCCTTCGTTCAGAATCGACGTATGGCCGTTTTCAAATACGGCGGCATCGACTGCGCGATTGAGCAGAATACGGTGGGCCGAGGCCCAATTGGCGCAATCTTTGGTTTCTATCTGGCGCTGCGCCAGATAGAGGCCGGCGCTGCAGGCCAGACCGACATGTTTGCCGCTTAATTGCAGCAATTTTGCGATCATTTGCGCAACGCTGGTTTTGCCGATCGAACCGGTAATGCCGACGATGGGAATACGGCCATTGTCGCTGGAAGGAAACAGGTGGTCGGCGATCACGGCGCCGACGGCGCGCGGCTGACCCTGGGCAGGGCTCAGATGCATCAGCAAACCGGGACCGGCATTGACTTCGACGATCGCGCCGTGCTGCTCTTCCAATGGCCGCGAGATATCGGTGGTGACCAGATCGACGCCGGCAATGTCGAGTCCTACAGCGCGTGCGGCCAGCGAGGCCGCGGCCACCACATCCGGGTGCACTTGATCGGTGATATCGATGGCGACGTTGCCGTTACGTTGCAACAGCACCGTGCGGCCGGCGGCGGGAACCGATTCGGGGGTCAGGTTTTGACGGGTCAATTCCAGCCGGACTGCCGGTTCGCGATCGAGAATCACCGGATTGAGCGGATGTTCTTCCCGGCTGCCGCGACGGGGGTCCGAATTGAGCTGGATATCGATCAGTTCGACAATGGTCGAAGCGCCGTCGCCGACGATGGTGACCGGCTCGCCGCGGGCGGCCGCGGCCAGCTTGCCGCCGACGATCAGGATTCGATGTTCCAGGCCGTGCACAAAGCGCTCCACAATGACGCCGCTGCCCTCATCGAGTGCGACGGCGTAGGCGGTGCGTACTTCTGCATCGGTATTCAAATTGGTAAAGACGCCGCGGCCATGATTGGCGTCGGATGGTTTGACGACGACCGGATAACCGATATCCTGCGCCGCATCGCAGGCATCTTCGGCGTTGTCGACCAGCCGTCCGCCGGGGGTGGGCACCCCGCAGGCCTGCAGCAGGCTTTTGGTCAGGTCCTTGTCGCGTGAAATGCTTTCTGCGATGGCGCCGGTTTGATCGGTTTCCGCGGTCCAGATGCGGTGCTGGCGTGCGCCGTAGCCGAGTTGCACCAGATTGTTTTCGGATAAACGGATGGAGGGGATGTCGCGGTCATCGGCGGCATCGACGATGCAGGCCGTGCTTGGTCCGAGACAGAGCGAATTGACCATATCGCGCAATTCGTCGATGGCGTCTTCGATGTCGAACGGGCGGTCTTCGATCGCCGCCATCACCAGGTCGCGCGCATAATGCAGCGCCTGAAGCGTGACTTTTTCATGCCGTGCGCGCATGACGATTTTGTAGATGCCGCGGGCGGATGTTTCACGCGCCTTGCCGAAACCGCCGGGCAAACCGGCCAGATTTTGCATTTCAAGCGTGACATGCTCAAGAATGTGGCCGGGCCATGTACCCTCGTACAGGCGCTCTACGAAACCGCCGTGTTTTTCGCGGCTGCAACGGTGCTCGATCAGGCTTGGCAACCATTTCAGCAGGCGTTCTGTAAAGCCGGGGATCTTGTTGGAGGGGAAATCTTCCAGTTCTCCGATATCGATCAGGACTTCCAGTGACGGTTTGTAAGTCCAGATGCTGGGACCGCGCAAGTGCAGGATACGGAGAAATTCAATGTTTTTCATTTAGGGAATGCATACAGGCAACAGCATAAAAAAAAGCACACATGTTACAACGCCGTACTACTCGATAGGTTGACGTTGAACAAAAAAATATCTCAGATGGTGGGAAGGGGAGGTGCATATAGTAGGCTACACGCTATAATCGTGCGTTTTTTCTGGATAACTCACACTCGTAACGATTCGTAACGACGAATTGTTGCGCCGCAGCAGACGAACGCCTTTGTATTTGTCTTCGCTTTTTATCTTCATAAGTCCAGTCCATGACCAGTTCTACCCCATCGTCCGATAGCATTGCCGTTTCTGTCGAATTCTGGCGTGCCAGCTTAGCGCTGCAGTTGGCGCCAGACGAAAAAATCGCCGCCTGGCTGGAAACCGATCTCGATACCGGCCTGCATTTCAACCAGACCGTGCTGGTGGTCACCGATTGCGCCCTGTATGCACAAAATCCGGAAAAATCGCAATGGCTGCGCTGGCCTTACCATGCCGGTTTGACACTGAGCCACCACGATCACGGCGGCGTGGCTACGCTGGAATTGCACGATGCATCGTGCCGCCTGGCGTATTGGCGTTATACGGTGGGTCTGAGCATTGCCGCACAGCGCCTGATCGATCAGTTCCAGCGCCAGGCCGAGATGGTCGTCATGTCGGACACCGAGCGCGCAACAGCCGTCAGCGCTGCGGCCGCCGCCGATATGGAGGATCTCGGCGTCGATGCCGAACTGCGCGATGCGCCGTCATCGCATTGGGCATTGTTCCGGCTGGTACGTTTCGCCAAGCCCTATAAGGGCACGTTGCTGATCGGTTTCCTGCTGACCCTGGCCTCGACTGCCGCGACATTGGTGCCGCCTTATCTGACCATGCCGCTGATGGATAACGTCTTGATTCCGTTTCAGAACGGTGCGCCGATCAATATGCGGCTGGTGATGATGTATATGGCCGGTCTGCTGGGGTCGGCGCTGGTGGCGTGGTCGCTGGGCTGGGCCCGCACGTTTATTCTGGCATTGGTCAGCGAGCGCATCGGCGCCGATTTGCGCACCACCACCTATGAGCACTTGCTACGGCTGTCGCTGCAGTATTTTGGCGGCAAGCGTACCGGCGATCTGATGACCCGGGTCGGTTCCGAAACCGATCGCATCTGCGTCTTTCTGTCGCTGCATCTGCTCGATTTCGCCATCGACGTACTCATGATCATCATGACGGCCGTGATCCTGGTGTCGATCAATGCCTGGCTGGCGTTGGTGACCTTGCTGCCGTTGCCCTTCATCGCCTGGATGATCCATGCCGTGCGCGACCGCCTGCGGCACGGTTTCGAAAAAGTCGACCGGATCTGGTCCGAAGTCACCAATGTGCTGGCCGATACGATCCCCGGCATCCGCGTGGTCAAGGCTTTTGCGCAGGAAAAGCGCGAAGCGGCGCGTTTCAAGGATGCCAATCGGCATAATCTGGCCGTCAACGATCGCGTCAACCGGGTCTGGTCGCTGTTTTCGCCGACTGTGACTTTGTTGACTGAAATAGGCTTGCTGGTGGTTTGGGCGTTCGGTATCTGGCAAGTCTCCAATCGGCAGATCACGGTGGGTGTATTGACGGCATTTCTGGCGTACATCAGCCGTTTTTATACCCGTCTGGATTCAATGAGCCGCATTGTTTCGGTAACGCAAAAGGCGGCGGCCGGGGCCAAACGTATTTTCGAGATTCTGGATCATGTCTCCAGCGTGCCCGAGCCGGCCAATCCGGTGCATCTGAATAATGTGAAAGGCGCGATTACCTTGCGCAATATCGGTTTTCGCTACGGCAATCGGGCGGTCATGCGCGGCGTGGATTTGACGATTGCGCCGGGCGAAATGATAGGACTGGTCGGGCATAGCGGGTCCGGCAAAAGTACGCTGGTCAATTTGATTTGCCGTTTTTACGATGTTTCGGAAGGCGCCATTTATATCGATGGGGTCGATATCCGCGCGCTGCCGATTACCGAATATCGCCGTAATATCGGATTGGTGTTGCAGGAGCCGTTTCTGTTTTTCGGCACCATCGCCGAGAATATCGCCTACGGCAAACCGGATGCCAGCAGACAGGAAATTATCGCCGCGGCGCGCGCCGCCCATGCGCATGAATTCATTTTGCGTCTGCCGCAAGGCTACGATTCGCTGGTCGGCGAGCGCGGGCAAGCCTTGTCCGGCGGCGAACGGCAGCGCATTTCGATTGCACGCGCATTGTTGATCGATCCGCGCATTCTGATTCTGGATGAAGCCACGTCGTCGGTGGATACCACGACCGAAAAAGAAATTCAGAAGGCGCTCGATAATCTGGTCAAAGGCCGCACCACGATTGCGATTGCGCATCGCTTGTCGACCCTGCGCCTGGCCGACCGGTTGGTGGTGCTGGATCGCGGCAAGATCGTGGAAGTTGGGGCGCATGACGAATTGATGGCGCGTGGAGGTGCTTATCATGCGCTGTATCAGGCGCAGATACGCAATGCCGAAAGCGATCAGGGCTTGGCTAGTGCGATTGAGACTGTAGAGGAGGGCGCAGTATGAGCGATACCGGCAATATGGATTCGATCATTGCGCCATCGCATGATTTTTCCTTGCATAAGGATGCGTTCGGCAGGCTGGTTTTTACTGCTGCCAACGGCGATATCCACCGCGGGGTCATTCCGGTCAGGGCGTTTCCGATCGGCGCGCCCGATTACGGGATTGCGGTGACGGGGCCTCATGGCGAAGAATTGGTCTGGATCGAGCAGTTGTCGGATTTGCCGGATACAGTGCGCGCGCTGATTGTTTCTGAACTTGCCAATCGTGAATTCATGCCGGAGATCAAACGCATTGTGCATGTATCGAGCTATGCGACGCCTAGCGATTGGGAGGTCGAAACCAGTTGCGGCAATACGGTATTCACGTTGAAGGGCGAAGAGGATATTCGTCGTATTTTGCGTTCCGGGTTGTTAATCGCGGATAGCCATGGCGTGCATTTTCTGATTCGCGAGATGCAGGCGTTGGATAAAATCAGCCGCAAGATTTTGGATCGGTTCTTGTAATTTGATTCATCGTTGTTTTCTGTGAGCATTCTTTAAGTTTTACCTGTTGTGGTGGTAATCCTTCCTTCGATACGCTGCGCTACGCAGGACAGTCGTGGAAAGGCAGGGGCTGTGCCCTATTTTAAAAAAAAGGGGCGGCACCCCTCAGCCAAACGAACGTCTTTTATGGATTTAGAGAAAATTTGCAAATGACTGATTTTCTTTAG
>JAQGNR010000291.1 GCA_028291765.1 Herbaspirillum sp.
CGTCAGCGCCTCGCGGTAGGTCAGGTTCCATAGCTGCCGCAGCGCGCCGGATTCACCCAGCGCCGGATTGGCGCCGATGCTTTGCAACAGCGAGGTGGTCGCATCGTTGCTGCTGGTCAGGTGTTCGGCCAGCCGGAAAAAATGCAAATTGGTGCGGTCGTTGAGAATCGTGGCACAGACCGCGATGCCGATCGCCCCGCCCAGATTGCGCATCAGGTTGAACAAGCCGGAGGCCAGCCGCAGCCGTTCCATCGCCAGTCCGCCCAGCGTGAGCGTGACGATCGGCGGCACCGCGAACTGCTGTCCCATGCCGCGCAGCGCCTGCGGCAACATCAATTCGGCACCGCTCCAATCATGGGTGATGGGCGAGAATTGCCACATCGACAGCGCGAAGCAAGCCAGCCCGAACATCATCAACCAGCGCAGGTCGACCCGGTTGGCGAAGAAAGAATAAAGCGGGATCGACAGAAGCTGGAATACGCCGGTGGAAAACACCGCCATGCCGATCTGCAAGGCGCTATAGCCGCGCACCCGGCCGAGGAATACCGGGGTCAGATAGATGGTGGCGAAAATGCCGACGCCGGTTATGAAAGAGAAGAAGCAGCCGAGCGCGAAGTTGCGATCCTTGAGTGCGCGCAGATCGACCACCGGGAATTTATAGCTGAGGCTGCGCCAGACGAACAGCACGCTGGCGATGCCGGCAATCCAGGCGGTGGCGGTGATGACCGGGTCGCCCAGCCAATCAAGGCGCGGGCCTTCTTCCAGCGTGTATTCCAGGCAACCGAGAAACAGCGCCATGAGCGCCATGCCAAGATAGTCGGCGTTGCGCAATAGCGACCAGTCGGCGCGGTCGATCTTGACCAGGATCGGCACGGCGACGGTGACGAAGATGCCGGGCGCCAGATTGATGAAGAACAGCCAATGCCAGGAATAATTGTCGGTAATCCAGCCGCCCACGGAAGGCCCGAGCGTCGGCCCCAGCGAGGCGATGGCGCCGATGGTGGCGGCTGCGATGACGCGCTGCGAACCGGAGAAGAAGGCAAATGCCGTGGTGAATACCAGTGGAATCATCGAGCCGCCGAGAAAGCCCTGCAGCGCCCGGAACAGGATCATGCTCTGGATATTCCACGCCATGCCGCATAGCAGGCTGGTAATGGTGAACCCCGCAGCGGAGATGCTGAACAGCCAGCGGGTCGACACCACGCGCGACATCCAGCCGGACAACGGGATCACGATGATCTCGGCAATCAGGTAGCTGGTCTGGACCCAGAGCGTCTCGTCGGCGCCGGCCGACAAGCCGCCGCCGATCTCGCGCAGGGAGGCCGAGACGATCTGGATATCGATCAGCGCGATGAACATGCCCACGCACATGGTGGCGAAGGCGAATACCTTGGCCCCGGTGCGCATGTCGGCCGGCTGGATCAATTGCAGAGGCGTCCGGGTAGCGGCGGCGCTGTTCATTGCTGCCGGCTCCGGGTGCTGCGCGCATCGATTTCGGCTATCACCGACAGGCCGGGGCGCAGCGTGCCTAACACACCATCGGCATCGTCGAGCACGATGCGCACCGGCACGCGCTGTACGATTTTAGTGAAATTCCCGGTGGCGTTTTCAGGCGGCAATACGCTGAACTGGGCGCCGGTGGCCGGCGCCATGCTGGCGACGTGGCCGTGAAACTGGCGGCCCGGCAGCACGTCGGCCTCAATGGTGGCCGGCAGGCCGGGGCGCAGCCGGGCGAGTTGGCTTTCCTTGAAGTTGGCGTCGATCCACAGCCCGCGCGCCGGCACGATCGACATCATATGCGCGCCGGCCGCGGCATAGGCGCCGTTGCGTGCATAGCGGTTGCCGATGACGCCGTCGATCGGCGCCCGCAATTCGGTGTAGTCGAGATTCAGTTTGGCGATGTCGCGTTCGGCGATGACTTGCGTGAGTGCTGCCGCGGCTTGCTGGCGGCGCGTGGCGATCACGTCCAGTTCGCGTTGCGCTGCGACTTGCACCGCTTGCGCTTTCTGGCCGTTGGCCAGCGCCTGCTTGTAATCGGCATCGGCCCGTTGTGCGCTCTGCACGGAAACTGCAGCCTTGGCCGACAGATTCTGGTAGCGCTGTTCATCATCGCGCGAGCGTGATGTTTCGGCTACGGTGGCGACCACGCCGGCCTTGGCCTGCGCAATGACCGCCTGCTGCAAGTTGCGCGTAGCGTCCAGATTGGCCAGCAATGCTTGTTGCGCCGCCACTGCGCCTTCCGCCTTTTCCAACGCCGCCCGATAGTCGCGATCATCCAGTTTTACCAGTAGATCCCCCGCATGCACGGCTTGATTGTCGGTCACTGCGGCGGAGAGGATATAGCCCGGCACTTTGGAACTGATCACAGTGATATCGCCGCCGACATAAGCGTCCTCCGTGTTTTCCATGAAGCGCCCGTTATTCCACCAATGCCAGCCATAGGCGGCCGCGCTGATGCCCACGGCGATGGCGACAGCGGTAATGATCCGTATCCTGCCGCTTTGCCTGCTCCGCTTTGTCGGCATGGCCGGTGCATCCGGTTCACTTATCGTATTCGTCATGGTTGTTACTCCTTCTTAGTACCGATTGGCGGGAATAGGCTGATCTGTAAAAAACACTTGCTTTCATGATGAAAGTGACTTTACACTTGTGACTATCGTAATGCAAGTGACTTGTGGTATTTTTTTAATCAGCCAAGCAGAAGGAGCCTTACCATGAGTGGCAATCCAGCCGTGCCGCCAGAGAATCTGAGATATCCGGACGATCTGCGAGTGGGGGAGCGTTTCGTCAGGAAGCATCCCAAGATATCGATCCGCCCGGTTGCCTATCGGTCGCGCTTGCCGGGCGCACTGCTCGGCGCAGCTTTGGCGGCCGTCTTGTCTGCCTGCGCCGTCGGTCCCGACTATGTGCAACCGGCATCGACCATGCCGTCGGCCTTCCATCATGCCGCTGCGCCGGGCAGCGTTGCACCGCCCGCGCTTGATGCCTGGTGGACCTATTTCAACGATCCCCAACTGACCCGCATCATCGAGCGGGTGCTGGCGCAGAATCTCGACCTGGCTGCCGCGTTGGCGCGGGTCGAGCAAGCGCGCGCGGTTGCCCGCGGCTCAAATGCAGCGCTGCTGCCGATCGGCAGCGCCAATGCACAGATTGCCGAACAACATCAGTCGTTGCAAAGCCCGCTTGGCGAGCTGGCCAGCCATCAACCTGGCTTCCAGCGCAATGCGACGCCGTATAGCGCCGGTGTCGGCGCCAGTTGGGAAATCGATCTGGCCGGCGGGCTGCATCGCGGCCTTGAAGCCGATACCGCCGAAGCCCAGGCCGCCGAGGCCGATCGGCTGGGCGTGCGGGTGTCGGTCGCCGCCGAAGCGGCCGATGCCTATTTCAGAGTGCGCGGCGCGCAAGCCCGCATGGCGCTGGCTGCAGATGAGATCAAGGCCGACAGCGATCTGCTGGCGCTGGTTAACCTGCGCTTGAAGGAGGGCATGTCGACCCAGCGCGAGCAAGCCCAGGCGCAAGCGCGTGTGGCCCAGGTCAAGGCCACCATCCCGCCGCTTCGCGCCGAACGCGATGTCCAGCTGAACCGGCTTGATGTGCTGATGGGCGCGCACCCCGGCACCTATGCCGCCGAACTGGCTGACCCTGTGGCCGATGCCGCCATCCCGGCGCTGGCGGTGACGCTAAAACCGGAAGATCTGCTGCGCCGGCGGCCCGATGTGATTGCCGCCGAACGGCGCTTGGCGGCATCGAATGCCCGCATTGGCGTGGCGCTCGCCGAGTACTACCCAAAGTTTTCGTTGTCGGCGTTACTGGGCTTTGAAAGTCTGAGCAGCGCGACCCCGTCAGCCGCCAACTTTCAGCCGCTGGCATTGATCGGCTTGCGTTGGCGGCTGTTTGACTTCGGTCGAATCGATGCCGAAGTGGCGCGCGCCAAAGGCAGCAATGCCGAAGCGCTGGCGCATTATCGGCTGGCGATGCTGCGCGCCACCGAGGATGTCGAAAACGCGCTGGTGATGCAAGCCGAGCTGGACGCGGAGCGTCATGAGTTGATCGATGAAGTCGATGCTAATGTGCGGGCGCGTGATTCTTCTGAGGAAGCTTATAAGGGAGGGGCTACCAGCCTGATGGAAGTGCTTGAGCAGGACCGGCAACTGTTGGCTGCACGCGATCAATTGGCGCGCGCGCAAACCGGCAGCGGCCGCGCGGTAGTTGCGACATTCAGGGCGTTGGGTGGTGGTTGGTAGCGCTACGAAGCAGGGTGCTTTCGCCTCCCTCGTGGCAGAAGCGGTGAGTAATCGTCACAGCTGGCTCATGCCGCCGTCGACGATCAATTCCGTACCGACAATGAATGCGGCTTCTGGCGATGAAAGATACACAACGGCACTCGCCACTTCCTCTGGCGTGCCAAAACGCTTCAGCGGAACTTGCGCCTGTATCCCGGCGGCCAATTCGTCCAGTTGCTCGGCGGGCACGCCGAGGCGGCCATACAGCGGCGTGGCGACCGGACCGGGGCTAACGACATTGACGCGCACGCCGCGGCCGATCAATTCCGCCGACAGGGTCTTGGCGAACGAAATCAGGGCGGCTTTGCTGGCGGCATAGACGCTCGATGATGGCATACCGATATGGGCGTTGATGGAGCCGTTGAGGATGATTGCCGATCCGTGATTGAGCAATGGTATCAAGGCTTGTATCGCAAAATAGGCGCCTTTTACATTGACGTTGAAAGTCTGGTCCCATAATGCTTCATCGATCGTTTCCAGAGCACCGAACTTGGCGACGCCCGCATTGATAAACACGGCATCGAGCTTGATGCCCAGGTCGCTCAAGGTCTTTGCCAAATCTTTGGCCGCATGGATGTCGCCGGCGTCGTTGCGCAGCGCAATCGCGCCGGATCCGAGTCGTGCTTTGGCCTGATCGAGGGTCGCCTGGTCACGACCGGTGATGATGACGCGCGCACCTTGCTCGGCGAATGCCAGCGCCGTGGCCAGACCGATGCCACTATTGCCGCCGGTAACAAGTACGGATTTATTGTCGAAACGTTTCATAATAAATTCCTCGAGTTGATATTGCTAACGGTCCTGCCGCGAGATGCGGCGGGAAAATCCTGCCCAGCCCCTGTTTTCAGTGCCCGTTCTCCCCAAACCACCACGGCAGAAGGCGGGCTACGTTGAGCGCATCATCGAGAGCACGATGCTGCGTTCCCTCAAAAGCCAAGCCTGCCAGTTCGCAGGCCTTGTCCATTCCGACTTCTTTGTCGATCCGTTGCATCTTGGCGAATAAGTGTTTAGCGTTTTGATGGGGTAAGTTAAGAGGCGCAGAAATTCTATGACGGATGCTGTCGCGTTCGATCTGCCGACGATCGTAAGCGCCCCAACTGGTCCAGAATGAGGAGGGCGTTGCATGCCGCTTGGCGAATTGACGTAGTAATTCGGCAGCCGCCGGGAATAATGGCGCGCTATCTACATCCCGTTGCTGGATGCCGGTTAAGGAGGAGCAGAATTCAGTGAGTCGAGGATTTACTATGGGGCGTACAAACGACTGAAAGCGATCAAGAATGGAACCATTGGCATCGATCCAGCATGCGCCGATTTCAATTGTTTCCATATTTTCGGCAGCAATCGTTCCGTCATCGGAGCAGGTTGCTTCCAGATCGATCACTAGAATGGAGTCTGTCATATTGATGCTCCGTATAGCGTGACGTCTTGTAAAACTTCCTCAAAATCGGATTTAAGAAAATTCTACTTCTAACCGATACTTTTTAAAGGGGGATTACCTTCGTATGCTAGGCAGTCAACGAGTGACTTCTTTTTGGGTTGTGGAGGGGCTGTACCGAGCCCCTCGCTGATAAAGACATCCGGTTTCGTTATTTTTACTTAAAAAATCTCACCAACTTCTATAAATTCTCATTAACTTAGTTCGTTCACAACACCTGTGAGTTAACTAAGTAAATGAGATTTATCTTATGATTTTTCTAGTTTTTGTACTAAGTAAACGAGATTTTTTTGCTAAGTTGATGAGACCAGTCGAATATTCATCGATATTACGCTTCCATCTTATTTTTATGTACCACTGCAACCACTTAACGGCGGCAAATTTCTGTCCAATCAAACGGAGCCATTTCCGTCGGGTCCATCTCAGTAAATCTACACTGTGCCATCTGATTGTGCGGTCTTATATCGCCCGGCTTAAGGATGTGACCAGGATCTTGAACAAGCGCGTAACCAACAGGCAGCTAAGTTGCAAAGCGTCTGCCGGTGTTGAAAAAGCTAGCGCCACAGAAGCTCGGATTGCTTCAAACCTTTGTGCAACTAGTTGGGTTCAGGCAGTCATGATTGTCTGTACCTTTAATCGGGAAGTTTGCTGCAATGATACGGTTGACATACGTTAACCCGGCCAGCCCATCAATAGTCGGATTGAAATTGGTAAGGTCCAAACGACTAATACGAGCACGACGTACATCACACCGATCAATACCATCATTCGCCACAGGTATAGCCTTCGATTCTTTAGGGGGCCTAGGACGCGATCTGAAAAGTCATTGGACGACGTGTAGCTCTGAAGAATCTTGAACCAATTCTTGATTTCATCAAATCCGAGATTTGCATCACGATATGACGTGTACATTAGGAAGCCGGCCGACAAAACGAGATACCCAGCCAAGATGTGACAAAGCAACTTGAAAGCCTGGCTGCTGTTAAGCTCCTGCAGTTTTGTGGGATCAAACTTGGCGATAAATGAAAAGCCCACGAGAACGAGCAGGCCGAGGATGTCTCTCGTGAGGGCCGAGACCAGATCCCGTACTTTGGTGGCGTAAAGATCGGCCTGTGCTTTCATGTCCTTCATGAATTCACGCATCTCTTTGTGGTACGCGTCTTTACGTTCAAGGATGACAAACCCATAGCTATCACGCGCCTGTTTTAGGGCACTCGGCAAAAATTCCTTCAGTGACTTCAACAGCGATGACGCGCCGTCCAGCTCTGCGCACAAAGCCTCAACTAACAACTTGATCCGGGTTTCGGCTCGTTCGCTATATACCCAAGATAGCGCCTCGTTTAGAGACGCCAATCCCTTGTGGTCGTCATCAGTAGCAGCAACCAGTGGGACAATCACTTTCCTGGTACCTTTAAGCATCACACTCAAGCCTTCAGTGGTCTCTGTGATCTGCTGCACAAGACATGCTGCAATAACGCGAGCACTCTTACGGCGTATTGCTACGGCAACGGACGACTGCTCGTCACCGCATGTAATCTCCCATGCGCGAGGCCGTAGCTTAATATTGGTACTTGCAGAAATGCTCACGTTGGTTTGGACAGATGTTTCCTCTGGAAGAGTGCTTTCACCCACAATAGGCACAACCTCGTCAACGCCCAGTATTTTCAAAGATGGCCCCCAGAGTCCCTTGGCCATTCCATTGACCCGCAAAATCGTTTGACCCGCAAACGGCTGATCAGCATTTGCCGGCGCTAACAATGGATCAACTGTGTCGAGCCAAGTGATGAATCGGCTCTGATCTAGAAAAAGAAAGGTTTGCGCATCGCCAGCCATGCGAATTTTGCTTACTAGCGGCCTTTTGCTGATAACGCATCGCCAGGGCTTGCTGACAAACTGTTGTGGGTTCTCAAGCATCTCGTCATCGATCTGATTCCCATTGATGAGTAGGGACACATGAGCGACACCCAATGTATCGAGAGCAGCGTTAACCTTGCGAATTTGCATCGCATGCGCGTCAGTAAGCGCTTGCCCCTCAATCGTCAGACGTAACAATTCCTCATGCGAACGATCACTCGTCGTGCATAGGACTTGAATCGCAGCAATCAAAGGCGCAAGTTGTCCCATGTGGTTTCTATTGCTTAATGCTCAGTTGGTTGGTTTCAATAGTGAGGATCTTACCCCCATCCGGCTTTGCTTCGATACGAAGGCCAACTGCATCTTTATCTCCTTCGAAGGTAATCGTGACACCTTCGGCAGTTTGATAGACTTGTTTACTCTGCTTTTTGGGAATCGAGCCGGGCCGAGGCACAAATTGCTGGCCGGCGACCCCGGCAAGCGCAAGCTCATCCTTAAGTTGCCGCACGAGTACGTCTTTCCGCTCAGAATTCTGGTCCTTGATAACAGCATCAATGAAGGCATCCGTGTCAAATTGAGCATGGTCATTCAAATAGTTGAAGGCACGCCCTGTATAACTAAACAAGTCCTCTCCCTCTGGCATGGCTTCGGGCGCCAATTTCCCGGCCCACTTTTTTACTGTTCCGTGCGCGATTCTCGTCAACTCACTATCTTGATGTCGCGCCGTCACACCGAGAAAGGCTTTGAAATAGTCGCTGAGGAGCGGCTTCTTTACCCGGTCAAAGGCCAGTACGTCCCAGGCAAAGTGGTCGGTGACATCAACGACAGCGCTTTTCTGAACCGCCGCCTTTGTCTCACTCAGTGCATTCGGCACTTCTTCCATGACCGCAATTTTCCGTCCATTCCGAAGTTCATATTTGTAGGAAAATGAGGGGCGCCGATCCATCTTCACCATGAGGATAAGCTTGCGCGAATTGTGTGCTGCTGCCTGAAATGTCACAACAGCAATAACAAAGACCCCCGCCGACATCTGTTCTTGATGGCGGCCAGCAAAGTCCCGCGTAATCTGTCGAGAAATCTGATTGAAGTCTTGCGCATCGTCGAGAAGCAGTTCGCACTTCTCCTTCAAACTGACAGCCTCCGGCAAGAATTTGTACTGGGTGCCTTCGGCGATGTCACGCAGTCTATCAAGAAAGAACGCTTTCTGCTTTTCTTGAAGCTCAACTTCATCGAGAAATAGAACATGATCATCCTCCTCGATCTCCGGATCAATGATGTGGAAGATCAAATTGTGGATTTCAAGACTATCGCGTTGTGCTTGTCCGAGCACGCTCTCTAACGGTTGAGGCATTTCAACTCCTGTTATGCACAAAACAACGATTCTGCCAGAGTCTCACTCTGGCAACCAAGGTCGTTTCGCAGCTGGTGGATGCTAAATGGTCAGTTCGATGACACCGGGCGGCGTACGGAATGATCCTCGCCGTTTGATGGCGCGGGGTGTACCCCGATGGAACCTACAACAATTACCTTTCGCGTCTCGCGATGTTCAGCAAAGCTGTCCTTGAATTGCAGAAAAAGCCCCACTAAACTAGCAATACCGGTGATATCTAAGGCCCATGCGAAATTTCCTTGTTGTTGAATTGTGTGGAATATTGCCCCGTGATTTTCGCCGAAACTTGAGCTCAGAAAATTTCCTTAAGAAGAAATCTAGCTATCAACGCATAGGCTATGGCCATCAATATAACTTTGGACCAAAACAAGAAAATTGTTGGCCAATTTATAATTTCGTTAGCAAGAAATTCATCTTCCTCTTTCCTCTTCTTTTCTTCTTGATATCGATTAAAAATACCCCATGCCGCTGATGCGTACAGGTATTGCACGACATCCATTAACAGAGAAAATATGACTAAGACCAAAGGCCATTGAAGAGAAGGATTGATCTTCCCAGCTGTGCCAGTTACGCTAATTTTGAAAAGCCAAACTACGGCAATCGCGGCGAAACCCAATTGCCGCGAAATATCACTGACCTTTCCGGAATAAAAATAATAGAGGTCTCGACTGTCTTTCAGTTTCATTTTTTCTCCCGAGGCCCACCACTACTGGTACCAGACAATGTAGGCTGTTTTTTATTCGGTGGTTCTTTAATTATTGGTCGTCGGACGGCCGGCTTTGCCGCTGGTTTTTTACTTGCCGTTTTCGCCCTGGGCTTACTGGACGGAATCTTGGACATGGCTTCCCCCGAAAATGATCGTGTTGAATTGCGTGGAATTGATCCAGGTTTGCCGAAACGTGACTCACTCCGGATTTACTATTTTGAAATGCAATCTCTAAATTCATTGATGTTCAGCTTGTCGTACCTTTTTTTCTATCGCTGAATACGCAAAATTGTCGATGTCATACATAGTCAATTGCTGCTGCTCAATTTCAATTAATGCCGGAATGGTTAGTTCTATTGGCGACCTTAGTTGATCGGAAAGAACTCGGATTTTAATTTCTGTCAGCCATTCTGGCGGCCGAAATAAGTATAGTCTTCGTGTCGTTATCTTTTCACCCGCCTGAATTTTCCCAATAGAGAAGATTGCCGTTACGATGCCGCGCTCCGACCGGTAGGTGATTTGAGATTGAACGTCGTGCGCATAATAGCCACGGTACCGGCTATCCGGTGACGGAATGTCTAACAAGGATTCTTTTGTACCAATTCCAAATCCTTTGGATGATGGAAAGCTCAGAAATATGTTAACGTTGTCCGCAAACATGTCACCCGTGTTTTCAATCTCCAGCCTGAGACTGGCGAGACTTTCTTGCTCACAAATGTACTGCACCAATTCACGGTAATAATCCTTATTGTGACGTTCACTTTCGGGTAATAAATATTTGAAATTCTCTGTTGGAAAATCAGGCAAAATTTCATCTTCTTCTAGATCCAGAACAAAGTCTGTGTATCTAATTTTTAGGACATCAATGGGCGTGAGGTCCCCTTCTGGATCAATTAGCTTTATAGAAAGTCTAGGAGAATGAGTCTGTGCCGCCGTATCGACGGATCCCATCTTTGCAATTTCGTCCGGTTTTACTTCAGTAGTTGAGGAGCCACGTCTTACATAGACCGTATCGGCCTTAACTTTGCCGAACCGCCTTGCTATGTATGTAGGTCGATCTTGTACAGGAATAGTATAGAGCCCAACTGTTTTTCCGCTGTACTCGATTGTGCGATACGAAAACTGTAGCGGCCGATTAGTCTTTCCGTTGATGAATTGCTGCAGACGCGAGTCATCAATATTGCGATCTAGGCCGACGACTTCTCGCGGATTGTCGCGAACACCAATCAAAATATAAGCCGTTGTGGTACGCCAGGCATTTGAAAAAGCCAGAATGTCTTTGAGCAAGTCTGATTTTTTGTCGTCGTCAGCGTTTTCGAATTCATATTGACGAAGCTTGAAATCGAGTGCATCCCCTTCGCCACTGAAAAGCAATCTCTGAATCAAAGCGTTGTCTTCCATATCTTTACCTGTCAGGAAATCTGGTCGCGATGTAAAACGACTGCCACCTTGCGTCCTTAAGATGAATCAATCGAAACATCTAGGCAGTTACCGACTTGCACATTCGTGAGAACGGCCGGTACTGGCGAATTGACAACCGTTTTGAATGAGAGACGATCGCAAGGAGTACGTGGTGGTTCTGGATCCCAGCTGGCATTTGAACCCGACATACGTTATTTCCCCCAAAAGTGCGTCCATGCTGCTCCGCATTCCTATACGCTAATTATTAAGCCGGACATCCATCATTAATGATTCTTATGGATTGGTGCCCGACCCTTTTTATCGCTACGTCCGATATGTCTATATTTTTGTAAATAGCCCATATTAGCCCGTTTATTCGCATGCGCATTTTCTGAGAATAAAGCATTCTTGAATAAGTTGCTATTCAAGCTAATGGAAAAATAATATCCCTCAAAGTAAATCGGGAAAGAATTTGTACGGCCGGTTTATTTATTTTAGATAGAGGAATCTTATAACGTCTTATTGCGCCACGCGGCCATGAATATTATTTTTAATTTAAATTTTTTTTAAAGGAATTTCTGTGGATCAACATTGCGGATATCTACTTAATCAACTGCATACAATGAAGCCGGGCGGCACGAATAAGGTGCCGTCGTCTTTTGAGGCAAAAATTACAAAAATTACTTGGTGGTTTAGAGGAGTTTCACTTTTTATATTTCTCGTATTAGGCGTTATCGCTATTGCCATTCACTATGCAGGAGCGCCAAATGTAAGATGGTTTTCCATCGTCGAGTGGACAGGATTAGGCGCAATGGCTTTAGCATTGCTCGGCATAGTTAGTGTTGGATTTGTTGCCGCAGTTCGCGGCGTTGATTAAATTTCGCAAGATCGCATTGACGCAATTGAAAATGGAAATTCAGCATGATTTATGGCATGTATTGGAGCTGGTTGGAAATTCTACCGAAACATTAGAACAAGTCCAACGGCATTTAGATTTAAAAATAGAACGATCAAAAAATCGGATACAGCAGTTTATGGGTAGTCCAGACAAAATTGCCATGTTCTCATTGGCCGGAATGGGATTTTCCGTTTTAAAGGAGTTTCCACTTAATTCCACTGTTTGGAGCAACAACTGGTTTCAATACGGTCTCGCATTTTTGACTGGTATATCAATCGGAGGAATTTTATTAAATGCCGTCATACAGCGTTATGTGTATCATCGCGGACTTATTCAATTGGCCTTAGAGTTCCAAGCAAAGAATGAAAAACCGACTCGTTTATATAGCAAACCAGAGCTACCGCTCAACGTCAAATGGCGCCGTAAGATCGAAAAGGTGTATGTTGAATTGCGCGGAATAATGACCCGGGTGTTCCTTTGCTAGCTGAATTGACCTTCACCAACTGATCCACCTTCCATTGCCTGGCTCCTCCGCTTGTTGACCCTCATGGACTATGTTGCTAGCACCTTGACCAACCGGGCGTTCAACTCGGTCATTCTTTGAAGGAGCACTGGGAGTGTCACGGCAGTTTCGAGAACGACTCGACGCCGGAGGCTGTCGCTGTGTGTGCCAAACTTCGGCTCGACCGAAACTAGGTAATGGCGCAGGACTTCGGCTTCCTCAGAGGTCCTAGCCTTTTTTGCGTTCCAGCAGAGATTGAGCGTGTATTTAGCCTGCGATGAGTCTGAGTAACGAACATTCATGAAAACGGGCCACCACTCATCACCTTCAAACTGTTCCCATCCAGTCGGGCACATATCGAGCCACGTGCGCATATGCTCAATATTCCCTCTAGGAAGTGAAGGAATTTTTGCGAGCACAGCGGCTTTGATAGACGCCATTCCTTGGGTCTCTTTTAGAAGCGCAACAGCACCTTTGTTTTGCAACAAAAACAGTAGATACGAATCCGTAGCTTTTTTATTAGTTAACCAATCCCGTTCTGCTCTACCGCGGGAAAAGCTAATTAGATGTCGCACTGCATCGGGATAAGACTGATGGAGATCAGCCGCGAGTTGCAGGCAAATATCATTGGTCGGACTTTCCCAGTCGGTCTGACGATTGCAATAACTGACGACTAACTTTGCAGCGGTATTGCCTCTCTGCATGTGTGTGAGTGCACGCTTAGCGGAGGTTTTTAACCAGTCGTATCCAAGATGCAACCTGAACTTGCGGAAGGTCTTGACGCTGAATCTTCACCATTGAATTTTCTGTCGAGAGCTATGTAGATTTGGTCGTATTCGCGTAAACGTGGATTGGATGCTAGTGCTTTATTGAAGCTATCCCGATACAGATCAAGCTGGTCTTCTCGGTGCACTGCTCCTGACTTGTTCTCAATGAGCATGATGAACTTGTTATGCGCATCAATAACGAACAAGTCAACTCGCTCACTCGCACTCATACCGAGCTCACGTGCAGTGAAGGCCGCTCCGAAACTTGACGTCCGAATCCTAGACGGCGTCCACGCAGCGAAAAAGCGGGCAGTGGTGCCTCGCCCATCAAGGCCGCTATAACCACTGGAGGCCTGAACTGAAGCCGAAATAAGCAAATCGCGAAGAATTTCGTCGCCCTGGCCATGACCTTCTTTAGCATCCAGCATCCAGGCCAAGATATCAGAGTGTTGATTTTCGCTCAACGAGATGACATCGAGTACTTCATCACCGGTACGTTGCAATTCGCACAACTCCACGAGGCGAGCATCTGCCATCAATTCCTCTAGCGGTTGTACCAGGTTCACCACGTCCATTTCCATACACCCCTATTTTTTATTTGAATGGGGTAGCTTACCAAATATGACCGCCGTGTAGATGTTGAATTGTTTAAGGCTACGCCTTCTCGAATTATTTGAATAGCATTCACTTCCGTTCGAGGAACCGCATGCTGAAGCGCTCTCCTGAATCAGCAGGTCATTCGGCTTTTCCTCTTAGATCATTCCGACGCGACGCATCGACGCTTCAATCAGGAGTTTCGCATCGGCCGGGCATGGCTTCACGCGAAACGTCAATGATTGGCGATTTGGCGCCGGACGCGGGTTCAACCCATTTTGTTCTTTGACATGCGCGATCCAGCAGTTCTGAACGTACTTTCCATGCATGGTTAAGATATCGTCTCGAATCTGTTCATAAGTCGCCATGTCTTTTCCTCGATATAAATTAAATTACTACTGCCGCCTGTGAAAGCGGCAGTGAAAAATCAATTACTTAGACTTGGGTGGATTGTTGCCCCGTCCACCGCCGGATGGTTGCCCCGGATTTTTACTTGTGTGTTGTTGCGATGCCAAGGATGCTCTTCTAACGGCAGCAAGAAACGGTCACCGTCCGGACTTAAACCGGCTTTTACTATAGACGTTGTATTCTTCTCGATCAAAAGATCGTCAAAGGTTTCAAGTTGATAATCTGGACGGGCTTCAAGTCGCCCATTACGCCAGATATCCCCGACACGGAAGAGCCCGAGGCTGCCAATAGATACCCAAGCCTTACGCTGGTAGTGGGAATTTGTTGAAGATGCTGAGAGGAGTGCCGCGGGGTCATACGGATCGTCGCGGACTCGAGAAAAATGCAAAAGCATCGAGGTCTGCGTTCGGCGAATCATTCGGTTCGGGAATGCAAGATTCCCGAACCAGTCAATTCGCCAAGCATGGCCGTCCTTAGGCAAGGCGCCAACGACCAGTGAGTCTGTTTCCGCCATCTAATGATCCCAGCCCCCTCGCTGGTTAAAGACATACGGTATCGTTATTTTTGCTTAAAAATCTCACTGACTCATAGAAAATCTCACGAACTTCTATAAATTCTCATTTACTTATATCATTCACAACACCACTAGTCACCCCATGCGCCTGCTGATCCGCATGATAAGAACTACGCACCATCGCACCGACGGCGGCATGGGCAAAGCCCATCTTGTAAGCTTCTTCTTCAAACATCTTGAAGGTATCGGGATGCACATAACGGCGCACCGGTAAATGATCGCCGCTAGGCATCAGGTACTGACCGATAGTCAGCATATCGACATTGTGCGCGCGCATGTCGCGCATGACTTGCAGGATTTCTTCGTCGGTTTCGCCCAGGCCGACCATGATGCCGGATTTGGTCGGTATATTCGGATGCAGTTCCTTGAAACGCTTGAGCAGGTTCAGCGAGTATTCGTAATCGGAGCCGGGGCGCGCTTCCTTGTACAGGCGCGGTGCAGTTTCCAGATTGTGATTCATCACGTCCGGTGGCGCAGCCTTCAGGATTTCCATCGCGCGGTCCATGCGGCCGCGGAAGTCCGGCGTCAGGATTTCAATGCGCGTGTTCGGCGATAGTTCGCGTACGCGTTGGATGCAGGCGGCAAAGTGGCCGGCGCCGCCATCGCGCAAGTCATCGCGGTCGACGCTGGTGATGACGACATAGCTGAGCTTTAGCGCCGCAATGGTTTTCGCAAGGTTTTCCGGCTCGTTGACGTCGAGCGGATCGGGGCGGCCGTGGCCGACGTCGCAAAACGGACAGCGGCGGGTGCATTTGTCGCCCATGATCATGAAGGTTGCCGTGCCTTTGCCGAAACATTCGCCAATGTTCGGGCAGGATGCTTCTTCGCAGACCGTCACCAGATTATTGGCGCGCAGGATGTCTTTGATTTCATTGAAACGGCTGGAGGGCAATGCCGCCTTGACGCGGATCCAGTCGGGCTTTTGCAGCTTCTCCGCCGGCATGACCTTGATCGGTATCCATGCCGTTTTGCCGGCGCCTTTTTGCTTGTCCATCGGATTGCGCAGCGACGTAGATGCTGCAATGGATTCGACCGCAGGATCGGCGGGCGTGAAGGAGGCGGTGGTTTCAGTAGTCATGGTTTTTATGGTGTGCTGCCGGTTGCGCCGGCGGTCTTTATGCGAAAGTGTCCATCAGTTTGTGCGCAAGCAGCGATTGCACGTCGGCCATTGCCGCGGTCACGCCCAGTGTTTTCATGTCGATCGTTGCCAAGCCGGCATAGCCGCATGGATTAATCCATGTAAACGGCTGCAAATCCATTGCCACATTGAGCGATACGCCGTGATAAGTGCAGCCGCTGGCCCGTATCTTCAAACCCAACGCAGCGATTTTGGCGCCTTGCGATGGGCCGTTTGCAATATAGATGCCGGGCGCACCCTCTTTGCGAATGCCGTCGAGATTATACGCCGCCAGTGTATCGATCACCGCTTGCTCGATTTTCTGTACGAATTCGCGTGCAAATAGCTTCGCGCCAGCGCGCTGCCGGCGTAAATCGATCAGCAGGTAGATCACGGCCTGCCCCGGTCCGTGATAGGTGACTTCGCCGCCGCGATCGGTCTGGATTACGGGAATAGCATGCGGATCGAGGATATGGGAACGGTCGGCCGCCAGCCCAAGCGTATAGACGGGCGGGTGTTCGACCAGCCACAATTGATCGGGAGCGCCGGGGCCGCGGCTATCGGTATAGGCGCGCATGGCGTCGAAGCTCGCGGCGTAGGACTCCATGCCGCGCTGGATGATCTGAGGAGCAGGAGGGGCAGGAATGGCAGGAATGGCAAGCATGCCCGCCAGTGTATCGAAAAAGGCGCTGTTATGCCCTAGCCGGCTGAAAAGCCGTTCGGATTCATTGTCTGCCAGCGCCAGGAATCGGCGCACATATCGTCGATATCGCGGGTCGCACGCCAGCCCAGCAGGGTCGCGGCCAAGGCGGTGTCGGCGTAGCAGGCGGCGATATCGCCCGGGCGCCGCGCAACTATCTCAAATGGGATGGTGCGCGCGCTGGCCTTTTCATAGGCGCGTAAGACTTCCAGCACGCTATAGCCACGGCCGTTGCCTAAATTGACGGTGAAAGAGTTTTCGGCATTATTTTCAGCACTAAACAGCTGCTGCAGCGCCGCCACATGTCCCTGCGCCAAATCCACCACATGGATGTAGTCACGCACGCCGGTGCCGTCGACGGTGAGGTAATCGTCGCCATAGACGCGCAGTTTTGCCAGTTTGCCGAGCGCCACTTGCGCTACATACGGCATCAGATTATTGGGAACGCCGCGCGGATCTTCGCCAATCAAACCGCTATGGTGCGCGCCGACCGGATTGAAATAACGCAAATAAGCAATCCGCCAGCGAGGGTCCGAATGTTCCAGATCGCGCAAAATCTGTTCGCTCATCAGTTTGGTCTGGCCGTAGGGATTGGTGGCGGACAAGGGAAAATTTTCTTTGATCGGCACGGCGTGCGGATCGCCATAAACCGTGGCTGAGGAGCTGAACACGAAATGCCGGACGTCATGCCGTTGCATGGCCGCGGTCAAAGTCAGCAAGCCGTTTAAATTCGTATCGTAGTAAGCCAGCGGATTCTGGACCGATTCGCCCACCGCTTTCAAGGCCGCAAAATGAATCGCAGCATCGATCCGATGCCGCGTAAAAATCGAATCGAGTAAGGCCTTATCGCGCACATCGCCTTCGATGAATAAGGGATCGCTGCCGCTGATTTGCGCGATGCGCCCAACTACGGCGGCCGCACTGTTGCATAGATTGTCCAGCCCAATAACATCATGTCCCGCAGCCAGCAGTGCGCACCAGGTATGGGAACCGATATAGCCGGTTGCGCCGGTCAGCAGAATGGTTTTCTTCATGTGAAATTATTTCTATCGATTTCGATCGTTGAATAGGATTTTTTTACAGATTACACCACATACGATTTCAGTGGCGGCACATAAGGTGTCATTGCAGATTGTCAGCTTTACAGACCGAAAACAGACATTTTGCCATTTAATTGATGCATTGCATCAGAAGTAGTTCCCCGTTTGTCTTACTACTTAGGTTATATTTATCGAGCATCAAAATAACAAAGAAATTTAGACAAATAGCCATAGTAATCAGTGCTTTAAGGAAACAGTTGCCATCCTGAAAACTAACATGAGGATGTAACAATTGTTTTCATAAATGAACTAAGAATGTTCCTGCTAGTCATTATGTTGTTCTGCAACATTCCAATGGAATACGCAAAAACAGCATTAATTTTTCAAGTGGTATGTAGTTTAGCGAATCGGCAACAGCAGCGACTGCCGAGGTTACTTAGGGAGTCGTTCTCGCTGCAAACCGGTAACGGGTGTAATGAGTGCTTCGACAAAAAAAGGAAAATTTATGCAAAAAATCACGCGTGGCGCGGGACGTTCCCGTCTGCCTTGGAAAGTCCTATGCTTGATACCGATGTGCTATTGGTGCAGTTGGGTACCTTCGGCCATGGCCGCCGATACCATCAGCACGCTGGTGCCGGCCGATTACATACCCCCGCCTGATGTTCTCATACCGAAACCGGACGCCATCACGCCATATGTGGGAGCGGGTATTAATTACGACAGCAACGTGCTGAGATTACGGGATAGCGCCGCTGCCAATGCCATGGGTCTGGGCGGGCTGTCGGACACCGTGCGCCACGCTGAATTCGGCCTCTCGTTGGACACCATGATCAGCCGCCAGCACCTGACGGCAAATGCCAACGTCAACCAAACCAATTATGATCGCTTTTCCGAGCTCAACCACCTCGATAAAAATGCCTCCGTAAACTGGAATTGGCATACCCTCGAACACATCGAGGGCAATGTCGGCGCCAGTTATTCGCAGGGCCTGACGCCTTTCATCGATTTCCATTTGCTGGCGCCGAATATACGCTCGGTGGCCAGAGAGTATGCCGATGCCTCATGGCTGTTCGATCCGAGCTGGCGCGTGCGCGGCGGTTTGACGCACACTAAATTGTGGTATGACCTGGCCTCGCAACAAGCGGGCAATAATACCCAGAATCAAACAGAATTGGGGCTCGATTATCTCGCCAGCACCGGCAGCACCTTCGGTCTGCAGGCGCGTCATATACGCGCCAATTTTCCGGTTGCGGAACAAGATGCCGGCGGCGCGGTGCTTAACGGCTACAGTCAGAACGAACTCAAAGCCAAAGTGGACTGGCTAGTGACCGGCAAGACGCGGGTGCACTTTTTGGGCGGTTGGGTCAGCAGAAAACAGGATCAGATTTCGGCGCGTGATTTCAGCGGCATCAATACCCGCCTCGCGGCGGATTGGTCGCCCACCGGAAAAATCGATGTTAGCGGCTCTATCTACCGCGAGATCGGCGCAGTCGATGAGTTATCCACCATTTACTCCCTCAATCGCGGCGCGACTCTGGCATCGATCTGGAAATACTCCGCCAAAGTTAATCTGATCGCGCAAATCAACTACGTGAAACGCGATTTCAGCCAATCAACCGCCGGCGGCGTTTTTGCCGGCAGCACGGCCCAAAACGATGTCCTGCGTAATGAGGGACTGACTTTGGTTTATAACCCAACCGACAAATGGGAAGTCCGATTGTCGGGCGTGCGTAGTTTGCAAACTGCGAACATCTCAACTGGTGGTTACACCAGCAATGCAGTGCTATTTAACACGCGTTATGCATTTTAAGTAAGGCAGGATTTATCATGACTGAAAATGACATCCCAATGGTCTCTTTTTTCAAGCGTTTGCTTGATCCGGCCATCATCCTCGGTCTGCTGTACCTGGTTATTTCTACGCAGCATGAAGTGTTTACGGGCGATTATCTCGTGTTGATGATAATCGCGTTTTTTGTCTCCTCCTTCGTCTATGAACAGATCGATCTGTACCGTTCCTTGCACGTTGGAAAACAACTGGCCTATGCGGGCGATATCATAGCGGGCTGGGCGATCGTGGTCGTGGTGCTGACCCTGATCGCCCAGGGTACTGGGCTGCGTTACGAGCTGTCGGACCACGTGCTATGGATCTGGTTTGGCCTGGCGCCGGTGGCGTTGCTGGTAAGCCGCCTGACGGTACATTTGCTGGCATTCAATTATGCCAAAGACCGTCAGGTGCGCTCTGCCGTGATTGTCGGTTGCAACTATTCCGGTGTGGATATCCTGCGGCGCGTGACGGCGAGAAATAATCCAGCACTTGATATGAAAGGGTTCTTCGACGACCGCGATGACATCTCCCGTACGCCTGATTTAAAAAGTACCTACCTCGGCAAAATCGACGCCGTCGCAGCCTACGTACGGGCCAATAAAATCAAAACCATTTTCATTTGTCTGCCGATGTCGGAGCATCCGGGTTTGATGAATCTGATGGAAGAATTGCGCGATACGACCGCTTCGGTTTATTTCGTTCCCGATATCTCTACCTTCGATCTGATCCAGGCGCGCCTCGATCACGTCGGCGGTATCCCGGTCATTGGTATTTGCGAGACGCCGTTTACCGGTTTGCACAGCGTGGTCAAACGCGGTAGCGATATCATCCTAGCGGCATTGATTCAGATCATGTTGCTGCCGGTCATGGCCTGTATTGCGATCGGCGTGAAGATGTCGTCGCCGGGGCCGATTATTTTTGCGCAGCGGCGCTACGGTTTGAATGGTGAGGAAATTATTGTCTACAAGTTTCGCTCGATGGGGGTTTGCGACGATGGCGCGGTCGTTGAGCAGGCCAAGAAAAACGATGTGCGCATTACGCCGTTCGGCGGCTTTTTGCGGCGCACCTCGCTCGATGAATTACCGCAATTCTTTAATGTCCTGCAGGGCCGCATGAGCATCGTCGGCCCGCGCCCGCACGCAGTTGCGCATAACGAAATGTATCGCAAATTAATCAAGGGTTACATGCTGCGGCATAAGGTCAAGCCGGGCATAACCGGTTGGGCGCAGGTTAATGGTTTTCGCGGTGAAACTGAAACGTTGGACAAGATGCGCTCGCGGATCGAATTCGATCTGGAGTATCTGCGCAATTGGTCGCTGGCGCTGGATTTGTGGATTATTTTCCGTACCATCAAAGAAGTTCTAAAGAAAGATGCCGCCTATTAATTGGCCGGCATTGGAGACATAGAAAAATAAAAAAAGAAGATGCGAGCAGACGCAAGCAGACGCAAGTAGGTGTAACAAGTGTTTCAGAATCGAACGCGTCGATTTCTTCAATGTCTTTTAAATACTCGTCAGTTCGTCAGCATGCAGCTGACTGACGATATTTTTTTCTTAGAGGAAAGATCATGCAAAAAGCCGCCCTATTGGGTCTCTTATTTATCATTAACAGTAGCGCCGCCATCGCGGCCGCCCCCATTTTTCAATTGCATGAAAAAGATGCCAGTCCGCAATTGCGGGCGATCGATGCCTATCCATCCAAGCTTGAACGCGATAGCGCATTACGGGATCTGAAAATGCCTTCCCATACCGCATCCATATTTCGTGGCGGTGCTTATTTAGCCACTGTTGGCTATAGCGATGCAGGCATCATGCCGGCCGGTTATTCCTACGCGCCCTATTACGCCACCTCTCTTGGCGCTGATGTCGGTGGCGGCGCCGGCCCGGTAGCGGCCAGTACGGCCGGCAGCCGCATGTTTAACGCGAACGATTCGCTGTTTTATTTTCTGAAAAATTTCAAGGCGCGACCGCTGCAAAAACCGGCGACCGGGACCCTGCTTTTGATTGGTCTTTGCTTTTTGCTGTATCAGATCCGCCGTCGTCCGATGCGAGCCGCTATTGGCTTCCATGAGACGGCCACGCTGATCGGCACGCATGCGACGGCGTAGCACCATGTTACGCGCCGCCGGCATGCTGATCCTGTTGGGTGCTGTGAGCGCCTGCAACGATCAGAACCAGGAAAAAAATACCAGCAAGGTATTGGTCCAGGTGAACGGCGACGACATCACCGCGCGTCAACTGGAAGCGGAATTGTGGACCGCCGGCGGCGCGGCGCCTGTGCAGCAGCCGGCCGTGCGCAAGCAGGCATTGGAGGCGTTGATCGATCGTCAGGTTTTGCTGGATGAAGCAGTGCGCAACAAAATCGATCGCGATCCCAAGGTGATCGAGATTATCGAGCGTTTGAAAACACAGGCCATTGTGCAGGCGTATCTGGAATCAAAAGCCAGTAATCTGGCGCGGGCTTCCAAGGCGGAAATTGATGCTTATTACAATGCGCACCCGGAATTGTTCGCGCATCGCAAGGTACTCGATATCACGCAATTGACGGTCGCTGCAAAAGATTTCGGGGGCTCGCTTAAAGCGGTCATGGACCGGGCCGGATCGCTGGATCAGGTTGCATTATGGTTGCGGGAGCATCACGTCAATTTTGAGAAAACCCAGCGTTCGTATACCAGCGCTGAGGTGCCTGTGGAAATGCTTGGCAGTCTGCAACATCTGGGGTCGAAGCGCTTGTTTGTCATGCAGGACAAGGACGGCGGGCCGGACCAGCTCTGTGCATTAAATGATGTGCGCGGCAGCCCCGTTACCAGAGAAGCCGCCACCGCGCAGATTGAGCGTTATCTGCTGAACAAGAAGATGCAAGATGTGGCCGCGGCGGAAATTGCCCGGCTGCGCGCCTCGGCCAAGCTGGTGTATGTCGAGGCGCAGCCCGCGCTGATGGTGGAACAGGAGCGAGGTACTGCAGCCGTAGCGAGGTCGCCCAAGGCGGTTGCACAGTCGCATTGATGGCCGGGGGCCGATATTAGCGACAAAAGCGAAGAACGGAAGAACGGAAACACCATTTGATTATCAAATTACCGCATACGCTTAAAAATAACCTAACAGGACGAAGATCATGATGAAAAGAGTGATAGCCAATTTGCTGGCGTTATTGCTGGCTATTTCTATGTTGCCGGCGTTGGCGGCCGATACGCCGCTGGGGCCGGGGGATGGATTGAAAATTTCCGTATTCGGCAGTCCCGATCTGAACCTTGAAACCAAGGTCAGCGAAGAGGGCAATATTACCTTTCCCCTGCTCGGGGTGGTGAAAGTGGCCGGCATGTCGAGCTCGGAGGCGGAAAAGAAAATCTCGGGCATGTTGGTCAATGGCGGCTTTCTGAAGCAGGCGGAAGTCAATGTCATCGTCACCGATCTGCAAAGCCAGCAGGTGTCGGTACTGGGGGCGGTAGTACGGCCCGGCCGCTATCCGGTTAGCGGCAAGCGCAGCGTCACCGATGTTCTGGCGATGGCCGGCGGGGTCGGGCCGGATGGCGGCGACACCGCTACCGTGGTTCGTGTGCGCAATGGGAAGACGAGCAAGCAAGTCGTCAATCTGGCCGAAATGGTGCGATCGTCCGATATGACGGGCAATCCCGATCTGATTAGTGGCGACATGATTTACGTCGAGCGCGCGCCCAAGTTTTATATCTATGGCGAAGTCCAGCATCCCGGCAGTTACCGGCTGGAGCACGATATGACGGTCACCCAGGCTTTATCGGTCGGCGGCGGTCTCACGCCGCGCGGCACCGAGCGCGGCCTGCGCGTCCGACGGCGCGATGCCAATGGCAAGGAAGTAATGATCGACGTCAGCAGGGATACCCCGTTGCAGCCGGATGACGTTGTGTATGTAAAAGAGAGTTTCTTTTGATGATTGATATCCATCCTGATGCCGTGCCGTTTTTGAACGGCAACGGCCTAGAGGAGTTGTTATGACCTTTCCACAACTTTTAATTATTCTGCGCGCGCGCGTCAAGATCATCTTCGTGACGCTGTTGATCACGGTCGCCGCCACGGTGGCGCTGAGCCTGATGACGCCGAGAATATATAGAGCATCGACCACAATGCTGCTCAATTACAAAGGCACCGATCCGGTATCCGGCGCAATTCTGCCGGCGCAACTGGTGGCCGGTTATATGGCCACGCAGGTCGATATTCTCACCAGCAAACGCGTTGCATTGAAGGAGGTCGATAATCTGGGCTTGGTCAATAACCCCGAGTTCCGGCAGCGCTTCGTCGCAGCGACCGGCGGTAACGGGGATATTCGCGAATGGCTGGCCGATATGCTGCTGAGAATGACGACCGTAGCGCCGGCCAAGGACAGCAGCGTGATCGAACTCAGCGTCAAGAACGGCGATCCGGTATTTGCCGCCACGGTGGCCAACGGTATGGCTGCGGCATACCAGCAGCTGAGTCTGCAAATCAAGATCGAACCCCTGCAAAGAGCGGCACAGTATTTCACCGAGCAGATGAAAAGCCTGCGGGCGGATTTGGAAACGGCGCAGAACAAGCTCTCCAAATATCAGCAAGATCATGGATTAGTCAGCACGGATGACCATCTGGATGTCGAATCGAATCGCATGAATGATTTGTCGAGCCAACTGGTGCAGGCGCAGAGTGCGGCAATCGAAGCCTCGTCGCGCGGCAGGCAGGCCATGGGCAGCGGCGGCCGCGATTCGCCGGACGTGATATCGAATCAACTGGTGCAGGGTTTGAAATCGTCGCTGGCCGCAGCACAGGGAAAATTTGCGTTGTTGTCGCAAACGCTGGCCCCTAATCATCCGCAGTATCAGGCCGCCAAGGCAGAGGTCGATAAACTGCAGGCCGAGCTCGACGCCAATATTGCCGCGACCAATAACGGGGCAGCCAATAACGGCCGTATTCTGCGCCAACGCGAAGCCGAGGTGCGTGGTGCGTTATCGGCCCAAACCGCCAGGGTGTTGCAACTGAACCGCGCACGTACGCAAATGTCGGTACTGGTGCAGGACGTCGCGAGTGCGCAAAAGGCCCTCGATGCCGCCTCTGCGCGCTTGACGCAGACCGATCTGGAAGGCCATTCCAATCAATCGGATGTGTCGTTGCTGACGCCTGCCGTGCCGCCCCGCCTGCCGATCAGCCCGAATATTCCGTTGAATGTCGGGCTCTCAATCCTGCTCGGTTGCATGCTCGGATTGGCATTGGCGGTATTGATGGAGCTGTCCAATCGACGCGTGCGCTCTGTTGCCGATTTGGGCAATGCGCTGCCGGCGCCGATGCTTGGCGCAATCGCTTGGGGCAAAACCTCCCGGCGCGAACCCCGGGTCGGTTTCCCCAACTTGTCTTTGCCGCGTTGACCGGAAGAGGTATGCATTATGAGTAATCAGGTAAGTTCTATCGTCACTTCCGCTACCGCCGCCAGGAAGGATGCCAATATAGGGCGTCTGCTCATTGAGCAGGGCAAGCTCACCATGGAGGAGGTCGATAGCGTGCGGCGTCTGCAGAAGGAGGATGACCTGCGCTTCGGCGAGGCGGCCAAGCGCCTGGGTTTGATCAGTGATTCCGATATCGAGCAAGCGTTGTCGCGGCAATTCGACTATCCCTCTGTGCAACAGGGGCAGGGCAATTACCCGTCCATACTGCGCGCCGCCTATGAACCATTCAGCGCAGAGGTCGAAGCCTTGCGCGGCGTGCGTAGCCAATTGATGCTGCGCTGGTTCGGCGCCGGACACAAAACGCTGGCCATCGCCGGTATCAATTCGGGCGACGGCACCAGTTTTCTGGCGGCCAATCTGGCGGTGGTGTTTTCGCAATTGGGCGAGCAAACGCTGTTGGTCGATGCCAATTTGCGTGCACCGCGCCAACACACCATCTTCAATCTGGATGGCGATCTCGGGCTGGCCGAAGTGCTGGCCGGCCGGGCCGGCATGGAGGCGCTGGCGACGGTGGAGTCTTTCGTCGATTTGTCGTTATTGCCGGCGGGCTCTGCGGTACCGAATTCGCAGGAACTGATCAATCGCAGCGGCTTTACCGTGATGAACGATACCTTGAGCGAGCGCTTCGACATTATCTTGTACGACACGCCGGCGTGTGCGAGCGCCGCCGATGCATTAACGATTACCGCGCGCGCCGGCGGTGTGCTGCTGGTGGTGCGCAAGGATCACACCCGCGTCGCCGATCTGACTGCTTTCGGCGATCAGGTCCGCCGCATCGGGGCGGAAGTGGTCGGTACGGTTCTGGTCAGCTTCTGATGTGCAATGCAAAACGCAACGCAACGAAACGAAACGCATGATTAACTTTTAATCGTATGGCTTATTTTATAAATGTCGCCAATTTCTTTTTCCCGCGCCGGGTCAGTTTGACGGTGCCGGGCAAGACATTGGTTTTCTGGATTCTGATACTCGCGCTGATTTATCAGGCGGTGCTGTGCGCCGTGCATACCAACGTCCATCCCATTTCAATGAGCGGCGTGGCGTCGGTCGAACTGTGCGTTTATCTGGCGTGCTTTGCGGTATTGGTCAAACACATCCGGCTGGAGTTTCTGGCAACTGCAGCGCTGGCCATGGCTTACCTGCTGCTGATGGCGATTTTGCGCAATCAACTGGATCCGAAAGGATTCCGAGATGTGATGATCCCCATCCTGTTCTATGGGCTGGGACGGCAGATCGGCGATCTCAGATATGCCGATCGACTGCTCAAGATTATGGTGTGGGTGGTTTTGTTCTTTGGGTTTTTTGAACTCCTTTATCTGGACGTGTATTCCAAAATATTCAATATCTTCTCGTATTACGTCAGTCAGGGCGGCCTGACCGCCGGCTCCAATTGGGCCCAAGGCAGCGTGCTGGGTTTGAACGGTATACGGCCGGAAGGTATCGGCCGCACTATTTTGCCGTCGCTGATCGGCAACCACCGGATTTCATCGGTTTTCCTGGAACCTGTTTCGCTCGGTAATTTCGCCGTCATCATTGCAGCCTGGGGTTTATCGAAGCGGTTCGACGATATCAAGAATATGATTTTCTTCCTGGTGGCCGCGCTGGTGATGATCACCTTGAGCGATTCGCGCTACGGCATGGTCACGGTGGGTGTGCTGGTTGTGATGCGTTGCGTGCCGATCCAAAGAAAAGACTCTTGGATGATCGTTCTGCCATTGCTCAGTATTGGGTTGCTGCTGGCAGTCGGCGAATGGTATGAGGGCGGCTACAGCGACAGCATGCTTGGCCGGCTTTACGGCAGCGGCCAGACGATGATGAATATGGACCTGGCCGCGATCTTCGGCCTGGACGGGTTCAATGTCACCTATGGCGATATGGGCTATCCGACCTTGCTCACGCATTGGGGCGCACTGCTGTGTATTTGCTTGTGGATCGCCTTCTGGATGCTCAAGATGGACGATGAACGCGGCGATCGCTTCCGCAG
>JAQGNR010000296.1 GCA_028291765.1 Herbaspirillum sp.
ACTTTTTTATGACGGGCCCGTGCTGTGACCCCACGTTTTACTCTAGGCATAATAGCTCCTTAAATTGAGTGTGAGGTTAAGCGTTAGGCAGCATGGCGCGTACAGACACCATGTTGGTCGCATCGACACCTGTCGAACCACGCAATTGACGCTTGGTCTTGGTTGTCTTTTTAGTCAGGATGTGGCGCTTGAAGGCTTGGCCGCGCTTGACGGTTCCACCTGGACGTACACGAAAGCGCTTTTTGGCGCTGCTTTTCGTTTTCATTTTTGGCATAACAATGTCTGTCCGAAGACAGCTCCATTTTTTATATGATTGCAGGTGGCAACACTTCGTTGCGCTTGGATGCCTACTCTCACTTATTTGGCAGCGAAATCGAGTTCGCTGCTTTTGTAAAAACAATGCCCACCGCAAGCGGTGGACATTGAATTTCAAAACTCTAATTACTTTTTCTTCTTCGGCGACAGAATCATAATCATCTGACGGCCTTCCATCTTTGGAAACTGCTCAACCTGACCAAACGGCTCCAGGTCGACTTTCAGACGCTCAAGCATACGGAAACCGATGTCCTGATGGGCCATTTCACGGCCGCGAAAACGCAGTGTGATCTTGGTTTTATCGCCGTCATCCAGAAACTTCTTCAAGTTACGGAGCTTGATATCGTAATCGCCATCATCGGTACCGGGGCGGAATTTGACTTCCTTGACCAGAATAACCTTCTGCTTGAGCTTGGCTTCGTGCGCTTTTTTCTGTTCCTGGTATTTGAACTTACCGTAATCCATCAGACGCGCAACCGGCGGCTGGGCAGTAGGCGCTATTTCAACCAGATCAACGTTTGCTTCTTCAGCCAAACGAAACGCTTCTGCCAAAGTAACGATGCCTAAGGGCTCGTTTTCTACCCCGCTTAAACGCAATTCAGGCGCGGTAACTTCCCCATTTATACGATGTGACTTGTCCGTAGCTATTGTAGTTTCCTTTAAATATTAAATGAATAAGCCGTGCTTCGCGCTACGGGTTCCCCCGTTCAGGCTTTGGCGGCGACCTCATCTCTGAGGCGCTCTACCAGTACATCGATCGGCATCACGCCAAGATCGACATTGCCCCGCGCACGCACGGCTACTGTATTCGCATCCCGCTCTTTATCGCCGACCACTAAAATATAGGGTGGTTTTTGCAAAGAATGCTGCCGTATTTTATAGGTAATCTTTTCATTACGCAAATCGGTCTCGACTCTAAACCCTTGTTTTCTGAGCGTTTGTGCAACACTCTCGACATATTCGGCTTGCGCGTCGGAAATATTGAGCACGACGATTTGCACCGGCGCTAGCCACAGCGGCATTGCACCGGCATGATTTTCGATCAAAATCGCGATAAACCGCTCCAGCGAGCCGACGATGGCCCGATGCAGCATGACCGGCACTTTCGGCACGTTATCTTCGGTTGTGTATTCCGCGCCCAGGCGCTGCGGCATCGAGAAATCGACTTGCATGGTGCCGCATTGCCAGGATCGTCCAATCGAATCCTTCAGGTGATATTCGATTTTCGGGCCGTAAAACGCGCCCTCGCCCGGCAATTCTTCCCATTCAGTGCCGGATGCGCGAATCGCTTCCCGCAGCGCATTTTCAGCCTGATCCCAAACCGCATCGTCGCCGATCCGCTTGTCCGGGCGCAATGCCAGCTTGACTTCCACATTCTGAAAACCGAAATCGGTATAGACCGCGCGCACCAGCTTATTGAATGCGGCAACTTCACCCTGCACTTGCGCCTCGGTACAGAAAATATGGCCATCGTCCTGGGTAAAGCCGCGCACGCGCATCATCCCATGCAAGGAACCCGAAGGCTCATTGCGGTGACACTGGCCGAATTCACCGAAGCGCAGCGGTAAATCGCGATAGCTATGCGGACCGGCATTGTAAATCTGGATATGACCGGGGCAATTCATCGGCTTTAACGCGTAGGAACGGTTTTCGGACTCCGTAGTGAACATATTGTCGCGATAATTTTCCCAGTGGCCGGTTTTTTCCCATAGCGAGCGGTCCAGAATCTGCGGCGCCTTGACTTCCTGATAGCCGTTATCCTGATACACGCGACGCATGTATTGCTCGACCTGCTGCCAGATGGTCCAGCCCTTTGGATGCCAGAAAATCAGACCCGGGCCTTCTTCCTGGAAATGGAACAGATCGAGCTGCTTGCCCAACTTACGGTGATCGCGTTTTTCCGCCTCTTCCAGCATATGCAGATAGGCTTCCTGATCTTCTTTTTTGGCCCATGCAGTACCGTAAATCCGCTGCAACATCTCATTTTTCGAATCGCCGCGCCAATAAGCGCCGGCCAGCTTCATCAGCTTGAACACTTTCAGCTTGCCGGTGGACGGCACGTGCGGCCCGCGGCACAGATCGGTAAATTCGCCTTCGCTATACAGCGACACTTCCTGATCCTGCGGAATTGAACCGATGATCTCGGCCTTATAAGCCTCGCCGATCGATTTGAAATAGGCCACCGCCTCATCGCGCGCCAGGACACTGCGCACAACCGGCTCATCCTTCTTGGCCAGCTCGGCCATTTTCTTCTCGATCGCGGCCAGATCTTCCGGCGTAAATGGACGTTTATATGAAAAATCGTAATAAAACCCGTTTTCGATCACCGGGCCGATCGTTACCTGCGCCTCAGGAAACAGCGTTTTGACCGCATACGCCAGCAAGTGGGCAGTAGAGTGACGAATCACCTCCAGGCCATCGGCATCCTTATCGGTGACAATCGCCAGATCGGCATCGCGCTCGATCAAGTAAGACGTATCGACCAGCTTGCCATCCACTTTACCGGCCAGCGCGGCCTTGGCGAGGCCGGCGCCGATACTGGCGGCGACCTGCGCTACTGTTTGCGGCGCATCGAATTGACGCTGCGATCCATCGGGAAGTCGAATTGAAATCATATTTTTATAGCCTATGCATAATCGAAAGACGAAAAAAAACGCGAACCAGTCGCGTGTGTTTTTCAATGACGAAAAAGAACCCGACTAACATCGCATCGATAAGGTGCTGCCTGTCGTTCGCGGTGTCATAACCGGGTTGCCTTTCTCGCTCTTAGAAATAATGAGTGCAACAGTCAAAATCGGGAAGCGCGATTATATCAAATAAATTGGCGACAGCCGTCTCAAAACAGCAACCGCGCTACACGGCTCCGGCATCGATATCGGCCAGCGATTCCAGACCGCGCCGCGTAATTTCATGGCCATCCGCACCTTCGCGCCGCGCGATGTGGCCTTTCTTGCCGAGAAAAGTGGCCACATCGGGGGCCAGAGCCGTCAGCGGATCGGCCGCCACCGCACGCAAACCCTCGATGCAATGCTTGATGAACAAGGTCTCTTCCCCTTTTTCGGTCAAGGACAATTGGCCGTTTTTGGCATAAGCCACATATTTCAACCCGGCCAACCGTTTTACATTCCGCGCCACCCGCGCCGACGGCCGTTCCCGCTTGGGCGCATGTTCAATCTCTTCCAGTGCATCGAATTCATCTGCTGATAAACGGTCTTCCATTGTCGCTCTCTATAAAATACGGCCGCTGCCGTGCGCTGCACCATGCACGACTGCCGCAAAGGCGCACACATTACCTGAAACACAGCTAAAAAACTATGCGACACTGCGGTTTGCGTTGCCGCAGCAACGGCCAGTGCAGCATTCGAGCATCATTACAGACCCAACATTCCCGGAATTTGCCTGCCTTAAATTATGACAAAGACGCCATTGTTATCTTGCGCATTACTGCTCACCGCATTGCTGAGCACCGCCTGTTCGACGCCCACGCGTGACGGCCCTGTCGCCACCGATCAACTGGTATTCCAGGTATGCCTGCGCGACCCGTCGATGGCCAATACGAAACAGCTCGATTTCACCATCGTCCGGGCCGACAAAAGAGAAATAGCACCCGCAATGGCGGTGGGCACTTCCGTCAAAAAGCAACCGATTTTCGAAGCTGTCGCCGACAATTTCTCGACCATCAAAATGACAGTCTTATCGACCGACCGCTTAAATTGGTACGGCCTTACGCCCCCAAGCGATGCCAGTCTGACTACCTGGAGCGACTGGCAAGCGGCGGCGTTTGCCAGCCGCAGCGAAGACATTGCCTACAAGCTACAGCACGATCTGAATTTCGACAAAGAAACCGCTGGCAACGGCCCCGGCGCCGTCAAAATCCGCTACCGCATGATGCACTACAAAGACATCCTTGCCGCCAGAGCCGTGCGCCGCATCGAACTGCCCCATACCGACTTCGCACCTTGCTAGACAAAATGTATTGAGCCGCAACATCCGCTCTTCCTACGCAGCATCGGGCCAAAGTCTGGCAGCCCGGCCGACAGGCGCGGTATACCATCGAGACTCACTTTCAGGAGACTGACATGAGCTCAAGAAGCCCGCAATTCGGCCGCACCGGCGCCAAGGAACCCCGCCCCGCTGCAAACAACGCCAGCGCCGAAGAGCGCAGCAAGGCTCGCAACGAAGACGCCAATCGCCGCCAACGCCTGGGCATGGCGACACGCGATATGAACCGTCTCGCGGCATTGAATAAGTCCTCGTCGGATAAGTAATCGACTGACGCTTTTCCGTTCAATGCGTGCTTCATTCACCCGTTCATTCACGCCCCGCATGCATTTTTTTCATTCGGTTACGCACGCTTACAGTTGAATCGTCTCGATATCACTTAATAAGAAAATCGACAGATACAGTAGGCATGTCACTAACCACGAAAGACCGCAATGAAAAAGATCCTTCGCGCAATTTTTGCCTCGATTCTGCTGGCGAGCACGCTGGCCGGCTGCATTGTTGTGCCGCTGGGAGGCCCCGGTTATTCCCATCATCATCATGAACGCTACTACGATTGATAAGCAAGTTGACCAAGTTGACAAACAAGTTGATCAATAAGGGGGGGTTTCTGACAGTTTCTGACGCGGCAATGATTGTCTTGCACTGGATTTAACCGTATTACAGCGGATGCCAGCCGTCCCGGTTACAATCCCAAACTTATCCAATAATTGCCGCTGTTATGAAATTTTTGGTTCTTGCACTGTTGACGGTCAGTTCTCTAGCGAATGCAGCGCAATGGACGCCGCTTGGCGAAAATGATTTCGGCGCATTTTATGTCGATAAAGCGTCCATTACCCAGTCACAAGACCTGATCCAGGTCGATACCCTGTTGAACTGGGTTGAACCGCACCCCTTGCCCGGCAACGATACAAAAACCTATCAATCCGAAGTTGCCCTGGCCTACCTGGATTGCAAAAACAACGAACTCGCCTTCGGCAGCCGCACCATGTATGCCGATTCTAACGGGATGGGGCACGTCGTTTTCAATATCGACCTCACCCTTAACGATGTCAGATTAAGAGCTTCTGCCGCCGGCAGCACCGGCGAGCAGTTGATAAAATCCGTTTGCCCGAAACCCCCTCAAACCAGCGCATTGACACCATCCACAAAAAAGTGATCCCGCATTAGGAAGCTCTGATTAAGTGTCGTGAGCGGCCCAATCGCCGGACTGCGATGCTCACCGTACCTGCGTACGGCTCCGCGTCTGATCCAGCGCAGGTTGTTAGTAATTCGCCACTCACGACACTTACTCAGAACTTCCTGACTTAATCAGAGATCTTTGAATTAATCCCCGATCGCCGCCGTCACAATATCCCGCGCTTCGCGCAAAATACGCTGCAGATGCGCCTCATCGCGGAAACTCTCGCCGTAGATTTTATAAATATCCTCAGTACCCGACGGACGCGCTGCAAACCAGCCGTTTTCCGACACCACCTTCAATCCGCCAAACGCAACCTGATTAGCCGGCGCCGCCGTTAATCTGGCGATGATCGGTTCGCCGGCCAACTCGGTCGAGTGCACCTGCGCCGCCGTCAATCTGGACAGTTTCTTTTTCTGTTCCGGCGTGGCCGGCGCATCGACCCGATCGATAAACGGCCGTCCCAATTCCTCGGTCAGCTTCTGATATTGCTGCGCCGGGTCGAGACCGGTTTTAGCCGTCATCTCAGCCGCCAGCAACGCTGCCGTCATACCGTCCTTATCGGTGCTCCAGGCCGAGCCGTCGATACGCAGAAACGAGGCCCCGGCGCTTTCCTCTCCGCCAAAACCCAAACTACCATCCAACAGCCCATCAGAGAACCATTTAAAACCGACCGGCATCTCCACCAATGGCCGCTTCACTTTGGCCGCCACCAGATCGATCATCCGGCTACTGACCAGCGTCTTGCCGATACCGGCATCCGGCTTCCAGCCCGGCCGGTGCGTAAACAAATAATTGATCATGACCGATAGATAATGATTAGCCGGCATCAGACCGCCGCTGCGGGTAACGATGCCATGCCGATCGTGATCGGTATCGCAGGCAAAAGCGACATCGTAATCATTGCGCAACGCAATCAATTCCTGCATCGCATAAGCCGACGACGGATCCATTCTGATCTTGCCGTCCCAATCGGCCGACATAAAGCCAAACTGCATATCGACCGGGCGCTCGATCACATGCAAATTCAATTTGAAGCGTTCGGCGATCAAAGGCCAGAAATGAATCCCTGCGCCGCCCAGCGGATCGACGCATAGCTTCAAATCGGAACCGGCAATCGCTGCCATATCGATCACATCGATCAAGCCATTAACGTAAGTGTTCAGAAAATCGAAACGATACGTGGTGGAAGCCTTCAACGCCTGCGCATAATCGATTCTGCACACATCGCGCAATTGCCCCTCCAGCAAAGCATTCGCTTTAGCCTCGATCCATCCGGTCGCGGCGGCATCGGCCGGCCCGCCATTGGGCGTGTTGTACTTGAAACCGCCGTCGCCCGGCGGATTATGCGACGGCGTAATGACGATGCCGTCGGCACGCCCGGTGCTGTCAGCGCCACGGCGGTTATACGACAGAATGGCATGGGAAATCGCCGGCGTCGGGGTATATTCGTCATCCAGCGCGATCATCGCGGTCACCCCATTGGCGGCCAGCACTTCCAGCGCCGTTTTGAACGCCGGCATCGACAAGGCATGGGTATCGAAGCCGATATACAAAGGGCCGCCAATCCGATTGGCGGCCCGATACAGGCAAATAGCCTGGGTCACAGCAAGAATATGCGCCTCATTAAAACTGGCGTTCAAAGAACTGCCCCGATGCCCTGAAGTACCGAAAGCGATGCGTTGCGCCGCCACACCGGGATCAGGTTTCAAATCATAATAAGCCGCTGTCAATTTCGACAAATCCACCAGATCCGACGCCGCCAACCGTTGACCGGGCACACCGGCTTGCGCCGCCACAGCCTTACCTTGCAATACACTCTCGCTCAGACTATTCATGCACTCTCCAAATTAATGCTGCAAATGCGCGATCGACAACGGATCGAAATCGCGCCAGTCGCCATCGATAATAGTGCCGACGCTGCGCTCGATCGCGCCGGCGTGAATCGTCTCCAATAAACCCAGCGCATCCGCCTCCTGCTGCGGGGTATCTGCCGCCACGGCCACCATCATGCCAGCTTTGCGCTTCACGTCCCAATTTTCGCCGCGCTCGGGCTCATGACGCTCTTTGGTCGAATTACCGCCCAGCACACCGCCGTCGTCAAAATAAAGATCGTGCTGCCCGGCCGGATTGACATAGAACGAACTGATCGAAGCGCGCGGAAAACCGATTCTTTCCAGCTCAGCGATGGCAAAAGCAACATCACTCTGGGTTTGAAAACGTCCCGCAATAATATTCGACATGACCATTCCTTCAATAAAATGAAGACATTAAAAAGAATAGTCGCCCACGCTGACAGCGGCAGTAGGACAGCGCAGTATTTTCTTGTAGGACGTTTTGCAAAACATTTACCCATCTCCACGGTCATTCATCCGGTCCGCTATACAGCACCGCAACCGGCAATCCCGCCAAGGCCTGCGCCAGCGCAATACAGCCGCCGCGCGCCTCCACCCTGCGCCGGGACAAGCGATCCTGCCACTGCGCGATAGCGCAACCGGCCGGCAGCAATACGCGCGTATCCTGCCAGGCCTGCGGCGGCACCAACGGTAAATCATCTTCGGCCAGCAAAGACGCCGACAGGCGCGACACCACGACCACGACATAACGCGCCTGATATTCGCGCGCAAACGCGATCACATGATCGGCCAGCACCCCCCGCACCTCCAGCGGCAGATAAGCGCCGGAGCAAAACAGCAGCGGATCGCGTTGCCGCAGCATCAGCGCGGCATAAATCAACTGCTGTTTAATACCGCCGTGACGCCAATCGTCCAGCGTCATTGCGGCATCGCGATGCTGCTCCAGACAACGGATACGCGCCGCAAAATCCACCGGCCGGCGATTATCCGGATCGACCAGACTGAAATCCCAGAATTCACAGCCCTGATACAGATCGGGAACCCCCGGCGCGGTCAAACGCAAAGCGATTTGCGCCAGACTATTAAGCGCGCCGGCGCGGGTCAATCTGCGCACCAGATCCACCAGCTCTGCAACGAAGGTGCCGGCACCACCTGGACGCAATATCTTGCGCAGAAAATTAGCGCACAAAATTTCATAATCGCGATCGGGCAAAGCCCAATTCGTTTGCAGCTTGGCCTCGCGGCCGGCCTTGATCTGCCAGGCAGACACCCGCCTGACCAGCGCGGCGATTCCCGGCGCATCATCGGCTGCCAGATCGATCGGCCAGACCGCCAGCAAGGTCTGATACAACATGACCTCGGCAATTTCATCGATGCGCGCCAAGGGCGCATCGGTTTCCTCGCCCTCATCGGCAGCACCGGCCGCATACGCCTCCATATAAGCGCGATAAGACACCGCCACATGGACATGCATGCCCTGCCAGCGGCGCACAATCGCGCCCCACTCCTGCGGTATTTCACTCAACACTGCCAGCCGCATACGGGCATCTTCGCCGCGTTTATGATCATGTGTTGCGGTCGTGAGCATCGAATGCGGAAAATCGCGTGCGCGCTGGGCATTGAGTGCATGAAACTGCTCTATGCCAAGCGCAATCTGTGAAGGATCGGAGCCCACCTCATTGCGCGACAGCAAGCGCCCGTAACGATAAAACGCCGTATCCTCGACCGATTTAGCGGCCATCGGCGGCGTCAATTGCTGAAAGCGCGTCATCGCGCGCAAACGCAGATCATGGCCTGGCGTGCCCTCAAAAGCAGCCGGCGCCTGCCCGCCCAGCCAACCGTCGAGCAACGCCAATGCCGGATAATCGAGCGGCGGCAAAGCCCTTCGCGCGCCCAGCATAGCGGCATCGAAGCGGGTCTGATCCAGCGCATCGCGGCCATATTCGCCGGCGTAAGTCCGATAGACCGGAAAATTCACCAGCAGCTCGGCGACCGCCCGGCGGATCGCCATCAGGGAAATATCGCGGGTAGCCGGTTCGGAGCGCGCCAGCGCATGCAAACTAGCCACGCAGGCATTGAATTCGCTGGCGAAGTTATGCGTCAAAAACATACGCCGCGCATCCTTGACCTGCTGCGCAAATTGCAAAGTATCGCCGGTACAGCCGGCCCACAATAAGGCCAGCGGCTCGGCCCCGGCCGGATCGTGCAATACCGCGCTGACCTGATCCATGAATTCATAACCGGTGGCGCCATCGACGCCCCAGTCGCTACGCAAATTCTCATCGGCCGCCAGTATTTTTTCCACGATGATATAAGGCGAGGAATTAGCGCTATCGCGACCAGCGGGACGCAAGGCATGCAGCGTTTCCAGACGTTGCCGCAATTTAATGCAATAAGCTGCGGGATCGGCCAGGCCATCGATATGATCGATCCGCACGCCATCGATCAAGCCTTCCTGATACAAACGAAATACCAAAGCATGCGTACTTTCAAACACAGCATCCTGTTCCACCCGCACACCGACCAGATCGCTGACTTCAAAAAAGCGGCGCCAATTGATTTCATCGGCTGCGTTGCGCCACCATGTCAAACGGTAGTGCTGTTGTTCCAGCAATTGATGCAGCGCGGCTTGCGTTGCGGCCGTTGCCGTGTCGCCGGCGGCGGTATAAATAGCCAGCACCGCATCGATGGCGGCGCGGCCTTCGGTGTCTAACGCAATGCCGCCCAGGATCGCTGCGGCGGCATCGGCTGCCGCATGTTTTTGCGGCCAGCCCGGTTCGTGTCCGATACGTTCATATGCTGCGATCGCCAGTTCCAGTTGCGGGGCCGCGACTTGCTGCAAGACTTGCGGATAATGCGCTATCGCCAATGGGTAGCGTTGATCGTAATGGGCAAAATAAAAGCCGCCGGTTTCGGCATCGAACTGTAGTTGCAGGCCGCCTTCGGCCATGACTTGCGGATAGGGATTATCCAGAAACGGCAGCAATATTTTTCCTTCCAATACCGGGTCTGCGGCATGCCAGTCGACATCGAACCAGGTCGCGTAACGGCTGCTTTGGCCCCACGCCAGCATGTCTTGCCACCAACCGTTGGCAGCGCCTACCCCCATGTGATTGGGAACAATGTCCAGGATCAAACCCATCTCTTTTCCATGCAGACGTTCGACCAGCCGATGCAATGCTTCTTCACCGCCCAGCTCTGGGTTGACTTGGGTCGGATCGATGACATCGTAGCCGTGGGTCGAGCCGGGTCTTGCGCAGAATATGGGGGACGCGTAGATGTGGCTGATGCCGAGCGCAGCGTAGTAGTCAACCAGTTCGGCTGCGTGGTCGAGGGTGAAATCTTTGTGCAGTTGCAGGCGCGCGGTGGCGCGGGGGGGACTGGGGACTTCTGTCATTGGGATGGTCTTGGTTGTTTGGGGGTTTGCTGTTGGAAGTGGCCGCGCGATAAGTTGTTGATGTTCGGTGAGACGCGCCAAACGAAAAATACTCGCTGCGCTCACACAATATTTTCCTGATTTGTTTGGCACATCTCACCGAACAGCAACAACTTATCGCGCGTGCATTCCAACTACTACATAACAGCAACTTCATACGGCTCTTGCTGCGCAATTCGCGGGAGGTTAGCGTCGCTGCGCTCGCACCGCTGCGCGGGCATCCTTTAAATTTTGCATCGGAGGTGATCCTTCGATATGCTGCGCTACTCAGGACGAACGGATTTTTTTGAAAATTTACTAAGACCCCCGTTCGTCCTGAGTAGCGCAGCGTATCGAAGGATCACCACAACAAGTAAAATTTAAAGAATTTAAAAGCCCACAAAAAAAAATTAATCCATTCCAACATTAAAGAACCGGCCAGCGCAGCAAAGCCAACCTCCCGCGAATTGCGCAGCAAGAGCCGTATGAAGTTGCATTTACGTGGTAGTTGGAATGCACGCGCAATAAGCTGTTGCTGTTCGGTGAGATGTGCCAAACAAATCAGGAAAATATTTTCTGAGCGCAGCGAGTATTTTTCGTTTGGCGCGTCTCACCGGACAGCAACAACTGGCGGCCAGCACGCATTCGCCCCCTGAATTAAAAATATCAACACGCCCTGCGAACAAGCAACAACGCCACGACAAATTTCCAAGCCTGGCGACAAGTCATCATCCAGACATATTAATGATGTACGTTCGACATAAAATTGCGTACTCTGCCTGTTTCATCCACTCTGCCAAACCATGAAAACCCCGCTGCGCGCAGCGCTGCTCTGCGCTCTTATTGCGATTACCGCCCTGCTGCCGGCCATTCTCGCCGCAGCCAACCCCGACAAGCTCTGGGAAATCGTCAATCAGGAATGCGTGCCGAATATGATCGGCCATAACGAGCCGGGTCCATGCCGGCTGGTAGACCGTCAACGCGGCTTTACGATTTTGAAAGATATTGTCGGCGCAGGACAGTTTCTGCTGATCCCGACGCGGCGTCTAACGGGAATAGAAAGTCCTGAATTGCTAGCACCGGATGCGCCGAATTACTGGGCCTATGCATGGGAACAGAGCCACCTTGTCGGAGAGGCATTGGGCAAAAAACTGACGCGCGATCAAATTGGGCTGGAAATCAACTCCGCTGCGGCGCGCAGCCAATTGCAATTGCACATTCACATAGACTGCCTGCGCGCCGATCTGCCACAGCTATTGCGTACGCATCAAACCGATGCGCCGGACCAATGGTTGCCGCTGATGCTCGATAGCCACCGCTATTGGATCATGCGCTTGACCGGCAGCACGCTGGGCGATGCCAATCCGTTCAAACTGGCGGCGGCGATGAATCCCGATGCGCATAATTCGGCGGCGATGGCGGCGCAATCCTTACTATTGACCGGTGCGCGATTCGGCGACGGCAGCGAAGGTTCTTATCTGATCGATACGCCGGTCAATTTCGACCGCGGCGAACGCGGCAATGCGGAAGCATTACTCGATCACAGCTGCAGCTTATGAACTGGTGAACTAGTTTAGTGGGCTGTAAGGGACGTTAGCATCTGAACGGCGCGTTTAGTCCGTGACAGGCAGATGCTAACGTCCCTTACAGCCCACTAGACTAGTTCACGAGGACACCGCAATCAACGCAGCAATAGCATCGAAACACGCCATCGCGCTGGCGATCAGCGCTTCGGCAACTTCATCGCCTTCAACACTGCACGCCTGCACGATCATCCCCGCACTGACGCATACGCGCAAAGCGCCAAGCTCGACACCGTTACGCTGGCCGCAGGCCACCGGTTGGCCTACCGAATACATAAAACCATCGCTGTGCCGTGTTTGCTGCAAACGCCGATAAACGTCCGCCACTTCCAGGTTGCTCAACACTGCGTGCTGCGGCAGCAGACGATGCAGGGTAAACGGATGGATGGAAGCAACATCATCCCATTCGGGCATCAGGCCGGCGACCCGTTCAGGAAGCGCCGGCAGCGCCAGCGCCTGAAAATGCGGATCGGATTGCAGACGCTGCTGCACCGCGACGCTGAAATCCTGCAGAAATTTTCTGATCCGGCTGCCCGGCACGGCCTGCAAAGCCTTGAGTTCGTATAACGCCGCCTGCCAGCGCAATAGCAATCCGATGTTGGCGCAGGACGACAGCGTTTTTTCGGCCTGCCAGCCGGCGGGCCACTCTTCTTGCGCGCAATGCCCCTTCAATTGCGCCGGTATGCCGGCCGCCCGCATCGACGCTGCGATCGATGGCGGTATTAATAAGGCAGATGAAAACGACGGGCCGCCGATAAATTTCGATCCGGTCATCGCGACCATGAAATCTTGCTGCAGATAAGCCCGCAGCGTCGCTGCCTCCATCCGGAATTGGCAGGCATCGACCAGCACATGCAAGCGTTGCGGCCAGCGCTGCCGCAGTTGCTGGGCAAATTTCGGATCGGGCGCAACGCAACCGGTTTTTGAAACATCGATCAATACCAGCAATACATCAAGGCCGGACTGCAGCGCCGCGCCGCTCAGTAAATCGACATCGGCGATAATCGCTTCCGGCGTGCGCGGCGCGCCATCCGGATGCCGGATCGAAACGTGCACTACCTCATTGCCCGGTGCATCTGCGTTTTCCAGGCTTCGTCCGTTCAACGCGACCGTCACACCGCTGCCGCTTTCCTCCGGATTGACCATGATCACGCGCAGCGACCGCCGAGCCTGCTGCGCAAGCGCTGCGGCCAGATGCGCAGCCAGAAAATGGGCATCGGTACCGGAAGCGGCGAAGATCACATCCGGCTGCGACGCATCGGCAAAACCGCAGAGATGTAGAAATTCGGCACGCAAGCGCCCCAATTCTTCCCGGTAAATGGCCGCTGCAGACTGAGCAGGAGCAGAAGCAGAAGCGGAATTGATCAGCGCGGCCGCAATACGGTCGCGCAACTGATTGGCCGCATCGAAGGCCTGCGGTGAAATCTGCGATGCGGTCGATGAGCCGAAAGCGATCCGGTCGGCAGCCGGAAACGGCTGGCAACCGTATTTATTGATTTGAGATCCCGGCTGGATTTCAATACGATGATCCCCGCCTTGCACCAGCAATGCCGATGTCGACGGCAAGGATGGGCTGGATGACGACGCTGAGGATGACGATGACGATGACGACGACGACGATGACGATGACGATGACAATCGCGGCGGCAACTCAGACGGCATGCTTGCGTCCCGCAGTTTTGTGCATCATGGCCTGGAAGGCGTCGAATACCTTGCGCATCTGCGGTTTCTTATAAGGGAATACATCGACCGGATCGATTGCATGCACGATCATGCCGGTATCGATTTCAAATATCAGCAGCTCGCCGTCCCGTGTTTCGCTGCAATCCATCGCCAGATAATCCAAGCCGAAACGCTGCTGGATCAGATCGAAAGCAGCACGATGGCGCGGCACGAATACCTCGTCGAAACTGGCCATGACGGCGGCCTCTTCGGCCCTTTTTGCCGCGCTCTCGGACATGCCGGCATTCAAATAATGAATCATCCAGTTTGAGGAAATCGCCATATGGCACAGATACGGACGACCTTCGATCAGCGCGATGCGGTATTTTCTGAACTGGCCGTCATCATTGCTGTAATCGACAAAACGTGAAATGTAAAACGCGTCGTCATTTTGTTGCCGCAGATAGGCCGGGATCTCATCGAATGCCGTAATTTTTTGCAAACCCCTGCCCGCATGCGATCCTACCGGCCGCACGATCAGCGGGAAGTCGCCATCGCTCAGCATATCGGCGGCAGACTTGGCGCCGCGGCCGATATTGACCATTGTTTCGCGCTCCGCACGCACAGTAATCGGCATGCAAATACCCGGCTGCGATTGCAATAGAATCGCCACCCGGTCACGCGATAACTGCAGGCTTCTATCCGGCTGATTGACCAAAGGGCCTGGCCAGTTTTTGGCAAACGCCGTCAAACTGCGCAGCAGAGCACGGCTTTGATCGGACTCGCCGACCGCAATGAACAGGACGTCATGCGGCGGCAATTCCGGCGGCAGCGGCCGATCTGCCGAGACGTAGAGGATATCGAGCGCGATATCGGAGCCGCCCAGCATAAATTCCAGTGGCGTATTCGCCATGAAATCGCCGGCAATCATGATGGCCAGCAAGCGCAATTTGACAGCGCCGCGCGCCGTAGGCAAGTGATACAGCTGCCGCATGCGGATTGCCTCGGCCTGGGTCGCGGCCGAAGTGGCATCGTTGCCCATCAATTGCAAAATGATCGATAAATCCATCATCGCATTGGCATCGTCCGGATGCGTGCCCAAGCGCGCGATCAATTCTGTGCCGAGGGGCTTGATATCGCCGCCAAGATAAGCCGCCTCCAAGAGCGCGGCAATACCGATTTGATGCACCGAATCCGGCACGAATTTTGGGATTGGCACTATGGGGATTGAGACGGCAGCAGGGATTGAAACAGAAGCGGGCACCGCATTTTGCGTAGGCATTTTTTATCTACTTTTTAACACTGGAGGGAACAGCCGGCATCGTAGCGGATGCGGCGCTGCTGAACTTAAGCACCGCATCCAATAAGGCGTCGATATTCTCGACGGTGCTTCGATGGTTGAATAGCGCCGCACGAATCGCAAAGCGGCCATGGATTTTGGTGGAAGAAGGCGCGGCGATGCCGGACTCCTGGATGGCCAGTAATAGTCGTCGATTGACCGCTTCAGAAATTGCTTCCGAATTTTCCGCCGAATTACCTGCGCTGCAACGCAGTCGGAAGCAGACGATATTGAGCGATGCCGGCGCCAGTACTTCCAGCGTCGGCTCGGCTTCAATACGTTGCTGCAAATAGCGCGCCAACGCGCAGCTATGGCTGATCATCTGCCCCAGTTTCTCGGTGCCGTACACCTTGAATGTAAACCAAGTTTTCAGCGCGCGGAAACCGCGCGACAAATCCGGGCCTAAATCACACGGCCATGGCGAACCTGCCGCCATGCCGCGCTCGGCACGTTCCAGATAAGTCTTTTCCTGTGCTTCAAATGTACTCAGATGCAACGCACCGTCTTTGACCAGCACGAAACCGGCATCGTATTGGACCTGCGTCCATTTATGGAAATCGAATGCAATTGAATCGGCGCGGGCGATGCCGGCCAGACGCGGCGCCAGATCGGGCGCCAGCATCGCCAGCGCGCCGAACGCACCGTCAATGTGGAAGAAAATATTTTCGCGTTGCGCAATGTCGGCAATCGCCGACAAATCGTCGATTGCGCCCCTATCGACTGTACCGGCGTTGCCGATGATGATAAACGGTTGCAGACCGGCGGCGCGATCGGCGGCAATCTGGGCCTCAAGACTCGGCAGGTGCATGGCGCCGTCGGCGTTGATCGGGATGCTGCGCAGCGCTTCTTCGCCCAGACCGGCAATATCCATCGCCCGCTTGACGCAACCGTGCGTCGCGGTGGAGGCATAGGCAGTCAGATGGTGCGCAGCCGCTTGCACGCCGTGCGTGCGCACAGCCGCGCCGAGTATTTTTCTTCTGGCGACCAGGACGCCAATCAAATTGGCAGTCGAAGCGCCGGTGACGAACACGCCGCTGGCCTGCTCAGGAAAACCGAACAACTCGCGCATCCATTGGGTAATCTGTTTTTCCACAGCGAGCGGAACTTGATCGCGTCCGCCGACATTGGCGTTCAGGCCGGCCGTCAGCATTTCGGCCAGCATGCCGACCGGTGAGCCGCCGCCCTGCACCCAGCCCATGAACCCAGGATGTGCATTGCCCGCCGCATACGGGAGAATCGATTGCATGAAAGTTTGATGCGCCTGCGCAAGCGAACCCGGCTGACGCGGCAGGCTTTCCGTGAACTGCTGACGCACCTGATCCGGAGTCGGCTGCCATACAGGCCGCTCGCGCAGGCCTTCAAGATAATCGAACATATCATCCAGCATCCGGTGCCCCTGTTCTCTTATCTCGCGCCAGTCGGATGGATCAAGGGTGGCGGCATGCTGCTCGCTGTCGTGCATCGGTCTACCTTGTTGTAATAAACTTGATAACAAACTTTGATCTTACGTCAGCCGCAGCAGCATTGAAAGCGCAAAAAACGGGGCAAACGCCAGCTTATTAGAGGGCTTGCCAAATGCTTATGTTTCTCACAAGTGGCGCCTAACTTTCCAAAATCAGCACTTTGGACCGAACCAGCGCGTTTAAATAGCTGTTGAATGTATCGGGGCCAATAAGGCTGTGCAAGTGTGCAGGCCAGTGGAAAAAAGTCGATTTTTTCGATTGTTTTTCGATTTTTTTTCGATTTTTTAATTTATCGATGCACGCCAAGCGCTGCTGTTAAACTGCTGAAACTGTCCTTTTTATTGCTATTTGCGACCGCAACCCATGCCGCCTTCCATCGATCGAACCAGGATTTCCGCCGATACGCCAACGGACCCCGCCGCCCCGCCCTCATCAACCAAGCTGCGCCCGGTCGCCACCAAAGTGGCGCGCTCTGTTATCGCCGCATGGCTGATGATGATTGTGCTGCTGAACCTGGTGCTGACGGCGCATCTGTTGACCGCGCTGATGGCCGGTTTGCTGGTTTATCATATGGTAGGCTCGCTGACGCCGCTGGTGCATCGCCGCATCAATAATCGACGCGCGCATTTGATTACCGTGCTGTTCCTGTCGGCCATTATCATCTCGCTGCTGACGCTGGGCATACTCAGTATGGTTGCATTTCTGCGCGACCCGACCCGCCTCGCGGCGCTGCAAAACAAATTCATGATCGCCCTCGAGATGGTCCGCACCCAAATGCCCGATTGGTTGCGCCAATATTTGCCCGACGACATAGGCGATGTGCGCGAACTGATCAGCACCTGGATGCATGCGCATCGCGGCGCGCTGCAATTGGCCGGCAGGGAAGTCTTCCAGATAGCGGCGCATATTCTGATCGGCATGGTGCTGGGCGCGATGGCGGCGTTACAAGTTGCACAGGCGACACCGCCGCAGCAGCCGCTGGCCGCCGCCTTGCTGGAACGCTGCGCATTGCTGGCCGATGCGTTCGGCCGCGTGGTCTTCGCGCAAGTCAAAATTTCGCTGCTCAATACCTTGTTCACGGCAATTTTCTTGTTGGTGATTCTGCGCCTGGCCGGGGTGCATCTGCCGCTGACAAAAACCATGATTGTGATGACGTTCGTAGTCGGTCTGCTGCCGGTCATCGGCAATCTGATTTCCAATACGTTGATTGTGGTGATTGCGCTTTCGGTGTCCCTGTATGCTGCGATTTCCGCACTGATTTTTTTGATCCTGATTCACAAATTCGAATATTTTCTGAATGCCCGCATCGTCGGACTCCAGATCAACGCGCGTAGTTGGGAACTGCTGTTGGCCATGTTGATCGCCGAAGCCCTGTTCGGCCTGCCCGGGCTGATCGCCGCGCCGATCTACTACGCTTACGTCAAACGCGAGTTATATGAAATGGGCTGGGTTTAATAGGCATTTTGTACGCGTTTTGCAGGCGTTTTTGTAAGCATTTTTGTAGCGTTTTTGTAAATACCCCGCGCGCATTCGACGCACGTTTTTCACACCGTTTCAGCACTATTGCCGAGTATCATTATTGCTCTGCGGCATGTCACTTGCTTTAAGCGCCTAATTGAGCGCGCTTTACATGACTAATCCTGCAGTAGGCTCCCAATCCCCCCTGTTAGCATCCCAAAATGCAAGCAATTTTCGCGAATTGCCTGCAATACGTTCGTCATTGTTCCTTCCATAGTTCAGCAGAGAAATACGGGTTCCCGGGTAGTTTCCTTAAACATTCGGAGTTAAAAAATGTTAAATAACATCAGTATCAAAACCCGTCTTATTTTTGTGATGACGCTCATGTGCATACAGTTGGCTGTGGGCGCGGTGGTCGGCCTGGTCAGCCTGCAGATGACGAACACTTCCGTGAAGACTATTTATGAAGACCGGCTGATCGCCATGGGCCAACTGGATCAGGTGGTGCGTCTGATGAATACCAATCAATTGACGGTTGCCTCGGCATTGACTGCGGACCCCGCCACTTTCGGCGCCCGCATGGATGAAGTGGACGCGCGTATCATCCAAATCAATACAATCTGGAATGCCTACCTGGCGACTTATCTGACGCCGCAGGAAAAAGCGCTAGTGGAAAAATTCACGGCCAGCCGCGGACAATTCGTCGCACAAGGCTTAAAGCCCTCCATTGCAGCTATCCGCGCCCAGGACATCAAGCGTGGCGTCGACTTACTCAACGGTCCGATGTCCGAGCTATTCAAGCCGGTGCAACAAGATATGAATAACCTGATTCAGTTGCAATTGGATGTCAGCAAAGGCGAATACGAGGCGGCGCAATCCAGATACAAGATGATGCTGCAGGCCTGTATCGTCGGCGTGACCTTATCGGTCCTGCTGAGTATTCTCATCGGCAACTGGCTGGTGCGCGCCATCACAAGACCGCTTAACCGCGCAGTTGAAATTGCCAGAGCCGTTGCAGCCGGCGATCTGACACAGGATATTGTTTCCTTGTCGCGCGATGAAACCGGGGCATTGACCAGTGCGCTCAAAGAGATGAACGATAATCTGAAGCGCATCGTCGGCGAAGTGCGCATTGGCACCGATACGATTGCGACGGCTTCGGCGCAAATTGCCAGCGGCAATCTGGATTTATCCTCCCGCACCGAAGAACAGGCCAGTTCGCTGGAGCAGACAGCAGCAGCCATGGAAGAGATTACCTCCACCGTCAGACAGAATGCCGACAACGCGCGACAGGCCAATCTACTCGCCGTGACTGCGTCCGGTATTGCTACCGACGGCGGCATGGCGGTCAATCAGGTGGTGGCGACAATGACCTCGATTAACGACTCGTCGAGACGCATCGTCGACATCATCAGCGTGATCGATGGCATTGCATTCCAGACCAATATTCTGGCGTTGAACGCCGCAGTGGAAGCCGCGCGCGCCGGTGAACAAGGGCGCGGTTTTGCGGTGGTGGCCTCGGAAGTGCGCAGCCTGGCACAGCGATCGGCGGCTGCGGCCAAGGAGATCAAGGAATTGATCGGCGATTCGGTCGATAAAGTCGGCGCCGGCAGCAAGCTGGTCGAACAGGCCGGCAATACCATGAGCGAAATTGTCGCCAGCGTTAAAAGAGTCACCGATGTGGTGGCCGAAATCAGCGCCGCCGGCCAGGAACAAAGCGCCGGCATCGATGAGGTTAATCTGGCGATCACGCAGATGGATGAGGTCACGCAACAGAATGCGGCGCTGGTCGAACAAGCGGCGGCTGCTGCGGCTTCCTTACAGGACCAGGCGGCCAGTTTGGCGCAGTTGGTCAGTGTCTTCAAGCTCGGCGACGCGCATTTGGCGCCGGTCCCGCTGTTGACATCAATTACGAGCCGCTCACGCCCGCCCATCGCAAAGCTTGCTAAAACCGCAGTCAAGCCGAGCTTGCCGAGCGTAATGAGCGCATCAAGCACATCAAGTACGCCAAGCACACCAAGCACATCGACGGCAGGATCGCGCGGCCGCCTTGCGGCGGTGCCGACAGCGCGGGCGACAGCGCCGAAAACGGATAATCCCGATGACTGGGAAACCTTCTAACTATTTCAGTTTCTGGGTGACCGCAATCAAAACGCCGAAGTCCGGACCGAATTCGGCAATGTCTTCCGGATACATGCGGGAGATATTACCATCGAGAAAAAGTGCATCGGTACAGGCGATCTTGTCTCGTAAAAATGCGGCAAACTCATAAAAATTGATCGGCCCGCGCGAGATTGCCAGGACAACATTTTGCGGCGACGTGATGCACACCGCATTGCGAACCAGGCGGTTCTCCGATGCCGCGGAAAACCTGGGGTTGATTTTTCCATGCTGGATCAGCATCGGCCCCGATTGGGTCGCAAACAACACACCTGGCAATAAGGTATCTTGTTCGGCGGCGAAGCGGTCGGTATCGACAATCTCCGCCTGCCGGTCGCGAATCAGGAAGATGCCGTTTGGTTGCAGGTAAAAATTACCGTAGGCATTCTTGCGTAGATTCAATTTGCGCCGCGTAACGCCGTTTTCGATATACAGGCCCAGCGGCCGATAATCCTCTTCATAAATACCTGCATTGGTCGCGCACACAATATTTTCGCCTCGCGTGCGCAGCCAAGCTTGCAATCGGGAGAATCTGCCCAGAACCGCTTTATTGTCGTCTTTCCAGAACATCCTGATCACATCCCGCCGCAGATCGATTTTGCAAGTACTGATGCGCTGATCGCGCAATGGATAATCGATCAGCTCCACGCTATGGGACGGCGTCATGCCCAATGCCAAAAAACCGCAAAGCGATACCTTAAGCAGGGAGCGGAGATATCTGTGGGGAGCCATGCTCAAAGGGCCGCCTCAGAGGATGGTGTAGGGATGGATTGCGGCATCGTGCTTTCCTGCAAATCGGCTGCCAGCAACTGGTCCATGCGCTCATTGGATTCGCGGAATGCCACCGCGTAACGTTCTTCATCACCCCATGACTCTGCCAGCAACGCGATCATTTCCTCGTCATGCTTGCGGAAGCTGCTGCTGGCCAAGGTCGATTGCCCGTGCGTCAGGCCCAAAGCCCTGAGCGCTTTTTCGCCCATCGACAAACCGCTTTCGAAGGTTTCGCGTTCAACGATATGCGCACCTTTTTGCAACAGGCGATAGGCATGGCGGCGGTCGTAAGCGCGCGCCAGTATGGTCAGATTCGGAAAATACTGCGTTGCCAGCTCGACCAGCACTTCGGCCTGGTCGCGATCGTCGATCGCCACAATCAACAGCTTGGCATCGGCAGCGCCGGCGGCGCGCAGCAGATCCAGGCGGGTTGCATCGCCGTAGTAGACACGGCGTCCGAAACGACGCACCAAGGCGACCTGTTCGGCGCTGATTTCCAGCGTGGAAATGCGGAAATGATTGACGATCAGCAGACGCGCGGCGATTTGACCGAAACGGCCGAAACCGGCGACGATCACATCGGGATGCGCATCCAGCGTGCCTGTTTCCGGCTCCGGCGCGCTGGAAAAGGCACGGCCGGCAAAATGGTCGTAGCCCATCAGCACAAACGGCGTCAGCGCCATTGAAATGGCTACCGCGGCAGTCGCCAGCGCAGCAAGATCGCCCCCGACCACGCCCGCCGCCGCCGCCAGGCCCAGCAACACGAACGCGAATTCGCCGCCCTGCCCGAGCGCAGCGCCCGTCTGCGCTGCCGTGCGGGCCGGAATCCCGAAAACTCTTGCCACGCCATAAACGATCAAGGCCTTGATCAGCATTAACCCGAACACCAGCGCGGCCAGCGTCGCGGCGTGGGCAACGGCCAGCCGCAGATCCAGACTGGCGCCGACCGACATAAAGAACAAGCCCAGCAACAAGCCGCGGAACGGCTCGATATCGCCTTCAATTTCGCGCCGGAATTCGCTATCGGCCAGCACCACGCCGGCCAGAAACGCCCCCAGCGCAGCCGACAAACCGACTGCCTCCATCAACAGCGATACGGCCACCACCAGCAATAACGCCAATGCCGTGAAAATCTCGCGCGAACGGGTTTGAGCGATGTAACGAAAGGCTGGGCGCATCAGATAGCGGCCGACCGCAATCACAATCAAAACGGCGCACGCGACCGCAACGGTGCGCATCCATGCCGGAAAACCGCTCATCAGACCCGCATTGGCGACGATGGCGACGCCCACCTGCGGCATCGCCAGCAAGGGCAAGAGCGCAATCATCGGGATGATCGCCACATCCTGGAATAGCAAAATACCCTGCGATGCAGCGCCGGTCGGGGTTTTGCGCAGGCCTTTTTCTTCCAGCGTCTGCAATACCACCGCGGTCGATGACAGCGACAGGATAAAGCCCAGTGCGACGGCCGCATGCCACTCGACGCCGACGGCCGCACCGATGCCCGCCAGCACGATACCGGTGAGCAAGACCTGCATGCCGCCCAAACCGAAAAAAGCGGTGCGCATGCTCCACAACACCGAGGGCTGCACTTCCAGCCCGATCAGGAACAGCATGATCACCACGCCGAATTCGGCAAAATGCATGACACTGGTTTGATCCCCAACCAGCGCCAGCGCAGAGGGGCCGATCAGCGCGCCGGCGATCAGATAACCCAGCACCGAGCCGAGACCGAGGCGCTGTGCGATCGGCACCGACAGCACACCTGCGCCAAGGTAGACCAGCGCCATCAACAAGGGAGCAGCACCTTCCATGACAGCCTTTCATTGGAATATGGGGACATCGGTATTAAGACATGCGGCATGCGTATGCTAACCGATACCATTTCTTCAGGACAGGTCTTGCGCCGCCTTTTTCAGTGCAGCGAAGTTACGATTCTTTGTCTTTTTCCCCGAAAAATATCGCTCGATCCTCAGTCGGAGGAATCCCAACCGCCGTAAACATCGCCTTCATCCATGTCTTCAGATACCACCGGCGTCGGCTGGGTCTGATTCGGGTTCTTTTGCTTGCCCCGATTGCCCTGTGCTTGATCGTAGATACGGTTTGTACCCGACGTACCCGCGTTGTCGTTCAATGTATTCGCCTTGTTATCCAAGTCGACTTGATCCATCAATTTTGTTAAGTCCATGTCTTCCTTAGTAGTGTTAATTATCTGGCTACAGTAATAGCGCAATAGGCGCACTTCCAACGTCAAAATTTTCCGAGTTAATTCGTATTGTCGACCGCCGATGCCCGATCGTACATTTCGAATCCGCTGCGACCGTTTATGTGCATCAATCCTTCCAACGGTTCTATCGATGCTCCAAACGCGACTGTCACGTAGTTGATTGAGCAAGACCCACATTCAACACGTACAGGTTTGAACCGATCAAGAGTCCTCAGCAGATCTGGTCGTTTGCGACGGAGGCTAGCAAGCGGACGATCCCCGTACGCCTGAATTTCTGCCCGAGCGATCGGCGAGAACAGTTCTTCGACTGACCAGTTCGATGTCTCACCGAGGGCGACAATTAGGTTGGGGATATACGCCTCTTGACCGTTCTCGTATGCTTGACGCTTGAGACTTACGTCAACCACATCGAATGGCGGCGCAACAACAACAGCGTGCGGCGCCGCGAAGACGCCATGGTCAAACGGATAGAAATATTGCGGTTCGGGACACGGTTCAGGCTGAAACCTTATTGCCACTCCCATTTTTGCCACGTAGTTCCATATGCCCATTCGGTCAAGAATGCGTGACAACAGCATAGAAGCGTTGATACAAAGGCCGAGTCGGCCATCAGCCGCCAAGTCCGCCGAGACCGATTCGGCCGCTCTGCGTATCTTCTCAGCCGCGGCCTCTAGATACACCGAATCGTACTCCCTGCTTCGCACGTACTCAGCGTACGTTTCTAGGAACGCTGGGTCGGCTTGTTCCGCCAGGATGAACGCCGGCGAATCGTAGAATCCCGGCGCATCAGCTACGATCCCCCGATTTTTGAACGCTCGCTCGATAGCCTCCAAGCGCGGTCTATTCGACTTTTCCCACATAGAATTTTCCTTGGTGTCGACCCTGTTATTATTTCTTTCATACGCCTTTGTGTCGAAGCCACAATTGGACTATGCGGTAAAAATAGTCCTTAGCCTCCGCCAGAGTCATTGGGTTTTCAGGGGGCGGATCTTCTCGCCACGATGTCTAGCAGCGTCTCCTACTGCGGAAACTGAGTTCGCCGTGCGCATGAACCGGTTATATTCTGGCTTATTTGTCCAACCAGTGGCGATCAGGGCTTGCTCGTTGCCTACATTTTTATTAATAACTTCCAGCATGCGGTAGAGCCCAACCAGGCATCGCTATCCTCGGCGCGACTGCGCTATCCGACCCGCAGAGGGTTGTAATCCTTATCGTTCGTGGAGGCAGCGGCTCGTCAGATTGTCCTGCGAGATTCCCGACGCCCCCACTAGAACTGACCGCACCCACAAGGTTGCGGAGCCGTTAGTTTGCTTGAGGTGCCGCCGCGACGACCTTGGCCATGACTTCTGGGGCGCTCTTGCTGATTGCCAGAACACTCGGCCATATGGCATCAATTGTCTGCGTGACGAGCTTCGCAAGTTCTATGCGCTGGTTCAATTCGGCAGAATATCCCTCCGCCTTCGCTTCATCGAAATGGCCGCCAATATAAATAACCCCGTTTGGCCCCAGTTCCATCCGGTACGCCATTGCTACAATGCCTGCATGACTGTGCTGGTGATACACATTCAAGGTGGTCTTCAGTTGCTCCGCGCCCTGAAGATTTAAACCTAGCCGATCCCAATTCTTGACAAGCTGTCTTGCAGCCAAGTGGCCCTCTACATCTTTCGCACCTCCCTCAACCATCGCCCAGTAGCTGCATTCTTTGTCTCCAATCGCGAGGGTACCTTGATAAGAGGCCATTAGTGCCATGCAGATCCCCTCAATTGCCTGTCTGAACAAGTTTCCAGATGCAGTAAGTTTTCCTGTAAGTAGCAATTTCATTGATGTCACAAGGTCATCAAGCACACCGTGAACAAATCCACAAACCAAGGCTGTCTGAATGCAGTACTGGCTATCATCTGAGAATCTGGGAAACCGAGAAAACGCTGGAGCTATGGCTTCCGAGAACGCGATAGCTTGCCCCGAAAATCGATTGCGAAACTGCTCCCTGACACTCTCGTCTGGATCAAACAGTTCGTTGATCACCACAGTGGATTTGCTGAAATCTAGAATTGGAACAGTCATTTTTTCTTTGGTCGCAGTTCAACACTTGATTAGTCGCATGAATTGGATGGAAGGTTGACCAGAATAAACATCGGGTATTTCCATCGTACTCGGCCCAAGCACTCGCTCAGCAACTTTTCTTGAAGCAGCGTTATCGCTCGCTACAACGGCCTCTAAATAAAAGCTTTTTGTATGTTTTTTTGAATTATGTCGCAACTCAGCGAGGCTTTGCTTAAAAAACTCTGACGCGATTCCTTGATTGCGAAAAGCTTCCACAACGGCATATCCAACTTGAAAACACATTACTCCCTTGTACGGCTCTACTACTACATAGATCACAATAGCTCTGACCTCTCCTTCATCAATACGGGCGTAAGTCAATCTTGGCTGTCCGTTTACATCATCCAATAGGAGCTTTATTTCAGGATGCAACGTGCACGAGCCAGGCGAAATCAATCCATTTCTGAGCGCATCTTGAAAGCTTGCGAGTGTTTTGTTCAGATCGACCATGGCTGACATTGGATTTTCCTATCCGTAAAAAATGTCACTTGCAAAAGCTCCCAATTTTTCACAAGTTGAAACCACCGACGTTTGCGATGCGTTGGAAATTACAGAAATTGCCTCATCTCTGATCTTATTAAACGAAGCACTACTACGAGGCACCACGGCCTCAAGTAAAAACTCAAGTAGCCCTCCATTTACGGAAATGGAAAAAGTTCCCTTGATTCGATCTTCATTCCAAATATAAATGAGTGGCAACGCATCTGAGAGGCGATTAGCATCACATTCAGATTTCACCTCTGTGCAATACCTTGGTCGCGATAAATTGTCATCTTTAAATACTTGCTGCAATACAAATTGGACTATTAATTTTTCTTGTTCGCTCAGCATATTTATTTTCTAAAAAATAAGGCCCTAATTGACTATTGATTTCAGCGCCTGATGGTATTGGATTATCTTTTTATATCGCACCGTGCTGTGCACTCCGCAAGCGCTATGTCGGCTTCTGCGGCCGCGTGTTCTGAAATAATCATTTTCCCGTTGTCAGAGGTTGTTATGGGTAATGCGATGCTTTGCTTCATTCATCGCTTCCGCGTCGGCCTGGGCTTTCGTCACGCCACGAACAGGAACCAGCCTTACAACTTTGGACTCTCCGTCCGGGGTCATCACTTCAGCACTAGGGAACCAATGCCCAGGCATGTCTTCGTCCTGATAAGAAGCTGGTTCGATGCTATGGCCTTCAAAGGCGATTTTCGACATTGTGCTTTTCCTCTGTTCAATTCCTATTGAATACCGCTACCCGGCCGCTAAGGTTCTTCCATGAACGTCATGTGCCATAGCACATCTTTCAGTGCCTTTGCGGCAGAAGCGCTCAAAGGAATCGAACGACCGCAGCCGCCTTCATATCTCCGGAGACCATACACGGCGCATCGATATGTACCATGTTGTCTTCAACTTTCAATTTGAAAGGCGGCTCAATGAAATGCGTGATTCGCCTGCCGTGATTTTGGCTTGTTAGGCTTCGGCAATGGCTTTCATCTTGTTATCGTTATCACTCATGTTTTCCTTGAAAACTAGGCTAATAACCACTGACCATTTTTCTTAATCTCGCTGTGCATGGCATCGGGTGCTAAATCAAGTTCACCGGGCCAAGTCACAACACCATCAATCACTTTCACTTGCTGAAATTGAGACTCGTCGCGTAAGTGAGAAAAAACACCACGAAATGCAGTAGGGAGAAACTTTACGACTCCCTCGACACCATCCTCAAAACGAACTGATATTTCAAATTCGCCGGCCAGTTTTACCTCGATAACGTCCCATTCCATAGCGTCACTCCGTAAAACGCACTAATCGTCGGCATTCTTCGTCCTTTCTAAAGTCTAGGCCAAGATTTCCTCTTGGTGAATTAATTAAAGAGGACTCATTCCAGCGTACATGTACACCGTATGCAAGTTATTTATTTGCCTTTTTCAATTTATGCGGGCGATCTCGCATTGCTTGCTGTTGCGTTATCAATCAAGCATCGTCCAGACCGATATCCACCCCCGTGGAAGCCTGATTGATCCGGCTGGTGGAAATATAATCGACACCGGTTTTCGCGATAGCGCCGATCGTCGTCAGATTGATGCCGCCCGAGGCTTCCACCTTGCTGCGGCCGGCCACGATCCTGACCGCCTCGGGCATATCGCCCACCGCCATATTATCGAGCATGATGACGTCGACCCCGGCGGCCGCAGCTTCGGCCACCTGTACCAGGGTTTCGCATTCGACTTCCAGTTTCGTCAATATCGGCAATTGACGGCGCGCCCGTTCGACTGCCTTGGCGATGCTGCCGCAAACGGCAATATGATTGTCTTTGATCAGCACGCCGTTATCCAGACCGAGGCGATGATTCAAGCCGCCGCCGCAGGCCACCGCGTGCTTTTCCAGCATGCGCAGACCCGGTGTGGTTTTGCGCGTATCGAGCAGGCGCGCCGCGGTGCCGGCGATTGCTGCGACGTATTTCGCGGTTTCGTTGGCGATACCGGATAGATGCTGCACGATATTCAAAGCAGTACGTTCGGCCGTCAACACGCTGCGTGCACTGCCGCGCACTTCCATCATCAAGGTACCGCGCTGCACTTTATCGCCATCCTTGACCCGGACCGTGACTTCAAGCGTCGGATCGTAGCGTTTGAATACGCGGGCGGCGACTTCAACCCCGGCGACGATCAGCGTTTCACGCGCATTCATGACGAAGGCGCCGGTCTCGCCCGCTTCAATCATCACTTGCGCAGTCAGATCGCAATATCCGATATCCTCGCTCAGCCACTGATCGATCAAACGGTCGGTCTGGAATATGTCGTACATGATTTTTCTGCCTTTTCTGTCGATAAAAAATAGGGTTTTTCAGACTTTATAGGGGTACTTTTTAAGCCCTTTAAGTTCTAACTATGCGGCAAGCCCGCTATGATGCCCGATTCCGGCGCTGCCCGCCAAAAACTGGGAAGGCGCCATTTTAATGAGCGATAATCGATTACCCATTGATGCCGGAGGCAAATATGCTCGAAATGATCATTGAACAACGCAGAAGAAGTCTGGGCGGCGGCCTGGAAGTCGGCAGGGTCTTGCCGTTCGCCAAGCACCGCATGGTTGGACCCTTTATATTTTTCGATCATATGGGGCCGCTGAGCTTAAGCCCGGAAACAGCCCGCCGCGCCGATGTCCGCCCGCATCCCCACATCGGCCTTTCCACGGTGACTTATTTGCTGGAAGGTGAAATCGTGCATCGGGATAGCATCGGCTCCGAGCAAACCATCCGGCCCGGCGAAATGAACTGGATGACCGCCGGCAGCGGCATTACCCATTCGGAACGATTTGAAAAAGCGCGTCTGGAGGATGCACGCATGCATGGCCTGCAAAGCTGGGTAGCGCTGCCCGACGGCCAGGAAGAAATTGCCCCTTCATTTACCAATTACAGCCAGAAGGTGCTGCCGGTGTTTGAAGAAGCCGGCGCTTGGAGCCGGGTGATCGCCGGCGAAGCGTTTGGCGTGAAATCGCCGGTGATCGTGCATTCGCCGCTGTTTTATACCCATTGCATCTTGCAGGTGGGCGCAGTAGCGCAATTACCGGCCAATTATGCCGAGCGCGCTGCGTATGTCGTCGCCGGATCGGTGGAAGTTGAACATCAAACCTTTGGGGCCGGCACCATGCTGGTATTCACCAAAGGCCAGCCGGCCGCAGTCGAAGCGCTGGCCCCGGCAATCGTCATGTTGCTGGGTGGCGATCCGATCGGCGAACGTTTCATCGATTGGAATTTCGTCTCGTCATCGAAACAAAGACTTGAGCAAGCCAAGGCCGACTGGCGCGCCGGCAGAATGAAATTGCCGGATCTGGATCACGATGAATTTATTCCGCTGCCGGAATAAAAATACCCCAAGAAGTTAGGATCCTCTCCAACGTCTTGGGGTCATTCAGTTCAAACCGGTGAGTTCTCTCTCAATCGGCAGACTTCAGTGAAGCCATTAGAACTTGTGGCGGATACCGAACTGCAGCTCGCGATCGTTTTGGCCGTTTGCCCAAGCATTCATGCGTACGCCACTGCCGTTCTTCGTATAGGCGAGGACAGTGTACAAGTTGGTGCGCACGGAAAACGGATAGGTATAACCGATTGCAAACTGATCCGAAATTCCCCCGCTAACACTGGTGACGTTATCGCGATTCCAGGAACCCAATATCGTGCCTACCCCAGCCTGGGCAGTCACGCCAAGCATATAGTTTCGAACCTTCAGACTGCCCGCCGCCTCCGCTTTGGTATTGCCAATAGCGGCATGTACCTTCACATCGCCGAAATAATAAATTGCGCCAATGACGCTATTCTTCACCGTCGCGCTGGTGGTCGTAGTAGGGGCAAGGCCCGACGGAATCACAATGGCGTCCAGTGCGGCTGTCGGCGTTGAGGTCGGTGAAAACGCTACGCCATCCGTATCTTGGAAACTTGTCACGACGAGCAGCGGGCCCATCGTGTAATTGACCCCGGCGAACTTGGTGCTGAGCTTGTTGAAATTGCCAGGCTGCCCGCCAAATCCGTAACCGGCCAGCGCATCGAATCCGGCTAAAGTCGGAAGTTGATAAATGACGGTATTGTCCGAACGGGCGATCGGGTCGATTTTACCCAGACCGTAACCGTAGGCGCGCTGTGCATCGCCGGCCGAAGAGGTGCCAAACGGGTCGAGGGTTTGCAGCGCGAGATACGTCGCGCTGAGCTGGCGACCGATTTTGACGCTGCCGAAGTTGCCTTGCAGACCAACCCATGATTGACGGCCGAACAAACGATTGCCATTGCCCAATGTGCCGTCATTGGCGTTGAAGCCATTTTCCAAAGTGAAGATTGCCGACAGGCCGTTGCCAAGGTCTTCGGAACCCTTGAAACCTAAGCGGTTGCCGCTGGTCTGGCCGGAGGCCTCCGCCCAAGTTGGGGTGGTGCCGGCTGCGGCGTTACCTGCCTTGCCGTGGTCGTAATCGATGCCTACATCGATAATCCCATAGATGGTAACGCTGGTTTCAGCGGATGCTGCGCCAGCGACGGTGCTCAGTATTGCGAGTGCCAAAAGTGCTTTTTTCATTATTAATATTTCCCCATAGTTGACTTTGACTTTCCCAATGAAGCGCATAACCGCCCATCAAGAATCGGATACCACAATGCCCTTCCTTTCTTCGTTACCGAACCATGGGTAAGCAGGATGCATGCCATTGAATTTAATATTGTATTCAACATTCAATATTCAATATGTAATATTTAAGTGCACATAACGACTCATTTAAGTGCGTTATGATCGGGATGTTCGCCTACATCGAGAGCAATTCATAAATTTGAACAATGAATTCATTATTCATCGTATTGGCATGCTAATTGCTGGGGCATGTTCACATATCGATTTAGGAAAAGCATGCTCGAAACACTTAAACAAATCCCCGATCTTGGGGGCCCTGGACAGTCATTGCTCAGCGTGCGGGGTTTGATCAAGCACTTCCCGTTGAAAGGCGGATTATTCGGACGCAGCCCGGATAAGGTACAAGCGGTCGCAGGCGTGAACTTCGAATTGCGTAAAGGCGAAACGCTCGGCATCGTCGGCGAATCGGGCTGCGGCAAGTCCACCACCTCCCGGCTGATCATGGGCCTCATGCAGCCGAGCGCGGGAGAAGTCGTATTCGATGGGCAGACGGTCGGCTCGCGCGGACTGACCATGAAAACATACCGGCGGCAAGTGCAAATGGTATTTCAGGATAGTTATTCTTCTCTGAATCCCCGCATGACCATTGAAGACATCATTGCCTTCGCGCCGCAGGTGCATGGCCTGGGAAAACGGGAAGCGCTTGCCACCGCACATGAATTGCTCACTGCAGTCGGGCTCAATCCAGGCCGGTTCGGCGGCCGCTATCCGCACGAACTGTCGGGCGGACAGCGCCAACGGGTCAATATCGCCCGCGCACTGGCGTTGCGGCCGCGCCTGCTCATTCTCGACGAGCCGGTCTCCGCGCTGGATAAATCGGTTCAGGCGCAAGTACTCAATCTACTGGTCGATCTGAAAGCGCAGTACGACCTGACCTATCTGTTCATCAGCCACGACCTCAATGTGGTCCAGCACATGGCCGACCGCGTACTCGTGATGTATCTCGGACGCGTGGTGGAAATCGGGCCGGTGGATGCGATCTACGCACACGCCGCGCATCCTTATACTGCGGCGCTGCTGGCCAGCCGGCCATCGATGGATCCGGATCTGCGCGCCAACGAGCCGCCGCTGGTCGGCGATCCGCCGAATCCGGTCAACCCGCCCTCCGGCTGCCACTTCCGCACCCGCTGCGCGCATGCCGAAGCAATCTGCGCTAAGCACAGCCCCGCCCTGGCCGCTGTCAGCGACGGCCATTTCACGGCCTGTCTGATGGCCGACCCCGCCAGCGGCCACAGCCGTTCACTGGGCATCGCAGCTTAAAGGGCATCATGGAATCATTAGTCACGGAAACATTAGCCATCGAGTCATTAGTACAAGTACGTAACCTGAAGGTCAGCTTCGTGTCCAGGGATGCGACAGTCAACGCAGTCAACGGCATCGATTTCGACCTCGCCTCACGCGAGACGCTGTGCGTTCTAGGCGAAAGCGGATCGGGCAAGTCAGTGATGCTGCGTTCGCTGATGCGTCTGAACCCGGCGCGTAAAACAGTCATGTCCGGCAGCATACAAGTGGACGGCCGGGATGTGATCGCAGCCTCCGAACGGCAGCTCGTCGATTTGCGCGGCGGCATCGTTTCGATGATCTATCAAGAGCCGATGACGGCGCTCGATCCGGTCTTCAAGATCGGCGCCCAGATTGCCGAGACCATCATCCGCCATGAAGGCATCAGCCGCAGCGAGGCCGATCGCCGCGCGCTCGATCTGCTGGAAATGGTGCAAATCCCCTCCGCCAAGCAACGCCTTAACGCCTATCCTTTCGAGCTGTCCGGCGGGCTGCGCCAGCGGGCCGTGATTGCGATGGCGCTGTCCTGCCGTCCTAAGCTGTTGCTGGCGGACGAACCGACCACTGCGCTCGACGCCACGGTGCAGATTCAGATTCTGCTGCTGCTGCGGCGCCTCCAGAAAGAACTGGGAATGGGCATGATCTTCGTCACCCATGACCTCGGCGTGGCCGGCGAAATCGCCGACCGGATTGCCGTCATGTATGCCGGCCGCTTCATCGAGGAGGGAAGCACCCGCGAGATTATGCGCGGGCCGCTGCACCCCTACACACAAGGACTGCTCGGCGCCACCGTCCATCCCGGCATGCGCGGCGAACGCCTCGCTACCATTCCCGGCGCACCGCCCAATCTCGAACGGCTGCCGCAAGGCTGCTCTTTCGCACCGCGCTGCGCCCAAGCCGAGCCCGCATGCCTGACTGCAACGCCGGAGTTGCGCCGGCAATCGCCAGGCCGCGCCGCACGTTGCGTGCTGCTGCCGGATGCCGCTTGAGACCGTTTGATGCCGTTGAAAACTCTCTGAAAAATCAAGGAATTATTTGTGATTATTTATCTGCTGCGCCGGATTCTCTACACCCTTCCGATTGCGCTTGCGGTCAGCCTCGTGTGCTTCATGTTGGTGCATATCGCCCCCGGCGATCCGATCAACGCCATCCTGCCGCCGGACGCACCGCAAGAATTGGTGATACAGCTCAAACATGAATACGGCCTCGACAAACCGCTGCCGGTGCAGTTCGGGATATGGCTCGGCCACGTGGTACGCGGCGATCTGGGGCGCTCAATCGCCAGCGGCCGGCCGGTCCTGGAAGATCTCATGGATGCGATCGGCAACACCTACCGGCTTTCAATGGTCGCCGCGGCGCTGGGCTTCGTGTTCGGCTCACTGTTCGGCGGGCTCGCCGCTGCATTTCGCGGCACCTGGATCGACCGCACCCTGGTCGGCATTGCGGTGGCCGGCGTATCGCTGCCGCATTACTGGCTCGGCATGGTGCTGGTGGTGATATTCGGCGTCATGCTCAATCTGCTGCCGGCCATGGGGGCCGGGCCCGGCGGTTCCGCCGTATGGTTATGGGACTGGGATCATGTGCAGTATCTGATCCTGCCGGCGGCGACGTTGGCAGCCATCCCGATGGGCATCATTACCCGCACCGTGCGTGGCATCGTGGTCGAAATCCTCAATCAGGATTTCATCACGACGCTGCGTGGAAAAGGCATGCTGCGGCGTGATATCTTCATGCATGTACTCAAGAATGCGGCGCCCAACGCCTCCGCGGTGATGGGGCTGCAGCTCGGCTATCTGATGGGCGGCTCCATTCTGGTCGAAACGGTATTCAGTTGGCCAGGCACCGGCCTGCTGCTCAACAACGCGATCTTCCAGCGCGACATCCCCGTGCTGCAAGGCACCATCCTGGTGCTGGCAATGTGTTTCGTTACGCTTAACCTGTTGGTCGATCTGTTTCAGACTGCCCTCGACCCAAGGATCAAACGCTCATGACCGCCATCTCCACTACCACGGCGACCACGGCCGATCTGCCGATCCAGGCCGAGCAAACTTCGCAGAGCCAGGGCTACTGGCCCGGCGTGGCGCGCAGGCTGCTGCGCGATAAAACCACCATTGTCTTCGGCGTCATTCTGGTGCTGATGTTCGTGGCGATTCTGTTCGCATCCGTGCTGAGTTCCTACGATCCCTTCCAGAGCGACATGCTGCATCGCCTGATGCCGATCGGTTTCGAGCATCACCTTCTGGGCACCGACGAGCTCGGACGCGACATGCTCACGCGCATTCTCTACGGCGGGCGCATCTCCTGGCTGATCGGCATCACGCCCGTCATCATCGCGCTGACCCTCGGCGGCCTGCTCGGCATCATCGCCGGCTTTGCAGGCGGCGGCGTCAACATGATGATCATGCGCATCACCGATGTGTTCTTCGCCTTTCCTTCGGTGCTGCTGGCAGTGGCCATCAGCGGCGCGCTGGGAGGCGGCATCGTCAATATCATCCTGTCGCTCACGCTAGTCTTCATTCCGCCGATCATCCGCGTGGCCGAGACGGTCACCACCAGCGTGCGCGAACTCGACTATATCGAGGCCGCGCGGGCCAGCGGCGCCGGCAGCTTCACCATCGTCCGCGTGCACGTACTGCCCAATGTACTCGGCCCGATTTTCGTGTATGCCACCAGCCTGATCAGCGTATCGATGATCTTGGCCGCAGGTCTCTCCTTTCTCGGCATCGGCACCAAACCGCCGGACGCTGAATGGGGGTTGATGCTCAACACCTTGCGCGGCGCGATCTATACCCAGCCCCTGCTCACCATGCTGCCCGGTTTCTGTATTTTCGTTACCAGTATCGGCTTCAACATGGTCAGCGATGGCTTACGCACGGCCATGGACGTGCGGGCCTAACACTTTCTACATAACTATGAGAAAAACATTCATGAATACTCGTCTCTTGCGTGCAATGCTCTCCGGCTTGACTTTAACCTTGAGCCTAGCCGCCGCGTCGACTCAGGCCGAAGAAACGCTGCGCATCGGCATGACTGCAGCCGATATCCCGACCACCACCGGCATGCCGAACAACGGCTGGGAAGGCATGCGCTTTCTCGGTTATCCAATCTTCGAAGGACTGGTGCTCTGGGATCTGACCCATTCCGATCGCCTGGCAACCGTCCGGCCGGGATTGGCCGAAAGCTGGGAACAGTCGAAGACCGACAAGAAAACCTGGATCTTCCATCTGCGCCACGGCGTGAAATTTCATGACGGCACCGATTTCAATGCCGATGCGGTGATCTGGAATTTCGATCGCTATTTCAAAAGCGACAGTCCGCAATTCGAGGCCGGCGCCACCGGCATTACACGCGCCCGCGTGCCGGTGCTGGCCAGCTACAAGAAAATCGACGACAACACGGTTGCACTCACTACGACCGCGCCGACTTCTTACTTCCCGTTAATGGTGGTCTACGTGCTGTTCACCTCGCCGGCTTCGTTCGAGAAGGCTGGCCATGATTGGGCCCGCGTAGCCACGCTGCCGGCCGCCGGCACCGGGCCGTTCCGCATCAGCCAGGTCATCCCCCGCCAGTCGGTTCGGCTGGCACGATGGGACGGTTATTGGGATGCGGCGCATAAAGCCAAGGTCGATTCCATACTGCTGCTGCCGATACCGGAAGCCAACACGCGCCTGGCCGCGCTGCGTTCGGGCCAGGTGGATTGGATCGAAGTGCCGCCGCCCGACGGCATTCCGTCGCTGAAGGCTGCCGGCTTCACCATCTCGACCAATTCCTATCCGCATGTCTGGCCATGGATGTACAACATAAGCGCCCCCAATAGTCCGTTCAAGGATGTGCGTGTGCGGCAGGCCTTGAACTATTGCGTTGACCGTTCCGCCATCGTGGCGCTGCTCAACGGCACCGCCGAACCGGCCGTCGGCTGGTTGAAAGCGAACGATCCGGCTTTCGGCAAACCGCTTAATCACTACAATTTCGATCCCGCAAAAGGCAAGGCCATGCTGGCCGAAGCCGGCTATGGCGCGCAGAAGCCGCTGGCGTTCAAGGTGATGATTTCCAATTCCGGCTCCGGCCAGATGCTGCCGCTGGCGATGAATGAGCTGCTGCAGCAAAACCTGAAGCAGGCTTGCGGCGTGAATGTGACATTCGATACGGTGGAATGGCAAGTGCTCTCGAGCTCGGCGCGTCTGGCGCCCGACAATCCGGGGCTGCACGGCGCAATGGCGGTCAATGCCAGTTCGGCGACGACCGACATCGGCCTCATGGCGCGTTATTTCGCTGCGGCCAGCGCCACGCCGGCCGGTAATAATTTCGAGCACTGGGACGACGATAAATTCGAAGCGGCGCTCAATACCGCGGCCAAGGCAACCGACCCGGCGACGATCCAGGCCTCTTACCGCGCCGCGCATGAACGTCTGGTGGACAATCCGCCATGGCTGTATGTCGTGCACGATCTGAATCCACGCGCAATGAGCAAAAAGGTGCAGGGCTTCGTACCGGCGCAATCGTGGCTGCTCGATCTGACCCTGATCAGCATGCATTAACGCCAGAGCCAGAGCCAGAGCCAGATATGAACGACAACCCCTTTCTCTCTCCCGCGCATATTCTGTCGCAAGACATCGCGGCGCGGCGTTTCTCGCCGGCCGATCTGATGGATGCATTGCTGGCGCGGATCGCAACACTCGATCCGCAGCTGCATGCCTTCGTCGAAGTTTATGAGTCGCAAGCGCGGCGAGCGGCGCAGGCCGCAGGCAAGGCCATCCGCTCGGGGAATGCGCTAGGCCCCTGGCACGGCATTCCGATCGCGATCAAGGACATCATCGACATCGAGGGCCAGATCACGACCTGCGGTTCGGCCAGCAGATTGAACCATCGCGCGACGACCACCGCGACGGTGGTGCAGCGGCTGACGAACCAGGGAATGATTGTGCTGGGCAAGACGCAGACCGTGGAGTTCGCTTGCGGCGCCTGGGGCTTAAACCAGCATATGGGCACGCCGTGGAATCCATGGGATGCCGAGACGCCGCGTACGCCCGGCGGCTCAAGCAGCGGCTCGGGCGTCGCAGTTGCAGCACGCCTTGCGCCTTGGGCGCTCGGCACCGACACCGGCGGCTCGATCCGCATGCCTGCTGCCTGGTGTGGCATTACCGGTCTGAAAACGACCATCGGCCGCATCAGCACGCACGGCATCCTGCCGCTCAGCCCCACTCTCGATACGCCCGGCCCGATGGCGCGTACGGTGCGCGACGTTGCGCTGCTTTACGATCTGCTGCAAGGGCCGGACTTGCTGGACCCGGTCACGCGCAGCCATCCTCATCCTGCAACCGATCCGATGCCGACCCTGGAACAGGGCGTGCAAGGTTTGCGGCTTGCGCGTCTACCGTCGTCGGAGCGGGTGGGCATCGAGGCCGATGTGCTGGAGGCCTATGACCGTTCGCTCGCCGTGCTGGCCGGACTCGGCGCGGAAATCGTCGACATCGCGCTGCCGTTGCGCCTGGTCGATTTTGTGTCGATGACACGGATCACGCAGGCCGAGTCGTATGCCCAGCACCACCAGAACATCGCCGATCCCAGCCTGAAACTCGACGAAGTGGTGCGCAGCCGCTTGCTCGCCGGCGCCGGCCTCTCCGCCCTCGAATACCTGACGGCGTTACGTCAGCGCAACGAGATGAAGCAACTGATGGAGAACGCACTGCGTGGCGTGCATGCACTTTTGACCCCCTCCACGGCAACTGCGGCAATGCCTTTGTCGGAGGTGGATCAGAATACGACACCGACCCGTTTTATGCGCTTCGTCAACATTCTCGACATGTGCGCCCTGTCGCTGCCGAATGGCTTCACCGCCGAGGGTTTGCCAATCTCCCTGCAAATCGCCTGCGGCGGTTACCAGGAAGCGCTGGCGTTGCGCATCGGCCACGCCTATCAGCAAGCCACGCCCTGGCATGAGCGCCTGCCGCCTGCTCTCGAACAAAGTCCGAACACAAAAGAGGCTTGGGTCAAATCGCTGCAATCTCCATCAAACGCTGTTGCACTGGGTTCCTGAATCCACCATTTAAAGAGAAAATTAATGAAACCATTCACTAAAAAAATTACATCTCACTTCTGTCAAATATTCGCAATACTGGGGGTATTGCAGCATCCCGCCTATGCCGCGGACGGCGCAAACAAGAAAGCCAAACCCTTCGTTCTCGAAGAGGCCACCATCAAGAGCATCCATGCCGCATTCGAGAATAAAACGCTCACTTGCAGCGCATTGATCAAAGGCTACCTTGCCCGCATCGAAGCCTATGACAAGCAAGGGCCAGCGCTGGATTCCATCATTACCATCAACCCTGCGGCCCTGAGCATCGCGGCCGAGAAGGACCGGCAATACGCACAAGATAAAAGCAGCGCCGGTTCGCTGTATTGCATCCCGATCATCCTCAAGGATAACTACAATACATTCGACATGCCGACCTCCGGCGGCAACGTGGCGATGAAAAATTCGGTACCGCCCGCCGATGCCTTTACCGTCAACAAAATGCGCGAAGCCGGCGCCATCATCCTGGCAAAAGCCAATCTGCAGGAATTCGCGCGCGGGGGCGTCTCCGAAAGTAGTCTGGGCGGCCAGGTATTGAACCCGTATGACTTGACGCGCACGCCGGGCGGCTCCAGCGGCGGCACCGGTGCGGCAATCGCCGCCAATTTCGCCACCGTAGGAACCGGCAGCGATACCGGTCAATCGGTACGCTCCCCTGCATCGGCCAACAGTCTGGTCGGTGTTCGCCCGACCAGAGGCTTGATCAGTCGTAACGGCGTTATTCCGAACAGCCTTACGCAAGATGAACTTGGCCCGCTCGCCCGTACCGTGACCGATGCGGCGCAACTGCTCGACGTCATGGTGGGCTACGATCCCAAGGATCCGATCACCTCATTCGGCATCGGCAAGCATCCCGCAAGTTATGCCGCCGGCTTGAATGCGAACGCATTGAAAGGCGCGCGCATCGGCGTCATGACCAATTTGTACGGTACGCAAGAACGCCATGCAGAAGTCAATAAAGTGATGGAACAAGTGATTCAAACGATGGAGGCCAAGGGCGCGACCATTATTCGCTTCTCACTGCCGGAATATGACAAGCTGGCGCCGACCGTCGCCACCAGCCACTGGGAAGCCCGTACCGGGATGGATCGATATTTTGCAGCACTCGGTCCCAATGCGCCCGTGACCAGTTTTCAGCAACTGGTGGACAGCAAAACAGCATTACCGACTATCCAGAAAACGCTGTCATCCGAAATTGCGGAAAATGATGGTTTGAACAATCCGGAATATAAGAACCGCACCCTGAGCCGCGACCAATTGCGCCTGGCCATTTCCGCCAAAATGGCCGAACTCAAGATCGATGCCATTCTGTATCCGCTGCAGCAGATACTGGTAGTAAAGACCGGCGGCATCGTCGACCAGCCTGAGCGCAACGGTTCATTGTCCAACGGTACCGGCTTCCCGGCCGTAACCTTCCCGGGCGGTTTCTCGACACCGACGGCTACCGCACCGCTGGGCGTGCCGGTGGGCGCGGAATTACTCGCCCGCGATTACAGTGAAGCAAATTTGCTTTCGCTTGCTTACGCGTTCGAGCAAGCGGCGAAGACGCGCAAGGTACCGCTTAGCGTTCCGCCCCTGAAGTAGGAATCCCGGGGATTGCCGGCACAGGAGGCAATGTGCCGGCTGGTTGTTTCGAAATTAAGGGCAAGACGGAAGCGCCATGGGTGGCCAATTTACCGGTGGATGTTGTGCGCAGTGAGGTAAAGAAGGGAGGTGGCCGCAGGCCGCCGGAATGACACGAACGGAGCACAACATCCGCCGGGAAATTGGCCGCCCATGGTGCTTCCGCCTTGCCCTTAATTTCGCAACAACAAGCTCTTAATTATTTTGCACCATAGATATAGCGCCGCGACCAGGGAATAGCATCCGCCTTGCGGCCTGCCTTTTGACAGATCACCTGATAAATCGATACGTCATCGACTTCAAACGCATGCGCGCAACCGGCCAGATACACGCGCCAGATCCGATAGCGTTTTTCACCGACCAACTCGCGGATCTGCTCACTGTATTTTTCATAGCTGGCGGCCCACATTTCCAGGGTACGGGCATAGTGACGCCGCAGATTTTCCACGTCCAGCGCTTCCAGGCCGCCTTGCTGCAACGCGCTTAATGCCAGCGAAATATGCGGCAGTTCGCCTTTCGGGAAGACATAGCGATCGATGAAATCGCCGCCGCCCATCGGCGAGTCGCGGCTATCCGGATCGGTCGAGGTAATGCCGTGATTCATCGCTACGCCCTCTTCGGCCAGCAATTCATTGATGCGCGCAAAATAGCTGACCAGATTGACCCGCCCAACGTGTTCGAACATGCCCACGCTGGTAATGCGGTCGAAGCTGCCTTTTATATCGCGATAATCCTGCAGCCTGATTTCAATCTGGCCTTCCAGTCCGGCCGCGCGCACGCGCTGCACGGCGAGATCGTGCTGATTCTGCGATAAGGTGATGCCGACGCAGCGCGCACCGAATTTGCTGGCCGCACGGATGACCAGCGCCCCCCAGCCGCAGCCGATATCGAGCAGAGTCTGTCCGGGCTGCAAACGGATTTTGGTCAAAATGTGATCGATTTTTTTGTATTGCGCGGTTTCCAGATCTTCATCGCCGTTCTCGAAATAGGCGCAGGAGTAGACCAGGTTCGGGTCCAGCCAAAGCTTGTAAAAATCGTTCGACACATCGTAGTGATAGTGGATCGAATCCTTGTCTTCGGCTTTGGTATGTTTGAAATGCTTGGTCATGTCGGCCAGTTTGCGCATGGCGCCGGCGCTGTGGCTGCCGGACTTCCTGGCCGAGAGCTCGGCCAGCCGGTAACTGGTGCGGATCACATCGGCCAGTTTGCCGCCGATATCGATTTTTTCCTGAATATAGGCTTCGCCCAGGCTTTCCAGCGTAGGCGATACCAGCAGGGGCAAGGCTGCCGGGCTTTTGACTTCCAACGTCACTTCAGGGGTGTTGAATGCGCCCAGATCGATCTGACTGCCATTCCAGAGCACTAGTCGAACAGGAAGATTTTCCTGTTTTTTGATATTTTCCACCCAACGGCGAAGCCCGGCATCAATAGCTTTGTTAAGCAAAATTGTCTCCTTTAACTTGATCAATCAAGCGCCTGGGCCCTTCAAATGCAGCACCGAACCCTCGCAAAGGCGCACCACGACATTTTGCACATACCGACTTTCCCCCCCTGGCATTCCCTTGTGACCATGTTGCCAGCAGTTAGTGCCATCACTAATCAAAATCACCACAGTGGAGATAGTAAATAATAATGACGCCGGATGTACGATTGATGAAATATATGCCAAATTGAAAATCCGTGCTTGCCGCGCTCGCATGTGTGGCGCCGCACAAACAAAATGCCGTCCGCCGCCAAAAGGCGAGGGACGGCATTGCGTTGAATGCGTGTTAAATGCGTGCGTATTGAACGCGTATTGAAATACGCAGGGCTTCCTTATGAAAGCCGGCGCTATATTACGCTTACGCCTTTTTCATGTAGGCGCTGCACCAACCGTTACCAGCAACCACTTTTCCGGAAAATAGCGGACAAGGACCTTGCGCATCGCCGGCCTTGCCTTGAAATAATTGACAGTTATCGCATTTTTGAGCAACGGTATGTTTCGGATATTTTGCTTTATCTGCCTTATTGGTGTCGCCCACATAACCCATGGCCTTGGCCTGCGGATCGTTTTCATCGACTTTCGGCAGATCGGCGGCGCGCGCCATGATCGGAATACCGGCCGATACCGCCGCGGCAGACACGACCGCCATATTGGTGATGTTTTTCAAGAAGGTTCTGCGATTGCTCATGTTTTGGTACTCCTATAGGGTAATTACCGGCACCTCTGCCGAAAGGTTTGAAATCCTAACATAAGGCTGCAATGCCTGTCGCTTCAGCGCCGCAATGTTCAGAAGTTATTCTTTGCCACGCCGACAGATTTAACTCACATCGATTTCGGAAATTGTCCGGCATTCCGGGTCTTCGACCCCGCTCTAAGATTCTGTCTACATGAGGAGAAATGCCATGTCCGAAACCACGACGCTACCGAGGCAGCATCAGACAAAGCAACCGGGAACCCAGGCGGCCATGCATCCCGAGCCGGCAAGTGCGCCGCAGGCGGCTCCCAATCGAAAAAAACTGGCCCATAAAGTCGCATTGATCACCGGCGGCGATAGCGGCATCGGCCGCGCGGTGGCACTGGCATACGCAAATGAAGGCGCAAAAATTGTGATCGTGTATCTGGACGAGCATGCAGACGCGCAAGAAACGCAGCAACTGATCGGCGAATATGGTGGCGAGTGCCATCTGATTGCAGGCGATGTCGGATCGGAAGCGTTTTGCAGGGATGCGGTCGCAGAAACCATCGCCACATTCGGCAGATTGGATATCCTGGTCAACAACGCCGCCCGCCAGGAACCTTGTCCCCGCATCGAGGAAATCACCGAAACGCAACTGGAAAAAACCTTCCGGACCAATATATTTTCAATGTTTTTTATGGTCAAGGCGGCCATGCCTTACCTTGTCGCCGGCGCGCGAATCATCAATACAGCGTCGGTGACAGCCTATAAAGGTAGCCCGCAACTGCTCGATTATTCGGCAACCAAAGGCGCCATTGTCGCTTTCACCCGTTCGCTGGCGCAGCAACTTATCAAGAATCAAATTCACGTTAATGCAGTCGCACCCGGCCCGATATGGACACCGTTAATCCCGGCTACATTTACAGAGGAACAAGTGCAGCACTTCGGCGCCAATGTGCCGATGCAAAGGCCGGGACAGCCGAATGAAGTCGCACCGTCCTATTTGTTCCTGGCCACCGATGGTGCTTCGTACATGAGCGGACAGGTGTTGCATCCGAATGGCGGAGAGGTTGTCAATAGTTAGAAAAGCTGAAATGGATGCGCGCCATGGGGCCGGCCGTGTTCATGGGCGGCAGTCTGCTACACTGCCAGCCCGCCCTTCTCCGTTTCCGTCCACACCATCATGCAATCCACTGCTTTTTCCAGCCTGCCCTTGTCGCCGGCGATGCTGACTAATCTCGACCAATTAGGCTATCGCGACATGACGCCCATCCAGGCGCAAAGCTTGCCGCCGATGCTGGAACGGCGCGACGTGATTGCGCAAGCCAAAACCGGCAGCGGCAAAACTGCCGCATTCGGGATCGGTATTCTGCACAAACTGAATCCAGCCTATTTTGCGATTCAGGCGCTGGTGTTGTGCCCGACCCGTGAGCTGGCCGATCAGGTCGCGCAAGAGTTGCGGCGGCTGGCGCGCTTTACTGAAAACATCAAGGTCCTGACCCTGACCGGCGGCTCGCCGATGGGGCCGCAAATCGGTTCGCTGGAGCACGGCGCGCATATCGTGGTCGGCACCCCTGGCCGCATTCTGGATCATATCGGCCGCGGCAGCATTAAATTGTCCACCGTGCAGACCCTGGTGCTCGATGAAGCCGACCGGATGACGGATATGGGATTCCAAGATGAAATGATCAGCATCGTCAAGGCCTGTCCCGAGCGGCGGCAGACCTTACTGTTTTCGGCCACGTATCCAGACAATATTCGCAACGCCAGCGCCGCCTTTCTACGCGATCCGGTCGAAATCAAGGTCGAGTCGCAACACAACGCCGGCCAGATCGAACAACGCTTCTATACCGTCGCGCCGGAACAGCGCAATGATGCGGTGGCCCGGCTGCTGCGCCACTATCGTCCGGTATCCACGCTGGCATTCTGCAATACCAAAATTCATTGCCGCGAATTGGCGGCGCAATTGCGCGCACAAGGCTTCAGCGCATTGGCGCTATACGGCGAGCTGGAACAGCGCGAACGCGACGAAATCCTGATTCAGTTCGTCAATCAGAGTTGTTCCGTGCTGGTGGCAACCGATGTGGCCGCGCGCGGGCTGGATATTCAAACCCTGGGGACCGTCATCAACGTCGATGTCTCCAAAGACACCGAGGTCCATATTCACCGGATCGGCCGCACCGGACGCGGCGCGGCTGCCGGGCTGGCGCTGAACCTATGTGCGCCGAATGAAAAGAAATGGGTCAAATTAATCGAGCAGTATCAGAACCGGCCGGTGGACTGGTTCGAACTCGATGCGCTGGAATCGGCATCAGCATCGACATCGGCATCGGCAACATCGCCATCCGACGATACGCTGCTCGCGCCGATGACGACGCTGTGCATCATGGGCGGCAAAAAAGACAAGCTGCGTCCCGGCGATCTGCTTGGCGCGCTGACCGCCGATGTCGGCTTGAGCAAGGATCAGGTCGGCAAGATCAATGTGTCTGAATTCATCACGTATGTCGCCCTGGATCGCCGCATTGCCCAGCAGGCGGCACGTAAGCTGAGCACCGCCAATATCAAGGGCAAAAGCTTTAAGATGCGCTTTTTGCAAGATAAACGTTAGAACCCGCCACGCGGCAAATAGCGTATTCTTTGACTTGTACCAACCAACCCAACTGTCAACACCGTAAGGAGAGACTATGAAAGTGGACGTGTACAAGCGCTTGGACGGCGGCAATTTGCATTCTTATCTGGCAGTCCCATCCGGCCAGATAATTCCCGAAGAAGCAACCAATACCGACTGGGAAATCGACCGGCGCAACGTCGATCTGGAACCCGGCCATACCCCGCAGTCATCGTTGAAACCGGACGACGCATTGCAGCAAATCGATGAAAAGGGCTATGCGATCACGCATCTGGGAGATCGCTCCAGCTAATCGAATCTAATTTCTTAAATTCGATTTATTACTTTAAATCAATAACTTAAAGCTCGATTAAAGAATTAACCTCAATTAAAATTAGTGAATTTCATCGTTAATTCTTTATTTTTTGAAACAACATTCCGCATTTTTCTCCTTCAGGAAACCTCATGAGCATCAACTCCAGCCTTGCGCCCGCTACGCCTGTCGATTCGGCATTGCGCACATTCATCGCCGCCATGCCGAAAACCGAATTGCATCTGCACATCGAAGGCACACTGGAACCGGAATTGCTGTTTGCGTTGGCCCAACGCAACGCCGTCAAATTACCCTACGCCTCAATAGAAGCATTACGGGCCGCTTACGATTTCTCTGATTTGCAGTCGTTTTTGGACCTGTATTACGCCGGTGCAGCGGTATTGCAGACCGAGCAGGATTTCTACGAAATGACAGCCGCCTACATTGCGCGCGCCCGTGCCGACCGGGTCTTGCACGCTGAAATTTTCTTCGATCCGCAAACCCATACCGGTCGCGGCATCGCCATCGAGACCGTGTTCGCCGGCATCGCCCGCGCCTTGCGCGAAGCCAATGCCGATGGTTTCAGCAGTGCGATGATTATGTCTTTTCTACGCCATTTACCGGAAGACGACGCCTTTGCAACGCTAGCGGCCGCCCTGCCGTTACGCGCGCAATATGCCGATTTGTGGCTCGGCATCGGCCTCGATTCCGCCGAGCACGGCAATCCGCCGGAGAAGTTCGCCAAGGTATTTGCCCGTTGCCGCGAACTGGGCTTCCATCTGGTGGCGCACGCCGGCGAAGAAGGCCCGGCCGCGTATGTCAGCGCTGCGCTCGACGTGCTGCATGTGGAACGGATCGATCACGGCGTGCGCAGCGAAGAAGACCCGGCGTTGATGCAACGCCTGGCACGCGAACAAATCCCGCTGACCGTCTGCCCCTTATCGAATTTGAAGCTGTGCGTGGTCAGCGATATGCGGCAACATAATCTGGCACGGCTATTGCAGGCCGGTTTGGCGGTGACCGTCAATTCGGACGATCCGGCCTATTTCGGCGGCTATATGAATGCCAATTTCATCGCGGTCGCCGAAGCCCTGGCGCTGAGCAGACAGCAATTGGTGCAACTGTCCCGCAACGGATTTAACGCCGCTTTTTTACCGCTCTCGTCAAAAAATGCGCTATTGCAACAGCTCGACGATTTTGTTGCCGTGCAAAGCGCCATTACCGAATAAGGAGTTTTAATTGCCTACCGACTTACAAGCCTATCGCGCCGCCATCCTGCATTTCAGCGCCGATCCTGCCTATGACGAAGCTGCTGTGCATTGGCATGAAGATGGTTTGCTGGTGGTTGAAAACGGCCACATACGCGCTGCCGGAGATTACGGCCAACTGATCAACGACAGCGATCTGGCGCACCGCCTTGCAGCCCAGACAACCCAGGATCGGCGCGGCAAAATCATCATGCCGGGTTTCATCGATACCCACATCCATTACCCGCAAACAGACATGATCGGCTCGCCGGCCGAAGGCTTGCTGCCCTGGCTCAATACCTATACTTTTCCGGCTGAACGGCCATTTGGCGAACGCGCTTACGGCGAAGAAGTCGCCGGTTTTTTCCTGGAGGAATTGCTCCGCAACGGCACCACTACCGCGGCGGTCTACTGCACCGTACACCCGGAATCGGTCGATGCTTTCTTCACCCAAAGCGCGGCCCGCAACCTGCGCATGATCGCCGGTAAATGCCTGATGGACCGCAATGCGCCGCCATTTCTGCTGGACACGGCCGAACAGGGAATACGCGACAGCGAAGAGCTACTGCAGCGCTGGCACGGCAATGGCCGCCAGAGTTATGCGATCACCGTGCGCTTTGCGCCGACCTCGACCCCCGAGCAATTGCAACTGGCGGGCGAGCTCGCGGCACGCCATCCGGACGCCTTTATTCAAACCCATCTGGCGGAAAACCGGGCCGAAGTAGCGTGGGTTCAATCGCTGTTTCCGGAGCGACGCAGCTATCTGGATGTGTACGATCATTACGGCCTGCTGCGCAAACGCGCCCTGTATGGGCACTGCATCTGGCTCGACGATGACGATCGCACTCGCATGGCGCAAGCCGGCGCAGCAGCGGCAATTTGCCCGACCTCCAATCTATTCCTGGGCAGCGGACTGTTCGATTTCGGCGCGGCCGATGCGGTGCGCCTGCCGATGGGGCTGGCCACCGATGTCGGCGGCGGCACCAGCTTTTCGATGCTGCAGACGATGAACGAGGGCTACAAAGCGGCGCGCATGACCGGCATGCATTTGAGCGGCACGCGCCTGTTTTACATGGCCACGCTGGGCGGCGCCCGTGCGCTGCATCTGGAAGACAAGATCGGCAGTTTTCAGCCCGGTTGCGAAGCGGACTTTATCGTACTCGATCCGCAAGCCACGCCGCTGCTGGCGCGCCGCAGCGCCGGATGCGCCAGCCTGGAAGAACGCTTGTTTGCGCTGGCCATGCTGGCCGATGACCGCGCCATTGCAGCTACTTATGCCGCTGGTAAGCGCGTGCATAGCCGTATAACTGTCTGAGCAAGATGGGCGCTACGAAGCCGGCGCAGCCTCATTGTTCGCATCCAACTGCTCCTGCCGCGCTTCCGCCACCATCCAAAGCGTAATTTTGCGGACTTCAAGCCGGCTTTGCGTGATGTGGGCGCTTAACAGCGTTTGCGCTTCGGTCAAGCGGCGGCGTGCAATTTTTTTCAATATCTTGCCGTGCTCCTGGTACGTGGCCAGAACGCGGTCTTTATTCAGGAAATCGAGGCGCCGCACGATGCGGATTTTTTCGGTCAGTTCGGTATGGATGCGGGTCATTTCGTTATTGCCGGCGGCGGCCACCAGATCGATATGGAATTGCTCGTCGAGTTCTGCCAGCAATACCGGGTCGGTTTCGCGCTGATCTTCCGGGGTCAGCCAAATGTCGTTGAGCGCCTGCAAGCGCTCCGACAGATTGGGATCCTTGCACAGGCGCTCCAATGCGGCGGTTTCCAATATGATGCGCAAATCGTACAGATTATCCAGCCGAACGAAATCGATCTGGCATACCTTCCAGCCGCGCCGGAATCCCACTTCCAGATAACCCTCCCGCTGCAAACGGAATAAGGCATCGCGCAACGGCGTACGCGAAACACCGAGTTGCGCCGCCATCGATAATTCGGTGAAATTATCCCCGGGTAAAAGGCGGAAATTGAAAATGTCGTCTTTTACCCGGTTGTAAACCTGTTCGGCGAGCTGATTGGTGGCGAAAACAGTCATATTAACGGCGTCATTCCTGCGGCGGCTGCTGCTACTGCTGCAGTATGCAGCCGGCAAATACAAATACGATTTTTACCATCATTGAATCAGGCTCACATGCGCGGCGACGATCCGCCATTGCCCTGCCAATCGAACCCAGGTCTGCATCTGGCGTCCCGGCCGCGCCGAATCGTCGGATGTGAATTCGGTGCTTACAGTAGCATAGTCCTGCCCGAAGCTCGTAATCACCGTGCGCTGCAATTGGCGCGATGGGTGTACCGGCGCGCAGGCCTGCCGGTATTGACGTATGGCCTCCCCGCCCAGCAGGTTTTCGGCAACGCCGTAACGCACGGTGGCCGGATGGTAATAGAACCAGCCGTCCAGCGCCGGCACGTCGTGGCGCAGCAAAGCATCTTCATAATCGTAAAATGCCTTGGCGACTTCATCGACCACCTCAGGCAGATTAATCTGCATCATTGTTCCTTTCTAAAGACGGCTTGCAGGGATTTCAGCGGCGCGCGCCAGCCGACGATACCGCCTTGCGCGCTCAGCATCGCCAGCGTGGCGGCGTGAAACGCTGGGAAATAGCTGGCGCAAGCGTCTTCGATCAGCAAACATTCATAGCCGCGATCGTTGGCTTCGCGCATCGAAGTCTGTACGCAGACTTCCGTCGTCACGCCGGCGAATAACAGATGCGTAATGCCGCGCTCTTGCAATAATTCTTCCAATTGGGTGGCGTAAAACGCGCCCTTGCCCGGCTTGTCGATCACCGGCTCATCGCCGCGCGGCGCCAGCATCGGGACGATCTGATTGCCCACTTCGCCACGCACCAGGATGCGTCCCATAGGACCGATGTCGCCGATGCCCAATGCAGGATTGCCGCGACGCAGCTTGGCCGGCGGACAATCGGATAGGTCGGGCAAATGCGATTCGCGGGTGTGGATCACCAGCAGGTTTTCAGCGCGTGCCAGCGCCAACAACGCCGCCACGGTCGGCACGATGTCGACCAGCGGACCGACATCGTTGCCGAGCATGCTGCCGAAACCGCCCTCCTCGATGAAGTCGCGCTGCATGTCGATGACGATCAAGGCGGTACGCTGGAGATCGAAATGGTAGGGATAAGGAATGGCGTCAACGATCATCATTATTATTTTCCATTGGAAGTTCCAGCGCGCCTAAATGTCCCTCGTGTCCATCGTGACCATGCCCCCCATCCAGCGGCCCAGCTGTGCGCGGTCGGCCTCGGCGGCCGCAGTTTCATGCACGATCGCACCATCGGTCATGACGACAATGCGATCGGACAATTCGAGCAATTCGTCCAGGTCTTCGCTGATCAGCAGTACGGCCGCACCCAATGCACGCGCCTGCAACAGGCGCGCATGGATCGCCGCGACCGAAGCGAAGTCCAGGCCGAATACCGGATTGGCAGCAATCAGCACGTGCACCGCATCCTCAGGCCGCACCGCGTCACCCAATTCGCGCGCCAGGATCGCGCGCTGCACATTGCCGCCCGACAGCGTGCCGATCGGGCGTTCGGGCAGCGGCGGCCGGACATTGAAGGCGTCGATCAGGGCCTGCGCCTGCTTGTGCAACGCCCCGCGGTCGAGCCGCCAGCCCTGACGCCGGATCGGCGCGCGATCAAAATTGCGCAAAGCCATGTTCTCCGCCACGCTCATGCCGGCCACGCTGGCGTTGCGCAGCGGTTCTTCCGGCAGCGCAAATACCTTGTGCAGATGCATCTGGATTCGGCTGGCGTGATACGGCACGCCGTCCACCGCGACGCTACCCGAAACGATGCGGCGTTGACCAAGCAAGGCCTCCGCCAGTTCCTTCTGGCCATTGCCGGAAATGCCGGCCAGGCCGACGATTTCGCCGCGCCGCACCGACAGCGATAATCCGCCGACCGCTTCGACGCCGCGATCGTTGCGCACGCGCAAAGATTGCACCGCCAATCCCACCGGCGCAGCGGCCAGCAGCGGCGCGCGGTCCACGGATTTTTGTTCTACCCGCGTCTCTCCCATCATCCAGTGCGCCATTTGCGCCTGGTCGGTTGCCGCTACCGCGCTGCTGCCGACCAGGCGGCCTTTGCGCAATACGGTGACGTCGTCCGCATAGGCCAGCACCTCGCGGAATTTATGCGTAATCATCAATACCGTCAGATCGCCCTGGCGCGTCAGGGTATGCATCAGTTCCAGTACCTCATCGGCTTCCTGCGGCGTCAGCACAGAAGTCGGCTCATCCAGGATCAACAGGCGGCGGCGCAGATAAAGCTGCTTAAGGATTTCCAGCTTTTGCTTTTCGCCGGCCGACAGGCTGCTGATGACGCGATCCAGATCCAGCCGGAACGGCATCGAGCGCATAAATTCCCGCAGCGCCTCGCGCTCCCGCCGCCAATGAATGCGCCACGGCATATTGCCGCGCGCCAGCAGCAGGTTTTCGGCCACGGTCAGGCTGGGGGCCAGCGTGAAATGCTGGTAGACCATGCCAATGCCAAGCGCATTCGGCAATTTTGGATTGCGAATCTCGACCTCACGATCGTCCGCCAGCAGCGTGCCCTGATCCAGCAGGCTATATCCGACCAGCCCTTTGACCAGCGTACTTTTGCCCGCGCCGTTTTCGCCCAGCAAGGCATGGATGGTGCCGGCCTTGACCGTCATCGAGACCTGATCGAGCGCCCGAAAATCGCCGAACGATTTTCCTGCGCCGATGATTTTGAGGTCGAGCGCTTGCATATCAGGCCTGGCCCAGGACGGCAAGCAAAGCGGCCGCATCCGAGACTGCGCCGAAGACCCCGCCCTGCATCTTCACCATCGCCAATGCCGCCAGATGATTGGCATGATCGGTCGCTGCGCAGCAATCATCGAGCAGCACGCATTCGAAGCCGCGGTCGTTGGCTTCGCGCATGGTGGTGTGCACGCAGACATCGGTGGTAATACCGGTCAGGATCAGGTTGCGAATGCCGCGCGTATGCAGGATCAATTCAAGATCGGTGGCGCAGAACGCGCCTTTACCCGGCTTGTCGATCACGATTTCGCCTGGCAGCGGCGCCAATTCCGGGATGATTTCCCAGCCGGGTTCGCCGCGCACCAGAATCTTGCCGCACGGGCCGATATCGCCGATGCCGACGCCATCGGCGCCGATGCGGCGCGAACGCCAGCGCTTATTGTCGGGCAGGT
>JAQGNR010000135.1 GCA_028291765.1 Herbaspirillum sp.
GGTATGTTGTGCGCAGTGAGGTAAAGGAGGAGGTGGCCGCAGGCCGCCGAGGGACACGAACGGAGTACAACATACCGCCACGGCCCCATCCGGCCACACCCGCCTGACAGCGCCTTAACTGAACGGCATTACCGCGAAGCAGCGACTTTATAAACCGGGGAGAAAAAGAGTGTTACACATCAAGCAACTGATCAAAGACACATTGGGTGCCGGCGGCCGGCCGCCCCAATCGATCGAGACTCACCTGAAAGGCGCGGCAGACTGGCTACTGACGGCGCAACGTTCCACCCCCGACGAAGGCGTCGCGCACAGCTTCGACCTCCGGACAGGAAAATGGCTGGCATCCTATCCCGAAACCACGGGTTATATCATTCCCACGCTCTACGAATACGCCAAATATTACAATGCCCCCGAATACGCAGACGCCGCACGCCGCATGACCCAATGGGAGTGCGCCATCCAACTACCTGACGGCGGCGTACGCGCGGGAACCATGGATGCCGAGATCGTGGCGCCCACCATTTTCAATACCGGGCAAGCCTTGTTCGGCTGGGCCAAGGCCTTCATGGAAACGGGCGACGAGCAGTTCAGGGAAGCACTTGTCAGAGCCGCGGACTGGCTGGTGGCGGCGCAGGACCAGGATGGCGCCTGGCGCCGCTTTCCATCGCCGTTTACTTCATCGAAATTAAACAGCTACAACACGCGCTCGGCTTTCGGCTTGGTGCGCGCATTTCAGGCACTGGGAGATGAACGTTATCTGCAAGCCGCCATGGCAAACGTGAAATGGACGCTTGCGCGGGCGCAGGCCAACGGCTGGCTTCCCGACAACTGCCTCTCGCAAAATACCGATTTCACAGCGCTTACGCATACAATCGCGTATTCGATTCGCGGGATTCTCGAAGTCGGCGTAGCCGCAAATCTGCCCGGGCATATCGACCGAGCCTTGCAAATGGCAAAAATGGTAGCGACACAACAGCGGCCGGACGGCGCCCTGCCCGCTTATTACACGCCGCAATGGGAAACCCGGGTCAAATGGTCGTGCGTTACCGGCAATTCCCAGATGGCGATCAATTGGCTCAGGCTGGCGCAACTGACTGGAGAACACACGCTGATTGAGCACGCCAAACGCGCCAATCGCTTTAACATGAGCGTGCAGGATCTGTCGACACAAAATGCAAATGTGCGCGGCGCAATGAAAGGCTCCCATCCGATCAACGGCGGATACATGACATACCGCTATCCCAACTGGGCCGCCAAGTTCTTTATGGATGGCCTGATGTTGGAGCAGTTATATGACAAGGTCGACAATATCGGTTGACGTATTACGCAACCGAATCGGCGTAAGCATCCGGCTGAAGGTCGTCCAACGCCTATTGAGGCCCTTGTTTCTTTTGCGCATCGATACTCCCACGGTCTAACTTTGAGGCTTTATACGCCACATAAACCAGACAAAGGCCAAAGATCAGAATAGCGACATTATCAATCACGATAAAACTCCCAAGGTATCAAATTCGAAAACCAGCTGATGATCTGAATTTTTTGGTGAATCCCGCCCTTAACGATTGCTGCGCAGGTATCTCAATCCATCGATGCAGCAACATCGACAATAGAAGAACTACAAAAAAAGAAGCCAGCAATGAACCTGGACTGACTTGCTGTGCCTCGTGTATCCAACCGGCTTTGAATACGTCATATACAAAGTAATGCACCATATAGGTCGAATATGAAATTTCTCCCAAATAAACAAGCGCCTTATTCGAGAGCGCTCTTGTAATCAGCGAGGTATCGATACTCAAGAAGGAAACCAGCAAAAAAAACATCAGCGGCACCACCGCATAGTTCGGAAAATCAAAGAAATACCAGGCCATGCAAATGAGTATCATGAGCGCCGCCATTAAGACGCGAATCCGTATCAGAAACGCATGGTGGCGGACGAACAGGGAGCCGGCGATCACGCCCAATGAGAATTCAAAAAACGCACGCGCCAGCGCCATTTTGGCGATTGCCATTCCTAAAGATTCAATATCCAGCAGGGTGTAGACGGCATACACGACGACAAGAATACCAATGGCGAGCAATAGATGGGCGGCCAATTTTCGGATGCATTTTTCGAAAAAAAATGCGATGAAAGGAAACAACAGATACACAAACCATTCGGCGCTAATCGACCAGGATGGTACGTTCCACGTGCTGGCGCTGCCACCCCAAACTTGCAGCAATAATAAACTTTGCCAGAATGAGGCCGCCGTATAAGCAGGCGGCAGCGTCTTGGAAGCGGATGCATACAGAAATCCAAGCGCTAAAAGCAGATAGGCCAGCAGCATGAAAACATGCATCGGATAAATTCTCGAAATTCGATTCCAGTAAAAAAACCTCGCATTGTGAAGGAAACTGGAAAAAAACTTATCGTGATAATTGATAAATATAATGAAGCCGCTCAGCACAAAGAAAAAATCAACCGCGAGGTAGCCGTGACCGATCACGTTAACCACTGCGTAGGGCAGCCCCGGCAGCGCCGATCGCAATATGGCAAGTGAGTGGAACAAGACGACCAGCCAGGCGGCCAATCCTCTCATACTGACCAGATGGTCGAGCCGCTTATGTGCTGGTTGCATAGTCTGTTGAAGGATTGGCTAGTGTATGGACTTTCGGCAGCAATTGCCTGAGTGAAATGGTAATGGCGATGAGATAAAAAATGTAGCACTGGTAAGCGATTCCAATGAACATTCCACTCACTAATAAGGTCAGCAGGGCATCGCGTAATCGCAGCGCCAAATCCCTTGCCCAGGCGAACTCAACATTATCGCCGCCAAAAACGCGCGTCTTTTGGAGCTTCAATAAGGTCATTACCAATAAGGAAATATATATTGCGAAGCCAATGATTCCTTGCTCCCCCAACACTTCGAAATAGATGTTATGAAACGCCTTCCCGTTGATAACGCCGGGCTCGTAATATTCAACCGCTTCCTCAGTAACTTTGGAGATGCCATTCAGTTTGAACGCATCGAAGCCGCCGCCTAAAGGATTTTCGGCGATGAAGTTCAATGTCCATTGCCATACTTTGAGGCGGCCTAAAGCCGATGAGTCCTGATTATAAGAATCGATCGTTGACATCCGGCTTCCCCATGCGGTGTCGCCCAAGTCTACCGTCAGAAAAATGCCCATAGCGAGAATAATCACCAAGGACCAAATCAATTTTCGTTTTGATCGCAACAGGTAGCAAAGTAAAAGAAAGACGCAGGCAACCAAACCTGTACGCGCGCTGGTTCCTACTATTGTCAGGATGGTGATGGCCACTATCATCCAAATGAACAAATGGAATAATCGGTTCCGCGGAAAAATAATCGAGTGCTTATACACATAGTGCAGCAGAGGCAGCTGCATGACACACACAGCAGCCAGCGTGCTGCTTTCACCCAGTCCCGAATTGTCGCCTCCCAAAATTGCCAATACGCCATAGCCCCCACCTCCCAGCGCTGTTTTCACACCGGAAGAGAAAGAAATGGTTGCCACTGAAAAGATGATGGTCAGAATCAAGGCCTCAAAATGCACCCTGGACCGAAATACCACTGAAATAAAAATCGTGAAAATGACGACCTTAAAAGCCCAATCCCACTTATTCCACGAAAAAAGTCTGGGGTCGGCATGGAACGAGGTGTACGTCATCCAGGCAGCAAAAATAATCAGCAGACAAATTTCCGGCGTAAATTTGAAGCTCTTTTTATGTCTGGCAAAAACATACGACAACACGGCAACGACTGAGGCAATCAGTGACAAAGACCAACCATTAATCAGGAAATAGGCCAGATCTTGCGGCTTGACGATATCGATCCAAACGTAAGCCAAGCCTGCAATGAATGGGTAAGAAAATCCCAAAACGAGCATGTAAGATAATATGGCCGTCAGAAAAACTGTTCGCATTTTTTATTTTCTTTATCGTTACGGTTGCGTAGCAAAACCTTCCTGCACCTCTTTCAGAGACCGGCACAGAAAGTATTGAATACGGCTCAACACTATCTTGGTACGATTGCGAATTGCGGCCCCTTGGAAAAATCGGGCTTCACGCTACGAGCAACAAATACTTTCCACGCCGCTGCAGCAGCCGCACTGCCGGAGTCGGCAGCATAGGCGAGCGCTGGCTGCATCACTAACGGCATGCCATCGGTCGCCGTGGAATATCCCGTCATTTCGCCGACTTTGAGCGAAAGATTGTGCGCCATATCGCCGCCGGCACAAGCCAACGAGCGCAATGATGCTGGATTACTTGCATCATATACTTGTCTCATGGACGTATAAATCGGACTTGCAGGACTATCGCGCACTACCAACGAATAACTCGCGCCGACAATCCAGCAAAAATTGGGGTCTGTCATGCGACTGATGGGAAACGTGACTTTCCACGCCAGCAGGGGCTTGGCCTTGACGTAACCCAGCTCTGCAATATGTCCGACGGCCGATGTAAAAAAATCGTCCATCCAGGGCGCTACGCCAATCTTGTTGTTATATTCAATCGCATGTTCCGTAATAAATCCAAGTCGATTATCCGCTGCCGGGTTATTCGTGTAAGCCCTGTTATACCAATCGAGGTTGTCCGACAACAATGTCTCAAACTGCTTCTTTAATAAATCGCTATCGGGTGTGATGTAAGCAGCCTCGGCAATAGATCGCAACATCCATGCTTGTCCTCTGACTTGCGTCTGGTGAATTAAGCCCTTTGCGAAATTACGATATCCCGGTACGCCCTGAATGACATTCCACATTGCCCAGAATTGCAACTCCTCAAGGTAATAATGGTCGCCGGTGACAATATAAGGCAGGTAGGCAAACGACGGTTGATGCGCAGGATCGATGATATTGGGATTGGAACAAGCATCCGTCGAGACGCATTGCGCAACTCTCTCGTTCTTTTTAGTTGCCGGATTGATCGTGTCGCCGCTGTTAGGATCGTTCACCGATATATAGGGATAATCAACGACACTGACCGGCCGGTCCGTTTTCTTGTCACGATAATGCGCCGCCCAGCTGCCTGCCAGATCCGCAGTCCCTAAAGTAGCTTCTTTAGCCGCCTTATCCATCGTCAACAAATACGTCACTGCCCAACCCGGCAATAAACCGATATCAGGCCGCCCGCCGGTATCCGGCATACTTGGTTGCGCCAGTCCAGTGTGCATAGGCTCCGTAACCGCTCCAGTAAATTTCCTGACATTACTATCGATTGCGCTTGCAGAAAAAATAATGCTCTGGTCATAATTAGCCAGCGCTTTTGTCGCAATCAAATAGGCGGTATCGTGCCGAATATGTACTTGCGGTGTCGCGCCCCACCAAAACACCTTGCGCCAGCGGGCATGGTCATAATGCGTCAGCGCAGACTTGGCATATACCGTTTGGCCGCCAACCAAAATTTGCACATCGTAAGTGAAATTTTGGGGGCTTGGTTCATAAGCCCAAACATTTTCAATACTGACATCGACTCTTGCCTTATTCACCCCTGTATATGACCGAATGGCAAAACGCGCCATAAGATGTGGATGGTTGACGCCTTGATCCGTTTTTAAAGGCGCCGATATAAGCCATTCATTTGCGATCGGTCCAGCTAGCCAAGTCGTATATTTTCCATCCCGGAGTAAAGCATCTGCAGACGCACTGTAGGTTTGGCCCCCTAATAGGAGGCGCACGCCGGCGGTAAAGCCCGCATTCAGTAAATCGGTGGGCCTCATTGGCTTCTGAGATGCCGAAGTTACCGGCGTTTTTATTAAACGCAAGGTCTGTGGCTGCACCCTGCTTTGACTTGATAGTTTCGGTATCAAAGCAGAAATAACCGCGTGTCTTATTGAGCGATCTGAATGGCTTGCTTTCACGTCGACTTGCAAAGGAACGACGGTACCGTCGCTCAATTCCCCGGTAATTGTGTACGATTGCGATACATCTCCTGCAGCAAAAACTTGGCCGAATGTCACCGGAACATTGGTTTGATCGGTATTGTCTGTGCTTTGGAATTTAACGTCGGTAATCGCCATTTGCTTGGGAATCGGCGACGAATCCGCCTGAGAAACGATGGTGGAGCTTGTTGCCGCGACCGGTGAAGACGCAGGCAATGAAACTGGTGAGAAAGCAGGTAACGAAACCGGTGAGGAGGCAGGTAACGAAATCGGTGAGGAATCAGATAATGAAACCGGTGGCAGTGTCGACGCCGATGCACCAAATGCCGAAAGTACAAAACCAAAAAATGCGCAATGAATAAAATGCATTCCCTCCCCCCCCCGAGTTGTATGATTTCATTTCTGTTCCGATAGGTATGTCGAACGATCCTCGTCAAACATGACTACCCATTAACGTACTTAAGGCTATGCTGAACCAACACCAATTTCCGAGATAAGAAACAAAGTTGCTTTATGATGCCCAAGAAAATCGCGGCGACTTGAGGAAAGCGCATAGGCACCGGATTAAAAAAACACGATGATTAAATCACCAACTTGCAAATAGGCAACAGCGTTTAGGCAACAGCATTTTGATTTTTTACGTTTTTCAATTCTGGCACACAGTTTGCCTAACGAGTTACCTAACTCATACGGAGTCCCTTGAATAAAGGCGCCGGCTTCATGAAAAAAACTATCCTATGTTAAATGTGTTTTTCACAGTCGACGTGGAAATCTGGTGCGGCGGATGGCACGATATCGATGCCCGGTTTCCTCGTGCGTTCCAACAGTATGTCTACGGTAAAACACCGCAGGGTGAATTCGGCCTGCGATATAAACTCAAGCAATTGAAGGATCGCGGGCTGCTTGGCGTGTTTTTTGTCGAACCTTTGTTTGCAACACGTTTCGGCCTCGATCCGCTGGCCGAAATCATCGGCCTAATACAAGAATATGGCCATGAAGTGCAAGAGCACCTGCATACGGAATGGGTCAGCGAATCGACCGAACCGCTGATCGCCCTTGCCAAGCCGAAAAGACAATTTCTGAGGCAATTTTCCCTTCAAGAACAAATTACACTGATCGGTGCCGGCAAGCGCTTGATAGAACGCGCAGGCGGCGGCGTAGTTAGCGCTTTCAGGGCCGGCAGCTTCGGTTTTAACCGGGAATCGCTCACTGCAATGGCGGCAAATCAAATCGCATACGATAGTAGTTACAACGCCAGCATGTTCGGACCGGACAGCGGCGTCATGCCCGGACAAGCAATCTTCGACCCGATCCAATACGATGGGGTCATCGAGTATCCGATGACAGTGTTCGATGACGGTACAGGCAAGCTGCGTCATGTACAACTCGGCGCCTGCTCCAACCGGGAATTGGAAGGACTTTTATTGCAGGCGCTTGAAACCGGCCGCAAATCATTCATGATGCTTTCGCACAACTTCGAGTTACTCAACACGTCCCGCGATCGCGCCGACCTGACCATGGTGAAGCGCTTTGACAAACTGTGCCGGTTCCTCGATGCCAATAGAGACCTATTTCGTACCAGCGGCTTTCGCGACCTGGCGCCGGATATCGTATCGCAGCAGCCTCCTGTATTGACATCTCCGCTTTGGAAAACGGGACACAGGATGTACCAACAGGCGATGCGCCGCCGTTATGGATGAACCGATGCAGCATCCCGGTGCGACGTGGCAATTGCCGCTCGGAGCGCCATAAACCATCAGTCTGCGCTGTAATGCCGTTCCGTTACGAATTTTTTGGACTGTGATTGCCTCTTCGATCAGGAATATGGCGGGCGGTTGTACTCCGTTCGTGTCCTCCGGTGGCCTGCGGCCCCCTCCCCCTTTTACCTCTCTGCGTACAACCGCCCGCCATATTCATGATCGAAGAGGCAGGTCGGCATCTCCGCAACTGAGCGGGAGGGCCAAGCTTTTTTTATTATTTTTGGAATTGAAAGAAAAGCGTTCGCCGGCTAACTAGTGTGAAAGTGCCCTAGCGCTGCGCTTTGCCGGTGGCTGTTGTGCGCAGTGAGGTAAAAGGGGGAAGCGGCCGTAGGCCGCTGGAGGATACGAACGGAGTACAACAGCCGCCGGCAAAGCGCAGCGCTAAGGGGCAATCTCCGAAATAAAACCGGCGGCTCAACCGGCCAGACCGCCAGGGCATTTCATCAGCGCAAACTTAAACCAGATGAAACCAACCCAAAATGGCGCCGGTCAACAGGATGAACAATATATGTATTCTGGTTCGCCAGACCAGCAATGCCGTGGCAATCGACACCAGCCAGATCGGCACGTCCGTTCTGAAATTATGATTGACGCTGGCAAGGATCCAGGCCGTTGCGAGCAATAAGCCAATCACAATCGGCGCCATGCCTTGTTTAAAGGCACGTACCGTGCGCAGCTCCCGGTTGCGATGCAGCCAGCGCGTTGCAATCAAGGTCAATATCGAGCTCGGCAGCATGATCGCGATCATCATAACGGCCATCGTCAGCAAGGCCTGCCATGGCCCCCCGGCATTCATGCCCACATTCCATCCCATGAGCGCGACAAACAATATATTCGGGCCGGGCGCCGACTGCGCAATGGCGATCGAGCCGGTGAATTGCGGATCGGTCAGCCAATGTTGACGTATGACCAGAAAGCGCTGCATTTCCGGTATAGTCGAAACCGCACCGCCAACCGAAAGCACCGACAGCATCAGAAAATGCAGGAACATCTCGCGCCAATCGGCCAAGCTCAGCGTAAAGTGCAGCGGCGCGCTCATGCCTGGATCCTGCGATAGGTCAGCACACAGGAAATCAATCCCAAACCCAGCAAGGCATAACCCAGCGGCCAGCGCATGATCGCGATCATCAGAAAGCAGCAAATCAGGATTGCGATGCAAAGCGGCTTTGGCAATGGCGAAGCGCGCAGCGATTTCAGCAATCTCAGGCCGGTGGCGCCGATTAAGCCGGCGACGACTGCCCCCATGCCGTGCAATGCGCCGATGACGCCGGGGTAATCGGCGTATCTGGTGTAAATCAGGGTCAGCGCAATCACCACCACCAACGGCGCCATCATCATCCCGGTCAATGCCGCCAGTGCGCCGCGCAGACCGAAATACCGATTACCGATAATCAGCGCCAGATTAATGATATTCGCGCCGGGCAGCAATTGCGCCACCGACCAGTCTTCGAGGAATTCGTCATCGGTAAGCCAGCCCTTTTTCTCCACCAGCTCGCGATAGACGATCACCATCACGCCGCCGAAACCCTGCAAAGCCAAAAGGGTGAATGAGAAAAACAGATCGCGTAAATCGCGGGGCACCGGATGGTCCGGGACTGCTGCTGGCTTATTCATATTGAATTTCTTTTATTATGTTGACGAAGCGAAAATGTTGCGCAAAAGCGCAGCGAGCCCGGACACAGGATCCAGGCTAAACATTTTTTGTTACTGGGGCGAAATACTGAATTGCGTACATCTTAATTGTTTTTTGTATTTTACGCGGCACAGCTTGTTAAACGGCGTGCTTACGGCGCTCCAGATTCACCAGAATCCATGCATAATGAGCCGCCGGTCAAAACAGGATGATTGCAATGTCCATCAACAACGAAGCGCCACCCAAACGCCGCCCCGCCGGCAAAATCAGAGCCCGTTTCGTCGCCATTTCCTGGCGCGATGCGGCTGTCAGTTTCGGGCCTATCGTATTGGTGGCGCTAATCGGCATCTGGCTGACGATCTGGCTGATCCGGCCGGCCCCGCCGAAGACGCTCACCATCATCACCGGCCCTGAAAACAGCAACTTCTGGAATACCGCGCAGAAATATCGCAAGATCCTGGCGCGCGATGGCGTCACGCTGAAAATCCTGGCCTCGGACGGCTCGCTGGACAATCTGAACAAATTGATGGACCCGAAGGTTGACATCGATGTCGGCTTCGTCCAGGGCGGGCTGGCAACCGAAGCCGCGATCAATACGCTGGTCTCGCTGGGCAGCGTCGCCTATGTGCCGGTGTCGGTGTTTTATCACACCGCTACCATCGTCGACAGCCTGGACGATCTGCGCGGCAAGCGGGTAGCTGTGGGCT
>JAQGNR010000154.1 GCA_028291765.1 Herbaspirillum sp.
TCGCGCCGGTCATGATGATCGAGTGCAGGATCGATTTATGGCAATTGCGGTCGACTACTACGATGTCGCCGGGCGCAACGGTCGAATGCCACACCATTTTGTTCGAAGTCGATGTGCCGTTGGTCACGAAGTAGCAGTGATCGGCGTTATAGATGCGCGCCGCATTGCGTTCGGATTCGGCGATCGGGCCGGTATGGTCGAGCAATTGTCCTAGTTCTTCCACCGCGTTGCAGACGTCCGCACGCAACATGTTTTCACCGAAAAACTGATGGAACATTTGGCCGATAGGCGATTTCAGGAACGCCACGCCGCCGGAATGGCCGGGGCAATGCCATGAATACGAACCATCCTGCGCGTAATGCACCAGCGCCCGGAAGAACGGCGGCGATAGGCCGTCCAGATAGGATTTGGCTTCGCGGATGATGTGGCGGGCCACGAACTCCGGCGTGTCTTCGAACATGTGAATGAAGCCGTGCAGTTCGCGCAGAATATCGTTCGGGATGTGCCGCGAGGTGCGGGTTTCGCCATATAGATAAATCGGGATGTCGGCGTTTTTGTAGCGAATCTCTTCGACGAAGGCGCGCAGCGATTTCAGCGCGAAATCGGTTTCTTCGAATGAGCCGGCGCCGAATTCTTCATCGTCGATCGACAGGATGAATGCAGAGGCGCGCGATTGTTGCTGGGCGAATTGCGATAGGTCGCCGTAACTGGTGACGCCGAGCACTTCCATTCCTTCCAGTTGCATCGCGTCGGCCAGTGCGCGGATGCCAAGACCGGAGGTGTTCTCGGAACGGAAATCTTCATCGATGATAACGATGGGAAAACGAAATTTCATGCAGTCTCCAGGACCATTGTGTTTACAGGTTGGAGGTGACCCTTCGATACGTCGCGTTGCGACTACTCAGGGCGAACGGGCTTTTTTGAAAATTTAAAGAAAACCGTTCGCCCTGAGCAGGCCGCAGGCCGTGTCGAAGGGTCACCCTCCGTACTTAAAAAATTGAAGGATCAAAAGCCAGCCGAATTTTCGCAGATATGGGCCGGGATGGGGCGCTATGGCTTGGCAATACGCAAAAATAGTCCATCAAAACAACAATTTATTCAGCGTTTTTCATAGATCACAAAGGCATAGTCAAATGCACCGTCGGCGCTGCGGTGCGCTTCGCGCGAAACCTGTTGCCAGCAATGCATGTCGACCGCCGGGAAAAAAGCATCGCAGTCGAAGCTTTTGGCGATTTCAGTGACGATCAGGCGATCGGCCAGCGGCAAGGCTTCGATATAGATTTGCGCGCCGCCGATGATGAAGGCTTCGGCGCTTGCATTATCGGCGTCAGCGCCGACCAGCGCAGCCGCGGCGGCGATGGAGCCGACGCTTTCCACGCCGGGGTGTTGCCATTGGGGATTGCGGGTAATGACGATATTGCGCCGGTTCGGAAGCGCGCGTCCGATCGAATCGAAGGTTTTGCGGCCCATGATGATCGGGTGTCCGGTAGTGGTGCGCTTAAAATGCGCCAGGTCTTCCGGCAGATGCCACGGCAAGGTGTTCTTGATGCCGATGCCGCGATTGGCGTCGGTGGCGACGATGATGCTGAGGCGGGGTGAGGGCATGGTAACTGATGTCGGTTAATCGAAAGAATGGGAATGAACGAAAAGGCCGCTGCAAAGGCCGCAAAATTGCCTATCTTACTAGAGTGAGGGGGAACTTTATTGTTCATGCATGCCCTTATAGCAGTAAAGTATGCACCTTCAGGTTTTTCGCGCGCGCCCGCCCCCGGGGAAAACATTTTGTAATATATTTACTAAATCTTAGCCTGGGTCAGACTACTGGTTTAGGCTATCGCGGCTTTGGCGTCCTCAATGCGCGCCATTCATGTAATTCAGACGGAAATTTATGTATTTAAAAATGAGTAAAGCGATGGTTCGTATCGTATCGCTAAAGCTGCGCTATCTGGGCCGTCTGGCCGGTTTTGCCTATTTTGCATTATTGGCGGGGTTGCTGCTCGGCGCGACGGCGGCCCAGGCCTTCGATTTCAATGATGTCGTCAAGCAAGCGCAGATATTGTCGACCAAATCGTATAAAAAGCCGACCGATAATTTGCCGAAAGACATCAAAGCACTGACCTACGATCAGTACACCGATATCACCTATCGCCCCGAAAAGAATGTCTGGCGCGCAGAAAAGCTGCCGTTCGAGCTGGCCTTTGCGCATGAAGGCTCGGCCTATAACCTGCCGGTCAAAATCAGTGAAATCGTCGGTAATACCGTCCGCGAGCTTAAATTCACCCCGGATGCCTTCGATTACGGCAACAACAAAATTGATCCGGGGCAGATGCGCAATCTCGGTTTTGCCGGCGTCAGCGTGCAATACGGGATCAATTCCGGCAAGACCAAGGAAGACGTCTTTTCGCTGCTGGGCGCCAGTTATTTCCGGGCGCTGGGCAAAGGGCAGAACTATGGCATTTCCGCGCGCGGCCTGGCGGTTGATACCGCAATGCAGTCAGGGGAAGAATTTCCGCGTTTTTCCGAACTCTGGATTGCCAGGCCTGCCGCCGGCGATAAAGAGCTGACCATCTATGCACTGCTCGATTCGGCCAGCCTGACCGGCGCTTATCGCTTGATTCTAAAGCCGGGCATCGAGACCACGATCGATGTCAAGGCGCAACTCTATTTGCGCAACAACGTGGCGAAGATGGGGATCGCGCCGCTGACCAGTATGTATTTTTTTGGCGAAAACCAGCGTTCCGATGCCGAAGATTATCGTCCTGAAGTGCACGATTCGGATGGCCTGATGGTGCATTCGGGCAGCGGTGAATGGATTTGGCGGCCGCTGGTCGATCCGCGGCGTCTGCTGGTGACGTCATTCGGCAGCAACAATCCGCAGGGCTTCGGCCTGATGCAGCGCGAGCGCCGCTTTTCCAGTTATGAAGATTTGGCGTCGCACTTTGAAACGCGGCCGAGTTTATGGGTCACGCCGAAGGGCAAGTGGGGCGACGGCCGGGTCGAGCTGGTGCAGATCCCGACGCCTAATGAGGACAACGATAATATCGTCGCCTATTGGGTACCGGCTAAATTACCGCCGCCAGGCACGCCTTTCCCCATCGAATACCGCCTGTCGTGGCAGAAGGAGGCCGACACCAAGCCGACGCTGGCCTGGGTCACGCAAACCAGGCGCGGCAACGGCGGTCCGCCCGGCAAACCGGACGACAGCATTGTGCTGAATGTGGATTTTGAAGGCCCAGGGCTGAAGAAATTATCCAGCGACAGCAGACTGACCGCCGCCATCGATGCCGACGATAACGGCAGATTGCTTGAAACGCGGGTAGTGCGCAATGACGTGACCGAAGGCTGGCGCATGATTATCCGTCTGCGCCGCAATGATGAAAACAAACCGGTCGAATTGCGCGGTGTTTTGCGTAGCGGCAATACGGCCCTGTCTGAAACGTGGAGCTACATATTACCGTCCAACTAAAGCAAGTTTCGTCACAACCGGCCGTCGCCTCCTATCTGGACCGGCTGCCGCTTAGTGCGTTTCAGCGTGAGCGTCTGCTGCCGCCCTCCGGCGCGGTTGAAATCGAAGCCGATGCCGCGTTGCGCGCGATGCACGGCAGTCTGGCTGCAGAGGCCGCGGCGGCAACCGGCGTCAAGGCCGTGGGCGCAGGCGCCAATACCTTCAGTCTTTCCCAGCATCACCAGCCTGAAGAAGGCGGCAGCGCCGCGCAATCGGTGCTGGCCCGGCTGTTGTTGGCGTATGGCGAACCCCGGCCTCAGCCCGAGGGCGGCGAGGTCGATGCGGCGTCTGAACTGCCGCTGACGATCGCTCCCAGCGGTGCGCCGTGCATCGCCGTCGCGCCGCCCCTTAATCGCAAGTCGATGGTGCCGCGGCCTTGGGGCGAACTCAATCCGCTGGTGCGTTGGGTCGATGTCGCCAATCGTCGTTTCGATCGGCGTTCGGCGCAACGCAAGGCGGCCAAGCAGGGCATCATCCTGCCGCCGGTGCCGACGCTGGCCGCCGAAAGACGCCGCCGCCGCGAGGAAGATGCCGAGTGGGTGGACGGCCCGGACCCGGTCGGTCGCTGGCATCACAGCGGCAATGTGCGGCGACTGGCATTGTTGTTTTTGATGCTGTTGCAAACCGGTACCGCCACCTATTT
>JAQGNR010000155.1 GCA_028291765.1 Herbaspirillum sp.
TGGTCACCATCGATGGCGAAGATGCACGCGATTTCGATGATGCCGTCTATTGCGAACCGGTCAAGATCGGCCGCACCAACGGTTACCGGCTGATTGTTGCGATCGCCGATGTCAGTCATTACGTCAAGCCGAACGACGCCTTGGATATCGACGCCATCGAGCGCAGCACCTCGGTATATTTCCCGCGCCGCGTAATCCCCATGCTGCCGGAAAAATTATCGAACGGTTTGTGTTCCCTCAATCCCGGCGTGGATCGCTTGACGCTGGTATGCGATGCGGTCATCACCGCCAAGGGCGAGATCAAGGCATATCAGTTTTATCCTGCGGTGATTCATTCCGCCGCGCGCATGACCTATACCGAAGTGGCCGCTATTCTGGCCAACACCAAAGGACCGGAAGCGGCCAAGCGGCCCGGTCTGGTGCCGCATCTGCAGCATTTGTACGAGATTTACCAGGCCTTGCTGCATGCGCGCCATGCACGCGGCGCGATCGATTTTGAAACGACCGAAACCTATATCGTTTGCAATCCGGCCGGCAAAATCGAGAAAATCTTGCCGCGCACGCGCAATGATGCGCACAAGTTGATCGAAGAATGCATGCTGTCCGCAAACGTGTGCGCCGCCGATCTGATGGCGCGCCACAAGCATCCCGGCCTGTACCGTATTCACGCCGGCCCTACCAAGGAAAAGCTGAATCAGTTACGGACCTTTTTGAAACAGATCGGCCTGAACCTGGCCGGCGGCGATGCGCCGTCGGCATCCGATTATGCCGAGCTGATGCCCAAGATCAAATCGCGTCCCGACGCGCTGCTGATCCAGACCATGTTGCTGCGTTCCATGCAGCAAGCGGTGTACACCCCGGAAAATATCGGCCATTTCGGCCTTTCCTACGAAGCGTATGCGCATTTCACCAGCCCGATCCGGCGTTATCCGGATCTGCTGACGCATCGCGCCATCAAAGCGATTTTGCAAGGCAAGCGCTATGAGCCAAAAGGTATCGATACCGGTACGCTGAATTCGCAACTATCGCCTGCCGGTCGCAAGCAACTGGCCAAAGACAAGGCTGCCGGCAAGATCAAGAGCGAAGGCAATGTTGCAATATGGGAAGCGCTGGGCATACATTGCTCCGCCAATGAACGCCGCGCCGATGAAGCATCGCGCGATGTCGAAGCCTGGCTCAAGTGTTATTTCATTCGCGACAAGCTGGGTGAAGAATTCACCGGCGTCATTTCCAGCGTCGCCACCTTCGGTATCTTTGTGCAACTCGATGCCTTGTATATCGAAGGTCTGGTGCACGTTACCGAACTCGGCACCGATTATTTCAAATACGATGAAGCGCGTCATGAATTGCGCGGCGAACGCACCGGTATCCGCTACCAGCTCACCGATCGCGTGACGGTGCAGGTCAGCCGGGTCGATCTGGATGCGCGCAAAATCGACTTGCGTCTGGTGACTGAACCAGGCATCAAGACCTTGCTGAAAAATGAAGCCAAGCGTGCCGAGAGCGAACATTCACGGAGCAAACCGGCATCCGATGACGCGCCATTGACCGGCTCGCGCAAGCCGCCGCGCACGGCCAAGACAGCTAAAGCGGCCAAGGCCGGTAAAGTCGCCGTCAAGCCGGAAAAACCGGTGCGCGCAAAAACGGCAGCCGCCGATACCGAAAAAAAGCGTTCCAACAAGCCGTTTACACGGCCAGGCAAAAAGCGCTAGTTTATGCGCTAGCTTATGCGCTAATTTAAGCGCCAGTTTTTTAGAAAAGATCCGCAGTATATGAAAAGCAAAATGATTTTCGGCTTTCACGCCGTGACTTCGCGTCTGCGGCACGAAGCCTCGTCGGTGGAAGAAATTTATGTCGATGCATCGCGTCAGGACGGTCGCATGCAGGATCTGCTGATCGCAGCCAAATCGATGAATGTACGTGTTATTCAGGTAGATGATCAGCGCCTGTCGAATATCGTAGGCACCCGTCGCCACCAGGGCGTGGTTGCCAAGGCCGGCGAATTGTCGCTGGCGCGTAATCTGGATGAATTGCTGGATGCCATCGAGGGGCCGCCGTTGCTGCTGGTGCTCGATGGCATTACCGATCCCCACAATCTCGGCGCTTGCCTGCGCGTTGCCGACGGCGCCGGCGCTCATGCGGTGATCGCACCGAAAGATCGGGCCGTTGGTCTGAACGCAACCGCAGCCAAGGTGGCCAGCGGCGCTGCCGAAACTGTCCCCTATATCACCGTCACCAATCTGGCGCGTACTTTACGTGAGCTGAAAGAACGCGATATCTGGCTGATCGGCACCAGCGATGAAGCGGAAAAGAACCTGTATCAAGCCGATTTTTCCGGTCCTGCGGCCATTGTCATGGGCTCCGAAGGCGAAGGCATGCGGCGTCTCACACGCGAAACCTGCGATATGCTGGTCAGCATTCCAATGTTCGGCTCGGTCGAAAGCCTGAATGTTTCGGTAGCCTCTGGCGTGACATTGTTCGAGGCAAGGCGCCAGCGCATGGTTAAGCCTTAATACTTAATAAAAAATAGGGAAATGTCGAGTAAGCGCAGCCGACTGTGCTTACTCGATACTTCCCGTTTAAAAACGTTTTTCTGCCAGCAGGTATGCGTGGAACGCATTAAGATGGCGCCTTTCTGTTAATCTTCATTTGCTATGTTTACCCGCCTCCGAGAAGATATTGCCAGCATCATCGCGCGCGATCCTGCCGCTCGTAACGGTTGGGATGTCCTGACATGTTATCCGGGGCTGCATGCGATCATCATGCATAACTGGGCGCATGCATGCTGGAATGCCGGTTTCAAATGGCTGGGGCGCTTCCTGTCGCATATTGCCCGCATCTTGACCGGCATCGAGATTCACCCCGGCGCCAAAATCGGAAGGCGCGTATTTATCGATCACGGTTTCGGCGTTGTTATCGGTGAAACTGCGGAAGTCGGCGATGACTGCACCATTTATCAAGGTGTAACGCTGGGCGGAACCCAGCTTATCAAGGGCGTCAAACGCCATCCGACGTTGCTGCGCGGCGTGATCATCGGCGCCGGTGCGCAGGTTCTGGGGGGCTTTGTCGTAGGCGAGGGCGCTAAAATCGGCTCGAATGCCGTGGTGCTCAAAGAGGTGCCTGCCGGTGCGACAGCGATCGGTAATCCGGCCCGCATTGTCATCAAGGACAAGGAGGCCAGCCGTCAGGAGACGGCGGCAGCGCGTATGTTTGCTGCCTATGGCGTGACGCCGAACGGCGACGATCCATTGGCCAAGGCGCTGCACGATCTGATCAATCATGCCGCCGCACAAGAGCAGCAGATCGATTTAATCCTATCGGCGCTGAAAGGCTCCGGTGTACGGTGCGAGAAGCTGATCGAACAAAATAAATTCGATGCGGAGAACTTGAATAAACTGGTCGAGTAGTAAGAGGTAAGTAGCCAGGGGGCGTTTAAGGCAACGCTGATGAAGCGCCATGGGCGGCGGGCTGTGACGGGCTGTTGTGCTCCGTTCGTGTCATTCCGGCGGCCGGCGGCCGCCTCCCTTCTTGCCCACACTGCGCACAACAGCCCGCCACAGCCCGCCGCCCATGGCGCTTCATCAGCGTTGCCTTAAAGATCTGCCAGCAATTGCCCTTGATAGTCGAAGCGGCGCAATACGCCATCCTTGCCTAATGCAATCCAGCCGCCGCGCGCCGGCACGGTATCGATTTCCCAATCCGGTAATACGTAACGCACTTTAACGCCCGTGGCGTCCTGATAGACGTGGCGCGCCGGACGATGGGTATGGCCGTGAATCAGCAGCGCGCTGCCAGTATCGGCAAAGAGTTGTGCAATTGCCTGCGGATTAACATCCATGATCTCGGATGATTTCTGCTTTTGCGCCGCTTGGCTACCCTGGCGCAGGCCTTCGATAATCGCCTTGCGCTGCGCCAGCGGAAGCGCCAGAAAAGTGTTCTGCCAAACCGGATTGCGCACCTGGGCGCGAAACGCCATGTAATCCGTATCGTCGGTACACTGGGCATCGCCATGCGCCAGCGTCAGGCGTTGTCCCGCCAGCATGACGACGTGCGGGTCGTTCAATAACGTCAGTCCGGCGGCCCGGGCGAATTCGTTCGACACCAGAAAATCCCGATTGCCGGCAATCCAGAACACTTCCACGCCCGCCTTGGATAGCGCCGCAATGGCATCGGCGATGCTTCGATTGAAGGGGGTTTCCAGATCGTCGTCGCCGGCCCAGTATTCAAAAATGTCGCCCAGCAAATAGAGCTGTTGGGCGCGTAGCGCATGTTGCGCCAGGAAATTCAGGAACGCTTGCGCTGTGAGCGGCAACGATGCCTGCAAATGCAGGTCGGAAATGAAAAACGCAACCGGATCGGGAATTGCATCCGGTTGCGTAATATTGCCGCTTGCAGCGGCGTGCCTGGTGGAATGTTGCGGCATCGAATTAGACGATTTCGGCCTTTATAATAATTACATCGTCGACTGGAACATCGGCGAACATACCGGTGCGGGTCGTTTTCACAGCCTTGATCTGATCGACAACTTCGGTGCCTTCGATCACTTTGCCGAACACCGCATAACCCCAGCCGTCCTGGCCAGGGTAATCCAGAAAGCTATTATTTTTGACGTTGATGAAAAATTGCGCCGACGCCGAGTGTGGATCCGAGGTCCGCGCCATTGCCAGCGTATAAGGCTCATTTTTCAAACCATTGGCCGCTTCGTTTTCAACATTTTGATTGGCAGGTTTTTGTTTCATGCCAGGCTCAAAACCGCCGCCTTGCACCATGAAACCGTCAATCACGCGATGGAAAATAGTGCCGTTGTAATGGCCTGCGTTGACATAGGCCAAGAAATTTTCAACCGTCTTTGGCGCCTTTTCAGCATCCAGTTCGATTTTAATTGCACCGTGGTTAGTGGTAAGTAAAACGGCCATATAAGTCCTGTATAGATAAAGTAATAAAGAAATAAAGTGTCGATCGGAAATATTGTCGACAGAAAACTACGGGGAAACGGTCGCCGATTCGATTACCACCGGCGTCATCGGCACGTCTTGATACATGCCGCTGTTACCGGTTGGAACACGTTTGATGCTGTCGATGACTTCAGTACCGCTGATAACCTTGCCGAAAACCGCGTAACCAAAACCGTCGCGGCTCGGATAATCCAGTGCGCTGTTATTGGCAGTATTGATAAAAAACTGCGCAGTTGCCGAATTTGGCGCCGCAGTGCGTGCCATTGCAAGAGTATACGTCGTATTTTTGAGGCCGTTATTTGCTTCGTTCCTGATCGGTGGACGGGTTGCTTTTTCATGCATATTTTTATCGAAACCGCCGCCCTGGATCATGAAGCCTTCAATGACGCGGTGAAAGATCGTGCCGTTGTATTGGCCGCTTTTGACGTATTCGAGGAAATTGGCGACCGAGAGTGGCGCCTGGGCCGGATATAGTTCCAGCACAATGTTGCCCATACTGGTTTTCAGCGTGACATGCGGGGTATCGGCAGTGGCTGCAGCGGCGCCATTAGCGGCGATGCTCAGACCGAATGCCAGCGATGCAGCCGCCAATACCAGCAGGGCGCGACGGGATAAATTCATATTAGGCAGTTCCTTCGTAAATAATCTTCCAGCCGGCGCCTTCCTTGACCCAGTACTGGCGTTTGTGTGAGATATTTTTATTCTTGCCGATCGATGTTTCCTGCGTAAAGGTCCCGACCATGACAGCCTGTTCACCGGGATACAAAAACATGCTGATATCGCTTAGTTTAACAGTCACGCCGCGTGCGTTGTTCAGGCCTTTTTGCTGACGATTAAACCAGGTATGCAGATTTTCACCCAATCCCGAGCGAAAGCGCGATGAATAATTTGCCAGCAATTTGCTGTGATCGTCGCTTTCAACATCGTGCGACCAATCTTCGATCAACTGGCTGAACGCCTGGTGTTCTTTGTCCCAGGCCGCCTTGGTAATGAATTCGACATCGCTGCTGATCAGGACTGTTGTTTTACCGCCTTCTGTGGTGGCATAAAGCGCCCGCAGATCGGGATTGGTCAGCACCACGCAGCCATCGGACGATAGCGGCGGCCTGCTGAAATTATCGGGGGGCGTGCCATGCAGCCAGATGCCGGAACCGCCACGGCCATTGAGACGATCCCATTCGTTCGGATAGTTCAGCGGTAATGCGCCGGCGCCGTAAAAATCCGGCAGCTTCTGGCCTGGAATATGGCTGTTGACGGCGTACACGCCGATCGGGGTTTTCTGGTCGCCTTCTTTAAACTTATTGACCCCCAGTTTTCCCTGCGAAACGTAATAGTCGGTCTGAAATTTCAGATTACCGTCGTCGTTGGCATAGACATACACGCGCGAGCGTTTGGCATCGATCACCAGCACCGTTTTCTGGTCATTGCCCACTTGCAGCACGGCTTTGGGAATCAGTTCCGGATCGGGACGCTGTTGCAGAGACTGGATGCGCACCATCGCTTCGGCGCGTAAATCCCGCATTTTATCGGTCGGTGCGTCGAGTACGGCGCCAAAGGTATTGATCGGACGCGCGATCATCATCAGTAAATCGCCACGCACCAGTTGGCCGAGGCGGAAATAAGGATAGGCGGCTACCAGCGCATCGGCCTTTTCCCGTGCCTGGGCAATCCTGTAGGCGCCGATATCCTTATAAATATCGATCAGCCTGATTTCCGCATCGTTGCCACCGACCGTCGTGAGGACGTTGGCGGAGCGCCCGGCGCCCGGCGCCATCGAACCGGCTGCCGAACTGTTTAACGCACAGAACGGCAAGCTGAGCAGAAATGCTAGGAAGATCCTGTTAGGCGTCATTGGGTCGATTTGATCAAAGTTTATTGATGGTAGCAGTTATCCACCGGCACGTTCTTGCACAATCGCCCAGCGGTTGCCTTGACGGTTCAGCACAAGGGTCTTACTGGCATTGATTTTAAGATTGTCCGATTTGTAACTTTGACGGAAATGAACAATTGCCGTATCGCCTTTGATGCTGACTTTAGGGGAATCGATATCGACGCTGATACGTCCCTTTTCCTCGATCCGGGCGCGCCGCTCTTCAACCCATTGCTTGCGGGTTTGTGCTTTAGGCGGTTGGAAATCGGCGCTATATTGCGCCAGATAAGTTTTGACGTCTTTGTTGCTCCAGGCCTTGGCCCAAATATTGACCAGTGTCAACGCATCGTTGCGTTGCTGTTCGGCGACGCGGGCTGCTGTAGCCTTGGCAGCGGCTTTGTCGGTCGGCTTCTCGGCTAATTTCTCAATCGGCTTTTCAACCGGCTTTTCAACTGGCTTTTCAACTGGCGGGGAAATCGGTTTTTCAGCAGGTTTGGCGACTGGCTTTTCAACTATTTTTTCAGGCGGCTTTTCAACCGGCTTTTCGGTTGGCTTGACGCTTGGTTTTTCAGTTGGTTTGATGCTTGGTTTTTCAACAGGCTTCTCAGCCGGTTTTTCAGCAGGTTTTTCAGCCTGTTTATCAAGCCCCGCTATCAGCGGCAATTCAGCCTTTGGCGGCTGCACCGGCTCAGGTTTCGGCACCGATGGCGGTAATTTGGCTAGTGGTACTGCAGGGCCTCCTCCGATAGCCTTCGGCACCGTGCCACCGGAGAGATTGCCCGACAGCGTACGCACCAGCGCCAGGTGCGGCGGATTGGCGGTTTTTTGCGGTTCCAGCTGAAGCGCTTTTTCGTAGGCCTGACTCGCCATCCTTGCATAGATATCGCTTCGATTGGCCAAAGCAGTGGCGTAGGTTGGATTGGTATCGATCGCCATATCCAGGGTCGCGCCGGCTTTTTCATACTGGCCGCTGGCCGCGTATAAAACGGCCAGGTTGTTATACGGTTCCGGCAGATCGGGGAAATCTTCGATCAGCTTGGTGAAAATGCCAATTGCCTCGGCGGTCTTGTTTTGCTCGGCTAGAATGACGCCTTTATAAAATCGCATTTGCGCGTCGTGCGGATGCTTGGCGAGCACGGCGTCGGTTTTCGCCAAAGCTTCTGCATATTGTTTAGATCGTAATAATTTACTGACATCCGTAACGTTATTAGCCAGAGCCGGGCTGATGCTGGCTGCCAGCAGCAGCGACAGAATGATGGACTTGCTCCCGAGGCTGCTCAGAGGCGCCGGCGACCGGTAAAAAGATGCAAAGAGCATGGTTTTCATCAATGCTATACTCGAACGGAAAAATGCATTTTATCAAACAAGCATCACAAAAAGGGTTTTGCTGATCGTCTTATTCGTCTTATGGTCCAGACGCGACGGTTGGCTAGAATAAAAAAAGCTGGCGTAAAATACGGCCCTGTCATTTTCCCGCCGTTCCAATTGATTCCCCTGATTTCCCATTAATGAGTACTCTGAAAATATACAATACGCTTGCGCGTGAGAAGCAGCTTTTCTCGCCGATTATCCCGGGACAGGTCCGCCTGTATGTCTGCGGCATGACGGTCTACGATTATTGCCACCTTGGCCATGCGCGTGTCATGGTGGTGTTCGACATGGTGCAGCGCTGGTTGCGCGCCAGCGGTTACGCCGTGACTTACGTGCGCAATATCACCGACATCGACGACAAGATCATCGCGCGTGCCGTTGAAAACGGCGAAACGATCAAGCAATTAACCGGGCGCTTTATCGCGGCCATGGAAGAGGATGCCGCCGCGCTCGGCGTGCAAACGCCGGATCATCAGCCGCGGGCTACCGAATACGTGCCACAAATGCTGGATCTGATTGGATTATTGATCGAAAAAGGGCTGGCGTATCAGGATAAGGATAACGGCGGCGATGGCGACGTCAATTATGCCGTGCGCAATTTCCCGGGCTACGGCAAGCTGTCCGGCAAATCGATCGCCGATCTGCGTGCCGGCGAACGGGTCGAGGTCAATCCCGGCAAACGCGATCCGCTGGATTTCGTTTTGTGGAAAGCGGCCAAAAGCACGGAACCGGACGAAGTTAAATGGGAATCTTCCTGGGGGCAGGGACGTCCAGGCTGGCATATCGAATGTTCGGCCATGTCCGGCGACCTACTGGGTAATCATTTCGACATTCATGGCGGCGGTCAGGATTTGCAGTTTCCGCATCACGAAAATGAAATCGCCCAATCCGAAGGCGCGCACGGTCACGGCTTCGTCAACTACTGGATGCATAACGGTTTCGTGCGGGTCGACAATGAAAAAATGTCGAAATCGCTCGGTAATTTCTTCACGATTCGCGACGTATTGAAAAAATACGATCCGGAAGTGGTCCGGTTCTTTATTCTGCGTGCGCATTATCGCAGTCCTCTCAATTATGCCGATGTCCATCTGGACGACGCCCGGCACGCGCTGACCCGGCTGTATCTTGCGCTCAAGGAAGTGCCTGCGGCAGAAGCGGCCCCGGATCTTGCGGAAACCCATGCACAGCGCTTTATTGCGGCGATGAATGACGATTTCAATACACCGATCGCCATTGCTGTTTTGTTTGAATTGGCGAATGAAGTCAATCGCAGTAAATCGCCGGCAATGGCGGCGCAACTGAAGGCACTGGCCGCATGGCTGGGCCTATTGGAGCGTCAACCGGATGGCTTCCTGCAAGGTCGTATAGCACAGGCTGAAGACGCGCAATCCGGCTATTCGGATGCAGATATTCAAGCTAAAATCGACTCCCGCGCGAGCGCCAAGAAGGAGCGAAACTTTGCCGAGGCCGATCGCATACGGCAGGAATTGATCGCTGCCGGCATCGTGCTGGAAGACAAGCCCGGCGGGCAAACGCAATGGCGGAGGTCGTAGTTCGGATGGCAAATATAATAATCACAGAGGCCGGCGTTGGCGTGCCCGTGTATTGGGAGCAGGCTAAACAGGAGCTGATGAAGCGCGACCGCATCATGCGCAAGCTGATCCCGCAATTCGGCGATTTGCACTTGACCGGGCGCGGCGATATTTTTACCACACTGGCGCGATCGATTATCGGGCAGCAAATTTCGGTCAAGGCGGCGCAGGCCGTATGGCAGCGGTTTTTGCAGACTTGTCCTAAATGCACGCCGGCCCAGGTATTGAAGGCCGGCAGCGAAAATCTGGCCCTGTGCGGCTTATCAAAGCGTAAAGCGGAGTATATTCTCGACCTTGCAGACCATTTCAAGGCCAAACGGGTGCACGCGGACCTGTGGAATGAGATGGAAGATGAGGATGTGATTGCCGAATTGATCGACATTCGCGGCATCGGCCGCTGGACAGCAGAGATGTTTTTGATATTTAATCTGCTCCGCCCGAATATTTTGCCGTTGGACGATCAGGGGTTGCTCAAAGGCATCAGCGTGAATTATTTTTCCGGCGAGCCGGTATCGCGCAGCGATGCGCGCGAGGTGTCGGCCAACTGGGAGCCCTGGCGCACGGTAGCCACCTGGTATCTGTGGCGCAGCCTGGATGCGGTTTCTACGGTGTAGTGGTGTAGCGGTGCAACGGTGCACCAATAGCAAGTAATAGAAAGATCACGATGAACAAAACGACAACGACGTTTCTGAATTTCGAGCAGCCGGTTGCCGAGCTGGAAGGAAAAATTGAGGAACTGCGCTTTGTGCAGGATGACTCCGCGGTCGATATCTCTGAAGAAATCGATCGTCTGGTGAAGAAAAGCCAGCAACTGACCAAAGATATTTACGCCAAATTGACGCCGTGGCAGGTGTCGCAGATTGCCCGTCATCCGCAGCGGCCGTACACGCTCGATTACGTCCGAGAAATTTTTACCGATTTTCACGAATTGCACGGCGACCGCAGCTATGCGGACGATCTATCGATCATCGGCGGCCTGGCGCGCTTTAACGGGCAGGCCTGCATGATCATCGGGCATCAGAAAGGCCGCGACACCAAAGAGCGTGCGCTGCGTAATTTTGGCATGCCGAAACCGGAAGGCTATCGCAAGGCCATGCGCCTGATGAAAGTAGCCGAAAAATTCAACCTACCTATTTTCACCTTCGTCGACACGCCGGGCGCATTTCCCGGTATCGACGCGGAAGAGCGCGGACAATCGGAAGCCATCGGCCACAATTTGTATGTCATGGCTGAACTGAAAGTGCCGCTGATCGCCACCATTATCGGCGAAGGCGGGTCCGGCGGCGCGCTGGCCATTGCGGTGGGCGACGCAGTGCTGATGCTGCAATACGCGACATATTCGGTGATCTCGCCGGAAGGTTGCGCATCGATTTTATGGAAAACAGCCGAGCGTGCATCCGACGCCGCCGAAGCGCTGGGACTGACCGCACACCGTTTGAAAGCGGTCGGCCTGATCGACAAAATCGTCAATGAACCACTGGGCGGCGCGCATCGGGACGTCAAGCAAATGGCGGCCCTGCTCAAGCGCGCACTGGCCGACACTTTGCGTCAGTTCCAGGGCGTAAAAACCAAGGATTTGCTGATTGCACGCCATGAAAAATTGATGAGCTATGGTAAATTCAAAGAGTTGATTTCCGAATAAAACCATGTTCGATGTCTTTGCCGACGCATTAGATGCGTTGGCCATTCCTGCCGGTGCAGATGTTGCGTTGGCATACAGCGGCGGCATCGATTCTTCCGTATTGCTCGAGCTCGCTGCGCTGTATGCACGCGAGCGCGGCCTTACCCTCCATGCATTCCACATTCATCACGGCCTGAGTCCGAACGCGGATGCCTGGCTGGCCCATTGCGCGCAAATTTGCGCCGCGCACGGCGTTGCATTCGAAGCGCGCCGGATCGATCTGAGCGGCGCCTCCAACAGCGGCAGCGGCATCGAAGAAGCCGCCCGCATTCACCGTTATGCTGCGCTGGGTGCGTTGTGCCGCAAGCATGGCGCAAAATGGCTGCTGACAGCGCATCATCAGGATGATCAGGCAGAAACTGTTTTGCTGCAGTTGTTGCGCGGCACCGGCGTGGCAGGCCTGTCCGGTATGGATGCGGCCAATACCGCGCCGACCTTATTGGGCAGCGCCGATCTGACCATGGCGCGCCCGTTATTGCAGATTGCCCGTTCGGCAATCGAGCGCTATGCGCAAACGCATGCCGTAGCGCATATCGAAGATGAATCCAATACCGATACCCGTTACGCCCGCAATGCGGTCCGGCTGCAAGTCATGCCGCTGCTGGCGACCTTGTTTCCCGGTTTTCAGCAGCGCTTTACGCGTACCGCCGGTCATGCGCAATCTGCGCAACGCCTGCTGATCGAACTGGGTGCGCAGGACTTAAAGCAATGCCTGCAAGGTGATTGTCTCGACATCGTCGAAGTCAAAAAACTCGACGCCGATCGTATCGATAATTTATTACGCTATTGGTTCGGTGTGCGCGGCATGCGGATGCCGTCGTCGGCATGGTTAAGCGAAATGCGCACGCAATTGCTGGAAGCGAAAGCCGATGCGCAGCTATGCGTGACACATCCCGACTGCCATATCCGGCGACATCGGGACCGTGTCTATCTGACGCCGCGGCGCGATCGCGATGTCAGTGAGATCGCAGCGCAGACATTTGTGTGGGCAGGGCAGCGGAGCATCTCATTTGCCGATTTTGAAGGGACGCTGCATTTCGATCCGGCGGGTTCCGACGAGGCGGGTATCGATGCACAGTGGTTGCGCGAGCAAAGCTGCTGGATCCGCTACCGCAGCGGGGGCGAACGGCTTAAACTGGCGCCTAACCGTCCGACCAAAAGTGTCAAATATCATTATCAGGCGATGGATATCCCGGCATGGGAACGGCCTTATTTGCCGATTGTCGGCTTCGGCCTCGGCACGGCAAACATCTTGCTCTTTGCCTCCGGCATCGGCATGGATTGCGCGCATCAGCAACTGCACGGTGAGCGCGTGCGGCTGCGTTGGGAGCCAGCCGCTCCCGGCGACGATAAAAATTACAAGTGAAGATGGCCGGCGCCGAACAGACCGACCAAGCCGATGACGATCAGATAGAGCGCAATAATGTAGTTGAGCAAGCGCGGGATCGCTAGGATCAATACGCCTGCGATTAGGGCCACGACCGGGCCGAACGTCAAATTGATATTCATGATGGAACTCCTTGATGAGGATAATTCAGGCGTTGGATGACGGTATGGATTACACATAACAGGCCCGATCGCAGCGGCCCAATACCGCAGTAAGACAAGCCCATGTTTTACAAGGTTCCATCTCCTTTGCCCGATGATCCGGGATCGTTCGAACAAATAAAAAAACCGATTTCCCGCAGTGGAAATCGGTTTTTTGGCCAGGGCCGAATAAAGCCTTAAGCCTTATTCGACAGGCATTGCTTCATGAACGCTTTGCGCTCATCACCTTTTTTACCCGTGGCGTCCTTATTGCAAGTCACCATTTTCTGTTGTTGGGTTGGTGGTGGCGTCGCGACTAGCGGTTTATTCGACAGACATTCTTTCATGAACGCTTTGCGTTCATCGCCCTTTTTACCCGTGGCATCTTTGTTGCAGCTCGCCATTTTGTTTTGCTGCGCATTTGCGGCAAAAGCCGGAACGCATAGCAAAGGCATAGCCATGGCGAGTGCAGTTAGTAATTTTTTCATCGTTTTCTCCATTAATTGGGGAATGCTCAAGTGAAGAATGTCGTCAAATATCCTTAAGGCCGCCATAGGAAATGGCCTATGCAGGCTACACCGCCGATGTCGCTTCGCCAAGCGTGCGTCAGAATATGTCGTAAAAACTCCACGCCGGCTTTTTGCTGGTCTATGATGATCACGCTCGACTATTTGTGAGGAAGACCGCTATGGGTTTGAACTGGATTGCTGCTTTTAAATTGATTCCCTGGGCCAATGTCGCCGCTGCTGCGCCGGATATTCTCAAAGGCGCCAAAGGCCTATGGGCGCGCACCGGGAAATCGGCTGCTGCGCGCCGCGAGGGCGCGGTGGCCGATACCGGCTACGACGGCTCGTTGGCAAGCATTAACCGGCTAGTTGTCAGAGTGGACGAATTGGAAACCGAACAACGCTCGGCCAGCGATTTAATCAATGCGTTGGCAGAACAAAATGCACAACTGATCGCCGCGGTTTCGGTACTGCGCAGCAGAATGCGCGCATTGTTTGCTTTATTCGTACTGAGCGTACTGGCGATTATTGCGTTATGGTTGCGCTGAGCGGCAACATGATATCGACTCTCAGGCCGCCTTGCTCGCGGTTGCGGGCGGTGATGCTGCCGCTCAGCGCTTCGACGATGCGGATTGCAATCGCCAAGCCAAGACCGTGTCCGCTGGCATTCGTATTGCTGCCGCGATAGAACGGTTCGAAGATCAGTTTCAATTCGGATGCCGGTACGCCCGGTCCTTGGTCCAACATCGAAACGGTTAATCGTTTGGTTGTTTCATCCAAGCTGGTGGCCAGGGTGATCTCATTATCCGCGGGGCTGTATTTAACCGCATTGCGCAATACGTTTTCCAGTGCGCGCTGCAATAATTCAGGATCGCCGTCCACCAGTGCATTGACCTTGGCGCGCCACACCACCTTGCAGTTTTTTGCATTGGCTTCGAACTGGGCATCGTCAATAATGCCGGCCAATAAATCCTGCATATCGATTGCTTCTATCCGTGTGTGCATAACGCCGGTCTCCAGTTTAGATAGCGTCAGCAATTCGCTCACCAGTTTATCGATCCTGCCGCCTTCGCGTGCAATACGCTGTAACGACTCATGAATTTTTTCCGGCTGCTGCAACGCCAGGCCGATCGACGCCTGCAAGCGCGCCAGCGGCGAGCGCAATTCGTGCGAGACATCATGCAACAGGCGGCGCTGGCTGATCATCAGCGCTTGTAATTTCTGTGTCATGCGATCGAAATCGCGACCGAGATCGGACAATTCGTCGCGGCGTCCCCCCATGGCCAGACTCAAACGGCGATCCAGATTGCCTTCCGCGGCATCATTGAAGGCTTGTTTCAGGTGACGGATCGGTTGTGCGAAATACCAGGCCAGCAAAAACGCAAAAATCAGACTCGCCAGTATCGCGGCGATCAAAGGCAGGAACGGGATCAGATCACGTGCCGGCGTCTCCAGAAAATGGGTCGCTCCCGCGCGGCCCTCGAATAAACGTAGCGCTTGAGCGCGATCCATATGAAGGCTGCCATTGAAGCCGCCCAGCGGCGCCTGGAACAGCACATAGCGATGGCCGTCATTGGCCTGCACTTCCTCTACCACCCCCGGTTGCCGGGTGACCAGCGCGCGCGCCTGCAATAGCGCAGCAGCAGGCACAGGGCGGCTCAGCAACTCCCGCGCCTGTTCATCGACCGCATAGATCGGGCGGCGGTTCTGTTGCGTCAGCAGGCGGCGCAGCGCATCGACGCCGCCGAAATGCAGGGTGGCCGCGGCCGCTTCCACGCGGAAAGCGGCGGGCGGACTCTCATCGACATCGGAACGGGTTTTATCGTTGCTGTGTGCTTCGAGCCATAGAATGCTGCCGATGCCGACAGTCGCGGTGATTTGGGCCAGCAGAATGCAAAAGAAAAATTTCCAGAACAGTCGTCCCAAGGGTTACTCCTTGATGAACTGGTAACCCTGACGATATACCGTGCGAATGCACGATTCGCCGCCGGTGGCGGCGCCCAACTTTTGGCGGATGCTGCTTAGGTGAACGTCGATATTGCGGTCAAAGCGCGCCAGTGGACGGCCCAGCGCCTGCTCCGACAGGATTTTTTTACTGACGGCTTTGCCGGCATTCTGGGCCAGCACTTCGAGCAGATTGAATTCGCTGCTGGTCAGCGCCAGCGGTTGATCGCCCCAAGTGGCGCGGCGTTGTTCGGACCAGATCGACAAGGCGCCGACAGTCAGCGGCGATGAAGCATCGGTCGACGGTTGCGCATTGGTGCGGCGCAAGATGGCGCGGATACGGGCCGTCAGCTCACGCGGCGTGCAGGGTTTCGGAACGTAATCGTCGGCGCCCAGTTCCAGGCCGATGATTTTGTCGGTATCGTCGCCACGCGCGGTCAGCATCAATACCGGCAGATTGGATGTATTGCGGATGCGGCGCAGGGTTTCAATACCGTTGATGCGCGGCATCATCAGATCCAGCACGGCGATCGCATAGCGTCCGGACGAGGCTTCCATGACGCCGGTTTCGCCGTCATGCGCCAAACCGACCTGAAAACCTTCCTGTTCCAGGTATTGCCTGAGGATATCGAGCAATTCGCTATCGTCGTCAATCAGTAAAACTCTGTGCGTCATACTCAATTCATGCTCGCTTGAAAAGTTACCCCATGGATACGAGGTTTAATGGCATTTTAATCCGATATTAATATGCCCTAATAAAGCGGCTTTACAAGATTCAGATTGGAATATTAACGAAACTTTACGCTATTTTGCCGGTAGAAGCGGCAAGGATAGGCGGATTGCCCGTGCACGCTATAGCGCAAGGTTTAAACAGGATTTACTGAACTAACGGCGATGAATTTTCATCGCCGCCTGCACTTCGCGCTGGCCGTCGCGTTCGCGCTCGGTATTACGCTTGTCGTGCTGCTTTTTACCTTTGGCCAGACCGATTTCGCATTTGATGCGGCCGCCTACGTAGTGCAGATTCAGCGGCACCAGGGTATAACCGGAGCGCTCGACCTTGCCGATCAGCTTACTGATCTCGGCTGCATGCAAGAGCAGTTTGCGGGTTCTGGTCGCTTCTGGATGCACATGGGTAGAAGTACTGGCCAATGCGCTGATATGCGCACCGAACAAGTATATTTCGCCGTTGCGTATGATTACGTAGGCCTCTTTCAACTGCACGCGACCGGCGCGTATCGACTTGGCTTCCCAGCCATGCAATACAACGCCGGCCTCGTAACGTTCCTCGACAAAGTAATCGAAGAATGCTTTTTTATTATCAACTATGGTCATCTATTCGGGAAAACGGGTCCGGTCGGTTAAAATTTCACTTTTGCGATTCTATCAAACGGTACTTAATCCATGGCGGTCGTGCATAAAACAGTATTAATCGGGTATAGCGCTGAACAGATGTTCACGCTGGTCGATCGGGTGGAGGATTATCCACAATTTCTGCCCTGGTGCGGCGGGGTAGAGATACGGGACCGGGAAGATCATAAGCTGATCGCGCTGATTAAGATCAATTATCACGGATTGCGTCAGTCTTTTGTCACTGAAAACACCAATTCGCCGCCGTCTGCGATGACTATGCGGCTGGTGGAGGGGCCGTTCAAACACTTCGACGCAACCTGGAAGTTTAACGCGTTACGCGCCGATGCCTGCAAAATTGAGTTCGATATGCACTACGAATTCTCAAGTCGCCTCTTCGAAAGTGTGATCGGACCGGTGTTCAGCATGATCGCCAACAGTTTTGTCGATTCGTTCTGCAAACGCGCCGAGGCGGTTTATGGCTGATTTACCATCGCTCCCTATGCTCCATATACAAATCTGCTACGCCGAGCCGGATTTGGAAATACTGCGCGAGCTGGATGTTGCCGAGGGCACGACATTACAGCAAGCCATTATCCAAAGCGGCATTCTGCGCGAGGTCAGCGCCATCGACCTGACCGCCTGCAAGGTCGGCATCTACGGCAAACTGAAAACGCCGGATACCCTCTTGCGCGAGCACGACCGGATCGAGATTTACCGGCCCTTGATTGCGGACCCGAAGGATTCACGCCGTCTCAGAGCGGGCCATAAGGCTCGCAAAGGGGACTGACCGTAACAGCGGCCATAGGGCAAATTCGGCCCTTAACAAATATTTATTCATGAAATTTGGCGAGTAGGGACGCACCAATCAGATTTCTGTATAATTCGCTTTTGCGCCTATAGGAAAAACTATGCGTTTGCTTCAAAAAGCGCTCACATTCGATGACGTGCTGCTGGTTCCGGCTTACTCGGACATCCTCCCAAAAGATACATCCCTTATTACGCGTTTGACACGCAATATTTCGCTGAACATTCCACTCGTCTCTGCGGCGATGGATACAGTGACTGAAGCACGTCTGGCCATTGCCATGGCGCAAGAGGGCGGCATCGGCATCGTACACAAGAATCTGACTCCGAAAGAGCAGGCGCGCGAAGTATCCAAGGTCAAGCGCTTCGAATCCGGCGTGGTGCGCGATCCGATCACGATTCCGCCTTCCATGAAAATCCGCGACGTGATCGCCTTGTCCGAACAGCATGGCATCAGCGGCTTCCCGGTGGTCGACGGCAGCAAGCTGGTCGGCATTATCACCAACCGCGATTTGCGCTTCGAAGAAGAGCTGGACGCCGAGGTGCGCAACAAGATGACGCCGCGCGACAAGCTGGTCTATGTCAAGGACGGCGCCAGTCTGGATGAAGCCAAGCGTCTGATGAACAAGCATCGCCTGGAGCGCGTCATGGTGGTCAACGATGCGTTTGAATTGCGCGGCCTGATTACCGTCAAAGACATTCAAAAATCGACTGCTCACCCGTTCGCCTGCAAAGACGATCAAGGCAAGCTGCGCGTCGGCGCGGCGGTCGGCGTGGGCGCCGATAACGACGAACGTATTGAGTTACTGGTTGCCGCCGGCGTGGACGTGCTGGTGGTCGATACCGCGCACGGCCATTCGCGCGGCGTTCTGGATCGCGTCAAATGGGTCAAGACCCGCTATCCGCATATCGAAGTCATCGGCGGCAATATCGCCACTGCTGCTGCGGCCAAGGCGCTGGTCGATCACGGCGCCGATGCGGTCAAGGTCGGTATCGGCCCGGGTTCGATTTGCACCACGCGCATTGTCGCCGGCGTCGGCGTGCCGCAGATTTCGGCCATTTCCAATGTGGCGCAGGCGCTCAAGGGCACCGGCGTTCCGTGCATCGCCGATGGCGGCATCCGCTATTCCGGCGATGTTTCCAAAGCGCTGGCCGCCGGCGCTTCCAGCGTCATGATGGGCAGCATGTTTGCCGGCACCGAAGAAGCGCCGGGCGAAGTGATCCTGTTCCAGGGCCGCAGTTACAAATCGTATCGCGGCATGGGCAGCCTGGGCGCAATGGCCGATGGCTCTGCCGATCGTTACTTCCAGGACGGCGAAAACAACACCGACAAATTCGTGCCGGAAGGCATTGAAGGGCGGGTCGCCTATAAGGGCAGCGTGCTGGCGATTCTCTACCAACTGGTAGGCGGCGTGCGCTCTTCGATGGGCTACTGCGGTTGCGCCAGCATCGACGCTTTCCGCGAGCAGGCTGAATTCGTCGAAATCACCTCGGCCGGCATGCGCGAATCGCATGTGCACGATGTTCAGATCACCAAGGAAGCGCCGAACTATCGCGCCGACTAAGGTCGTTGAAGTTGTTACAACCGGATCGGATCGCAGATGCTTAGGTTCCCGCTTAAGCCTGCGATCCGATTTGGGTTTTTGCGGGTTTGCGTGTTTTTGCCGTTAGCGCACCCTGCGCCCCTTTTTTCTTACCCTCTGCAGTTTTCAACAATTTCCTATGCACTCTAAAATTCTGATTCTCGATTTCGGTTCCCAGGTCACCCAACTGATCGCGCGCCGGGTGCGCGACGCCGGTGTGTTTTCCGAGGTTTTCCCCTACGATGTCAGCGATCAGTTTGTGCGCGATTACGGCGCCGCTGGGGTGATTCTTTCGGGTGGTCCGAACAGCGTGACAGAAGACGATGGCGATACGCCGCGGGTGCCGCAAGCGGTGTTCGAGCTGGGCGTGCCGGTGCTCGGCATTTGCTACGGCATGCAGGCGATGGCCGCCCAGCTGGGCGGTAAAGTGGAAAACGGCCTGGTACGCGAATTCGGTTATGCCGAGGTGCGTGCTCACGGCCATACTGCATTGCTCAATGAGATCAGCGATTTTGTGACCGATCAAGGGCACGGCATGCTGAAGGTCTGGATGAGCCATGGCGACAAGGTCAATGAAATGCCGCCGGGCTTCAAACTGATGGCTTCGACCGGCAACTGTCCGGTGGCCGCAATGGCCGATGAAACGCGCAAATTCTATGCAGTGCAATTTCACCCGGAAGTCACGCACACTATCAAGGGCAAGGAAATGCTGGGCCGTTTCGTACACGAAATCTGCGGTTGCAAATCCGACTGGAACATGCCGGACTACATCGCCGAAGCGGTCGCATCGATTCGTCAACAAGTCGGCAGCGATGAGGTTATTCTCGGTTTATCGGGCGGCGTCGACAGCAGCGTTGCCGCGGCGCTGATCCATCGCGCCATCGGCGATCAACTCACCTGCGTATTCGTCGATCACGGCCTGCTGCGCCTTGATGAAGGCAAGATGGTCATGGAGATGTTTGCCGACAATCTCGGCGTCAAAGTGATCCACGTCGACGCGACCGATCAGTTCATGGGGCATCTAGCCGGCATTGCCGATCCGGAAGCCAAGCGCAAGATTATCGGACGCGAATTCGTAGAAGTATTCCAGGCCGAATCGGCCAAACTGAGCAATGCCAAATGGCTGGCCCAGGGCACGATTTATCCGGACGTGATCGAAAGCGCGGGCAAGGGCAAAAAAGGTCATACGATCAAGAGCCACCACAACGTCGGCGGCCTGCCGGAAACCTTGAACCTGAAGCTGCTGGAACCATTGCGTGAATTATTCAAGGATGAAGTGCGGGCACTGGGCGTGGCGCTGGGCCTGCCGCACGCAATGGTGTATCGCCATCCATTCCCGGGACCGGGTTTGGGCGTCCGTATTCTGGGGGCGGTCAACAAGGAATTCGCCGATCTGTTGCGTCGCGCGGATGCGATTTTTATCGAGGAATTGCGCAATACCAAAGATGCCGAGGGCACTTCCTGGTACGACCTGACCAGCCAGGCCTTTGCGGTGTTCTTGCCAGTCAAATCGGTCGGCGTCATGGGGGATGGGCGCACTTACGAATACGTGGTGGCGCTGCGCGCGGTGCAGACGCAGGATTTCATGACGGCGCACTGGGCGCATCTACCGCATGAATTGCTGGGCAAGGTATCGAATCGCATCATTAACGAAGTGCGCGGGATTAACCGGGTGGTTTATGACATTTCGTGTAAGCCGCCTGCGACGATTGAGTGGGAGTGATTTGAGGTTGTTCGGGGGCTATCGAGTACTATCGGAAAAGTGACGTAAGTTGTTGATTTATAAGAATTTACGTCTCGGTGGCTATCGGTAACTATCGACCCCAAGCAAAATAACTTGCCGGTAAAGCTGACGGTAAGATTTTGGCCTCGGATTCAGACCCAGATTTTTACCGTTATGACTATTTCGGTCATGACGGTAAAAATCACCCCAGAAACCTAGGTTTCATGCGGGTTTTCGGGCATCTTTAGGTCTTCTGACCCTTGACGGTAAAAACCGTCTCGAACAGGAGAAAAACCAAGATGCTTACCGACACCGCACTCCGAAACCTCAAGCCTGGCGCGGCTCCGTACAAGCTCGCCGACCGTGACGGTATGTACGTCACGGTATCAACGGCAGGAACGATCGCTTTCCGCTACGACTACCGTCTCAACGGGCGCCGGGAGACGCTGACCATCGGCCGGTACGGGCCGGCCGGTATCTCGCTGGCAATGGCTCGGGAAAAGCTGCTGGATGCCAAGCGGGCAATCGGCAGCGGCAAGTCCCCAGCCATGGAGAAGCAGCGCGAAAAACGCCGTCTGACCGAGGCCAAGAATTTCGGCGAATTTACCGTCAAGTGGCTGGCAGGTGCCAAGATGGCGGAGACCACGCGCTCGATGCGCAAGAGCATCATCGACCGCGACATCACCCCAGTTTTCAAAAACCGGCTGCTTGGCGAGATCGGTGCTGATGATCTGCGAGCGCTCTGCCAGAAGGTCAAGGCCCGGGGAGCGCCGGCCACCGCCGTCCACGTCCGTGACATCGTCAAACAGATCTACGTCTTTGCGATCCTGCACGGTGAGAAGGTCGCCAACCCTGCTGACGACGTGGGGGCGGCATCCATTGCCACGTTTGTTCCGAAGGACCGGGCGCTTACGCCAACCGAAATCCGGTTGATGCATCGCCAAATGGAGTCAGTGGCGACATACCCCACCATCCGGCTGGCGCTGCGAATGATCCTCCTCACCCTGGTGCGTAAGAGTGAGTTGATCCAGGCTACTTGGGATGAGGTCGATTTTGAAGCGGCCCTATGGACCATTCCGAAGTCCCGCATGAAGGGTCGCAATCCACACAACGTCTATCTATCCAGGCAAGCACTCGACATCATGGTGGCGTTGCACACATGCGCCGGCGGCTCCAAGTATGTACTGCCGTCGCGTTACGACGCCGATCGGTGCATGTCCCAAGCAACCCTGAATCGCGTCACGCAGATCGTCGCTGAGCGGGCGAAGACTGCAGGCTTACCCCTGGAGCCTTTTACCGTGCATGACTTGCGGCGAACCGGATCGACGCTGCTCAATGAGGTGGGTTTCAACCGGGACTGGATCGAGAAGTGCTTGGCGCACGAGGATGGGCGGTCGTCGCGCGCGGTCTACAACAAAGCAGAGTACGCCGAGCAGCGCCGGCACATGCTGCAGGAATGGGCGAATATGGTTGATGCTTGGGTGGAGGGCGGTGGTTATACGGCCACGCTGCTTCCGGCATCGCTGTCGGTGCCTACGTTACGGGCGCTTGTTTGACAGGGTGTCGCTTGCGTTGGCGCACATCCGGCGAAGGGGCGCGTTTCAGCGCGTCTTTATCCGAGGCTTGGCGGCGCGCCGCCAGCCAGGCTTCCACTTCAGCGAGATCCCATACCACGCAACGCGGCGTCAGATTGAAGCGCCTCGGAAATTCGCCACGACGCTCCATGTCGTAGATCGTCGTATCGGCAAGCGGGACCAACTGGTGCAGTTCTGTCCGGCGGATGGTGCGGCGGAAGGGAAGAGGGCGCGCAACGACAAGTTGGGGGCGCTCTTCGTACCCGTCCACGCCACGGGGCGGTTCGGCAGACGTGTTGCGAACATCGATGCGGTCGAGTTGGCTGGAATCTTGGTTATCCATCTTTTGCTCCCCCACGGGACGATGCTTGATGAGCCATCGTGCGGAATTGGTCACGTAGAGCAATGGTGACTATCAATAGCCTTATGGACAACTCGCTGGGGCGTACTCTGGCAGGGAGCCGCCAACTCGCCCATCAGCCGACTTGACAAGTGTCAGAAGTTTTTGTATATTTCTACCAAATAGGAGCGTTTCGTCATGCAAACCATTGCCAAGCAAGTGCTGGAATACGCAGCCGGATTGCCGGAAGGCACTCCTTTGGTTGCGAAAGAGCTTCTGCATTTGGGTGGCAGGGCTGCCGTCGATCAGGTGCTCTCTCGCCTGGTGAAGCGCGGTGCCTTGCTGCGGGCTGGGCGAGGTATTTATGTCTTGCCCGTGGAGAGCCGTTTCGGAACGCATGCGCCGTCCACCAGCAAAATGGTCGAGGGACTGGCCAGCCAGCGTGGGGAAACAATCGTGCCCCATGGAGCAGCCGCAGCCAATGCGCTTGGCCTCACCACTCAAGTGCCAATGAAGGCCATCTATCTGACATCCGGCCGTAATCGGCGTCTGAAGGTCGGCGCGCAAACAGTCGAGTTCCGGCACGCGCCCATCTGGCAACTGATCTTTCCTGGCCGCCCGGCGGGAGAGGTAGTGCGGGCGCTCGCTTGGCTGGGGCCTGAGAAGGCTGGTGAAGCACTACGCAAGCTTCGGTCCAAACTGCAACCTTCCGAACTCGAAGAAGTCGCATCGGCGCGTGCGCGCCTGCCGACCTGGATGGCGCAAGAAGTTAGCGCTTTGCTGGCGCATGGCTGAGTTTTTCGAACTCTCCACTGGTGAGCGTCTGGAGGCGCTCAACGCTGCTGCCAGCAGTTCCGGCCGTCTGCCTCATCTGCTTGAAAAAGATATCTGGGTCGTCTGGTCGTTGCGACACCTGTTTGATGGTCCCCATGCCGGTCATCTGGTCTTCAAGGGTGGCACATCTCTATCCAAGGCCTATGGTGTCATCCGCCGGTTTTCGGAGGATGTCGACTTGACCTATGACATCCGCGCGATTGCAGGTGATTTAGTTGGAAACGCCGACGCGCCCCTGCCAGTCAACAAGAGCCAAGAAAAAAAGTGGAGCAAAGAGATTCGGGCGCGTTTGGCCGAATGGGTTGCCAGTGAAATCGTGCCGAGGCTCAAGCAGGATCTTGAGCAAAAATCTCTGCCCGCATCGGTACGCGCCGAAGACGACAAGGTCTTTATCGACTACGTTCCTTTGACCGCAGGTACGGGCTACGTTGCCCCGGCTGTGATGTTGGAGTTCGGTGCCCGCTCCACTGGCGAGCCCAGCGAACCACGCCTCATTCAATGCGATGCGGCCGCATATCTGCCGATGCTCGTATTTCCGACCGCCACGCCGCAGGTGATGCGCGCTGAACGTACCTTCTGGGAGAAGGCCACGGCGATTCATGTCTTTTGTGCCCAAGGTACTTTCCGTGGCGGGGAACGCTTTGCGCGTCATTGGCATGACGTGGCTCGGCTTGATACTGCCGGATTCGTAGACGCAGCCATCGCGGACACGGCGCTCGGCAAAGCAGTTGCCGATCACAAGAGCATTTTCTTCGCAGAGAAATCCCCGCACGGCGAACTGATCGACTACCACGCGGCAGTTTCTGGCGGCCTGCAGCTTGTACCTGACGACGGGGCGCTGGCAACGCTGGCTTCCGACTATCAGCATATGGTCGATGACGGCTTGTTTCTCGATGACGCCGAGCCTTTCGAGGCCTTGCTGCAACGATGCCGAGTCATTCAGCAAAAGGCAAATGCACCATCGTCTCTGGAAGAAGCACCTTCCGGCGTACCTGCGTAGGCACCGTCATTACGAACCCGAACTAATGGAGTTTCTATGTCTCAAGCGGCATTCAATATTTTCGATGCACTGTCCGCTTGGGGCAAGACCCTGCCGAATTGGCAGTGTTGCCTATTGACCAAATTGGTCGGAGCGGTCGAGCTTCCTGATGCTGCTTTGGATGAGGTGTACACCGAGTACCTGATTGATCAGAAGCTGGTGGCTTCGGAGTCGCCGCGCGCAACGTGGGACCTGGTCTTGCCGCAGTTCCAGGGCAGCGCGCACGCGGTTGCCAGCCCTATGACCGCAATGACAGGGTTGTCCGGTGTCAATGCACTTGCCGCTGGCGAGACGCTGACCTTCGGGCCTAAGCTCACGGTAGTCTATGGTCCCAATGGTGCAGGCAAGTCGGGCTATGCGCGCGTGTTTAAGGCGGCATGTTTCACCCGCTCCAAGCAGATCGGCATCCTGGGTGATGTAAAGCTTGCGAAGCACAAGCAGCCTAGGCCGAACGCCACCTTCACCTTCGATGACGGCTCCAGCACGTCGTTCGTCCACAAAGAGCCCTGCCAGAGGTTACGCGACAACTTCGCGGTCTTTGACTCGACCTGTATTCGCGTCCATCTGGATGACCGCAATGCGTTCCAGGTGATGCCCTACCTGTTCGATGTCTTTCCGCGCATGGTGGAGGCTTTCGGCAAACTCCAACGCAAGCTTCGCGATGACATCACTCAGCGTTCTCCGGTCACGGACAAGTTCGCGCTTCAGGGCGGCACCTCCGAGGTTGCCACCTTGTTGGCGACTCTGACGGTGCGCACGGACCTGGTTCGACTGAAGGCCCTTGCAGTATTCGGTGCAGTGGAAGCCGCCCGCCTTGAGGCTGTGGTACAGCAGCTTGCGACGCTCAGGACCACTGACCCCAAAGAGATCATTCGGAAGAATGAACAGCGGATCGTCGATCTGAATACGCTGAAGGCGTCCCTTACAGCCCTGCTCGTAGGAGTTTCAACCGAGCTGGTGGAGGACATTGCTAGAGTCATCGGGCAGGTTCAGACGCTGTCCGAAAGGGCTGCGGCCTTATCTGCCGCGCAGTTGGGCGAGGAGCCTGTTCAACCGATCGGCACGGCAGCATGGCGCGAACTGCTGTCGGCGGCCATCACCTTCAACGCGGAAGCCTACCCGGGCGAGCCGTTCCCTCCGAATGTGGATGATGCCCGTTGCGTGCTCTGCCATCAAGTGCTGGATGAGGACAGTGCCGCTCGCCTCGCTCGGTTCTATCAGGTCGCCAGCAGCGACGTCGAAGCCCAGTTGACCCAGGGAAAGGCGACGTTGGCTGCGTATGGCGTGACGCTGGGCGAGGTGAGCATTGCCTTCTTTGCTGAGGGAAGCGTCGCGCGCCGCGCGCTGGACGAGTTGGACGCTGAATTGGCATCGGCTATCGCCAACCATGTAGAGGGCTATCGTGGCGTCATCAAGGCTTTGACCCACATTGTCGTGACGACGTCCGGGCCAGCCTTAAGTGTTTGGGGCCATGACCCGGTTTCCAATCGCGTTGCAGCGCTGGTCGAACGTTTGGAACTGGACAATGAGGCGCTGCGTCTGAAAGACCCCAAGGTCTTGATTGATTCGCTGACGGTGGAAGAACAGTTGTTGCTTGACCGCAGGGGACTGGTTGACCAGTATGACGGCATTGCCGCGGCCGTCGCGAATCTTCAGTGGGCGGGCAAGGCGAACACATCTCTCGGTGCGTTTGCCGCGACGCAGCGCGGCGTGACCAGCAAACAGAAGGCGCTGGCAACAGAGCTGGTGGCGCAGGGATTCATCACCCGCTTCACCGCCAACTGCGCGGCCCTGCAGCTTAAACTACCAGTGCAATTCCGCTTTGCCGGCGACGCCGGCACCACAGACCGCAAGATCGAGATTGCTAACGCCATCGTTACCGGCATCGATCCTTCCCAAGTGTTGAGCGAAGGCGAGCAGACTGCTGCCGCGCTGGCGGATTTTCTCACCGAAGTTGAACTCAATGGATCGTGTCTGGGCGTGGTGTTCGACGATCCGGTGACCTCGATGGACCACATGCGCAAGGAGGCGATCGCGCAGCGACTGGCCGACGAAGCCACGCGGCGGCAGGTGATCGTTTTCACTCACGACATCATGTTCACGAACTACCTGGCCACCGCTGCGGTGGGGAAGGGCGTCGATTTCGCCGGGCGCACGGTTTGGAGAGGTGAGGCTGAAGAGCCGGGCGTTATCGACAGCTTGGCCTTTCCTCACGAGCACTACGAGGGCGCTGCGCACGACCGGGCAAAAAAACACCTCGATACGGCGCGTCTCCTCGACGGCGACAAGCAGCGCGACGGGTTGGAAAAGGCTTGCGGCAGTCTGCGTACCGCCTATGAGGACTTCATTCAGAAGAAGCTATTCGGCAATGTCGTGCGTCGATGGCGCGAGAACATTACCTTCACGCTCAACCAAGTGTATTTCGATGAGGGCATCGCGGCCCAGGTTCATGCGCGCATGGTGATGTTGTCACGCTACATTGATGCCCATTCGCACTCGCCGGACTTTCACGAGGTTCCTCTAACGATCGATGTCGTGGTCGATGAGCTGGCGCAAATGGTGCGCATCAAGGCGGAGTACAACGCGGCGCACAAGGCGTGGGAGAAGGCGAAACCTCAGGCCGCGACCTTTAGTTGATAACGTTGGAGACATGCTAATCCCACCATTAAATCCGAACAAGCTATGTTTATGAGGAGACGACGTGACACAGAGCCATACTGACGACGATTATTATGTCGATGGAGAGGAGCATAACGACGGGCCGCGCTATCTCGCGCCTGCCGACATCTCTGCTGGTCGATTGCATCTGGCGCTCGGACAGCTTTGCTTTTTACAGTCGGATCCTTATTTTCGCACGCAGGCTTTCAATCTCGACATGACGGACAGGTTCATCATGGAACTTGAGTACGCCACATTGCGCGAATGGTTCGACACCGAAAGCACTCCACCGGAGGCATATTTCCTTGGTGCTCAATCGCAAATGTGGATCTTCGCTGCCTACGAATTGCAACGATCTTGGCGCGAGTGGGCCAGCGAGATCAAGAAATGGTCTGCCACTGGTGGCTTGAATCACAAGCTTGCATCGATGAAAAGCCAAGCTGAAGACTTCAGCCACTTTGGCATTGAAGCCAAAATTGACCAACTGGAGGAAGTGATTGCCAAACCAGAGCTGGTTCCTTTGATAGTGGCGCATCTGGATCACACATACACTTCCTTCAAGATGCTGGAATTTCTGCGCGTTGCGTTGGCAAAGAATCAGGTCAGTGGGAAACCGAAATTGATACCATCGATGCCGACCCATGGCCGGATCAATAAGGAATGTGGGGCATTGGATTATGAACTTCAGAACGGGAAGTACATCATCGGGCAGATGAGCCGCCGAGACGTAGCGGATGCCATACGCGGGCTTGATCTCGCAGCGGCGCCTCCATCCAAGGAGGATTTGGCTTCCTTCGATGCCTATATAAAAGGGCCAAGCAGCGAAACCTTCTTGCAGATGGGACGTGACCTGCGCTAGACACTTGATACGCGACATTTTGAATATTAGTTCGGATGATGTCGTGCTGTCGATAGACCAATAAAAAGATAACTCAAGGATAAAAAATGCTGGCAAACATTAAGGGATTGGTCGATCGGTTGGAAATGTCTCAGGCCAAGGCTATGATGCCGCTCTTTGAGGCCATATCGAACGCGATCGATGCCATTGAAGAACATCGAAACGGTTTCTCAAACCACCTGGTTCGCATACGGCTAGTAGCGACACACGATCTGGCTCATCAAGGAGGTGATGATGTTTTAGTGCTTGACGGCTTTGATATCGCAGATGATGGAGTTGGCTTTGATGACGCCAATTTGGCTTCGTTTCAGGAGGCGCACACGCTTTCAAAGGTTAAGGTTGGCGGCAAGGGAGTCGGGCGCTTTACCTTCCTGAAGGTATTTTCGAGCGTGCAAATTCGAAGCGTCTTTCAGCGCCGAAGCGAAACTCTTTTGCGTGAATTTGAGTTCTCTATCGCGAACGAGTTGAAAGGCGCAGATGACGTAAAGCCTGTGACAGAATCACGGGGAACCACGCTCTCAATGCGTGGTATGGATTCCAAATACAAGGGCGGCTGGCCTCATGATCCAGCCATTATCGCGGAGCGAATCCTCGCGCATTTTCTTATTCGATTCGCAGCGCGTTCGTGCCCGCCTATGGTACTGGAATCACCCGGGCATGCATCCATTAACCTTCATGCTCTCTTTCAATCGACTGTGCTGTCGCACATTGAGGAGAGGTTCTTTGATGTGCTAGGTCATACCTTCGCGCTACAAGCATATCGACACCGCGATGGTCGCTCTCGACACGACCTGTACTTGTGCGCGAATGGGCGAGAAGTCACGACAAACAAGCTGCGTGATCTTCTGCCTGAGCTACCAGAACGCCTGCTGGACGGCGATCAGGAGCCGTACACGTTGATCGTCCTCGTCACAGGGGAATATCTCGACGATCACGCCAACCAAGAGCGAACGAGAATTTCCTTCCAGTCCGACGATGAACCAGATTTGGACGAAACGCTTGTGTCACGCCAGGCGCTCAATCGCGGCATTGTGGAAACACTACGCCCGTTGCTTTCGGATGACCTGAAATCGACAAACGAAGACAAGCGCCTTCAAATCGAAAAATTCGTCGAACAGGCCCCAGAATACCGCGCGTTAACCCATCCACGCTACAAAGATCTGATCGAGCAACGCATTCAGCCTGGACTGCCAACTGAGAAACTCGACGAGGCACTACTTCATGTGAAGCGGGATGTTGAGGACTCGGTGCGCAAGGAAGTGCGACATGTGGCTGCGTTGTTTGAAACCGAAACGTTTGAGCAGTATCAAGAACGATTTCAAGTTGTGGCGGAACAAGCCAATGAGCTGGGGAAGGCCCAGCTAGCAGCTTACGTTGCACACCGCCGGACCATTCTTGATCTTGTGAGCCAGAGTCTCAAGAAGGTGCGCACCGACGACAAGTATCCATTTGAAAAGGTCCTGCACAAGATGATCTTCCCGATGGGCGTCACCTCGAAAGATATTTTCTTTGAGCAGCAGAACCTGTGGGTCATTGATGAACGGCTGTGCTATCACACCCTTCTTACGTCCGACAAGAAGCTAAACAGTGTGCCCGGGATGAGAGGAACATCAGGCAAAGAGCCAGACATCTTTGCTTTCTTCTATGACACGCCGATCGGCGTAGCGGAATCGGACAATTTGCCCAGCGGGGGTGTCATCATCATCGAGTTTAAAAGACCCGGACGAGACGATTACGACAAAGACCCTGCGGATCAGATCATTCAACGTTTCCGGGAAATCAGTGATGGCAATGTAAACGACGTTGATGGACGTCAGATCAACCCGGCGAATCTTAGATTTACCGGATACCTGATTGCCGATCTAAAACCCTCTCTGCATAAACAGGTCTACGGGCGGTATCACAAGACTGCGGACAGTGAAGGCTATTTCTTTAACCTAGCTGCCGGAAATGGTTGTATCGAAATTATCTCTTACGATAAGTTAGTCAAGGACGCCGAGCGCAGAAACCGTATTCTGTTCGACAAACTTGGCCTCCATAAGCACTGATAGTTGAACACCCCCATTGCTTGCCTTATTTCTGCCATCGAATACGGTGGAGCGCGCCGATGAGCGACATGATGGCAATTTGCATAAAGAGAAACCAGTGCCTTGTCCGCCGTTCTCAAGGCGATGGGCCTACGGCGGGCGGTGCAGCCATCGGCTGCGTCACGTCACATTGCTTGAAGGTGGATTGATGTCAGAGCAACAACCAGAAGCAGCATTGGATATTCAGGATACCGCTAGCCGCTTCGTGACGACATTGCAGCCGTATGCGCCTGCAATCCTAAGCGGGCTGCAATTCATAACTAAAGCAACACAGGCGTTCTCCGATTTCTTCGCTCGCGAGATAGCGCCGCATCTGGAGACCTTGGCGCGAATTGATTGGGCAGAGATAACACGGCGGCTGAATGAGCTGCCCGCCAAGTCCAAAGCCGCCATGGTTCTTGCTTCATCCAAAGGCTGGTTTTTCGGTTGGGACCAGTCTTTGGAGGATGTTTTAGTCCTGGTCGAAAAAATGGCGCAAATCGACCCCTCGGAAGTGGATGAATTGCTGTCGCAGTATTATCGCGACAACCTGCAGTCGATGGCGCATAGCCTGACGACGCAGTATTCAGCGCGGGCCGCTGCGATCAATGCTGCGGTTAAGGCCCACTCAGAGCTTGGCGGCGAGGGCTACTACCTTTCTGTGCCGGTATTCATCGCGCAGGCGGATGGCTTGCTGACCGACATCACCGGCGTCAAGTCGGCTCTGATGCAATCTCGAAAATCCACATATTCGCCAGAGGAGTTGCAAGCCTCTGAAGCGTTACGCCTGCGATTGCAGACCGACCCGGAATCGCTGGCCCTGGTCACCCAGTTCCTCAATCTGCATGAACATGACCTCATGAAAAGTGCGGCTAAGCGCGTGAAAGTTGCGGAGGTCATCGGGCACGCTTTCACTGCTCTCAATCGACATCAGGTCATGCATGGCGAATCCTCGGACTACGGTACGGAAATGAACAGTCTCAAGGCTTTTTCGCTGTTGGCGGCAGTTGGGCTGCATCTGCCCCTTGTACTGGATCGCGCCGATAGATCGATCAAGCCGGAAATGGGTTGAGCGTGGACTTCGCCCGCCTTCGCGACATGCTCGCGCCCCTAATCGAAAATCTCAAGGATGCGGGTACGCACACCGTGCTTCCGTCCATCTGTGAGGAGTTGGGGCTGCCGAGCCCCGACCCCGAAGGCTCGAAACGGGAACGCATGATCGCGAGTCTCAACGCGTTGCCTGATGCGGACCTAGCCGACACCGCGCAGCGCTTCCTGAAACGGCATCCGCCTTCGCCTGCAACGCGCAACGCGATTCAGGACATACTTTGGGCGGGCTCCGTGTGCCCAGAAATTCCAAAGCGGTTTCGCCGTGAAGTTGCGCAGGCCTTGGACATAGAAGAACTCTTTGGCGATGCACAGCATTTTGATGCACTGCTGGATCAGCTCTGGATTCTGGACACCGATCCGTGGGCCGGTATGTTCGGCAACAGCAGAACGAACCTTCGGCAAGAGATCCAACAACACGTGCATAAGAATCGAGGGGATTGGTCAACCGAATTTCTGTTCGACAAGCTGGGCGCGTTCACGGCTTCAAATGGGCGCTTTGCACGCTTCCTGGAAGGTCTCGCATCGTCTGATGTCCGTCCCGACGAAGCGGCGCAGCGCCGCTTCGTGGCAACCGTCAATGCGCCGCTGCGCAACTGCGGCGTCGAGCTCAGAGAAAGTGATACGGATGGCGGTTATCCCGTCTTCAGCGCGGTCGCGACCCACACCGCGGCGGCAGGGCGCCCGAAGAACCTGATCTTCGCCTCATCGATCAAGCCGGATCTTCGGTTTCGCGATGCGGTGAACAACGACATCGAAATCGTCACCAATGCCGATAAGGTGCTTGTCTATGATCGTCCTATCGGCATGGACGGTCTCCTGTGGAGCGACCTGCAGTCGTGGTGGGGCGAGACGGCGAGGATTGCAGATAAGGAGGCCGCCAAGAAGAGCCTTTACAGGCGGCTGCGCGAAAGCTTGCCGTCCAACTCCCCGCCGCAAACCTTGCTCTTTAGCGCGTTCTACAGCGGCTTCGGTAGTGCGGTCCCTGATCTGCCTGCGCTTCTACCGGAGGTGTGGCTGCACTGGGATCCACGCACGGTCAAAGAGCGCGGTCGTGACGCGCTTCTGCGGTTCAGAATGGACTTTCTGTTGTTGCTCCCCCAAGGGGTTCGCATCGTCATCGAGGTGGACGGCAAGCACCACTATGCTGACGATACCGGTCGGGCCGATGTTGTCCGGTACGCGCAAATGGTGGCTGCTGACCGTGAATTGAAACTGGCGGGCTATCAGATCTTCCGGTTTGGGGCGCACGAGTTGCTTGGCGACTCGGCAGGGGCGTCGGTCAAAACGTTTTTCGAGGCACTGTTCAAAAGGTATGGGGTTCCTGTGAGCTAGGAGTACGCGAACAGGCAATAGCGCTTCGCAAGAAGCGGGACATCCCATGGTACGTTGCTGTAATCGTCATGCGTCATGCGTCGCGCTCGGTATCCGGTCAGGTGATCCCATAAATCTTGGCACGACGCGTGAATGCTTCCCGCGCCCCTTCAAGTATCTTGCATGCTGCATCTCTGGCACCAGAATCGTCGATAGAGCCACGTGCCACAATCTTGCTGTGATCGCTATTGCTCTTGAAAACGATCAATTGCTCCGCATCGCCCAGAACGGCGATATTGGCATTGTGGGTCACGATGATGACTTGCCGTCGTTCTTTCGCGCGGCGCAATACCGGTACAAAAGTATGGAAGATAAATTCACTGTCGAGATTATCTTCAGGTTGATCGATAATTAGCGGGCGTTTGCTGTCGGACGACAAAATTAATGCAAGAAGAACCGATTGCTGTTGACCAAGTGAGAGTTGGGAGAAATCGCGCTGGACGAATTTCACACTTGCACCATCCTCGACGCGGCGCGTCACAGTCAGCCTCGGCAGATCGTCGACATGGCACTCTTCAAGTGCGGCACGCACTGATGCCTCGCCAAGCTTCTCAAGAATTTCCTTGGCTTCGGCAGACGAGAATTGCTGGACGTTGTCCTCGACCCTGATGGACGTCAACGTTGCCGTTTGTGATTTTGCAATTGCATCGAGCAGCCCGGGTACTGTCAGCCTTTCCACAATCACGCGTGCCTTGGGATGATTCACCGTCCGCCAGCTCAACGCCGTTGCGATAATACTCACAGCTTCTTCTGCAAAACCGCTTTCTACATATTGCAGTTTGACTTGTAAATCTGACAGCACTTCGGCGAGTGCGCGCGATGCCTTGACTGCATAGGCCTGCCGCACCGCGGCGACCTTTCGGCGAGCCTGCCATCGGTCTGCTAGCGTTGCAGCATATTGGTTGCGGAGGGTCTTCAGATGGGGCTCCCAAGTCTTGAGGTCGGCGAGGGATTTTTTCTGCTTCGCTTCTTCTGCCGTTAACTTGGCAACATGCGACATGTCTAGCTTGATGCCTTGCGTCTCTAGCGCCATGCGCTTGGCCTCGATGTCGTCTCGGATAGGGCGTTCTTTAGCGGTCCATCGCCCGATGGAAGCCGCCGTTGCACTATGTAATTTTGTATAAGCCATGGCAATTGAGTCCTTTGCCAATTGCACCTTTGCGGAAAACTCGTCTATTGCCAATACGATCTCAGCAGCCTCAGCCTTGCCGGTGACGATGTCGCCGGTACCGACGATTGAACGGAGCGTGGTCGCCGTCTCAGTTAGCGATACGTCCTGTACAAGTTGCTTCAACTCAATCAATTGTTCATTGAGATTTTCTTTTTTTGCTTTTTCGGTGGCGAGGCTACGCTGCATTTTGATGACATCCGCCCCTTTCGCAGCTTCGAATGCCGTCAATTGCTGCTGCACCACCGCCAAAGAGCGTTGTGTCTGAGGGATGGCCGCAACATTCTTTTCTGCATCGACAATCTTCAATCGTTGCCCTTGAAGATTGCTCCTAAGAATTCGCTCTTCCTCAATGGCATCCTCGACTCTTGTGAATGTATCAAGGTACTTCATCAATGCAAGTGGATCGCCTTTGGCTTGTTCTCGTACACGGGCGGCCTCTCCTTGTCCGAAGCAGTCGAGTTCGAATGCGATCGGTCCGTCGATAGGATCATCGAGATTCGATAGACTCTCCCCGATTGCGCGCGACAAGACATGTTGTTGACCTGCTTCATCCTGCCAGAACAGGTGTAGTTGATGCGGCCACACTTCGGAATCGACGACGTCTGCGCCCGATTCCGTCCCCGTCAGGCAACGGACCGCTTCGAATGTGGTCGATTTTCCTGTTCCTCTTCCCCCAATGATGCAGTTCAAGTTGCGGCTGAAATGGATACTTTGTCCCTTCAGAAAGCCGCCGCCAATGGTCGCACCTAGGATGAATGGTGTAGCAGTGGGGATTTCGTCCTCCAGGCGGATTCGAGAATCTCCTTCTTCCAGTGCATGTCGCAAGCCGTCAAAGGACGGAGCGGCCATTTTGTATCGGGTGAGTTTGCGATCCTGACTGGCGTTGCGGCCCAGCGCGTTCAAGGTATGAGAGTCGGAACTGAGGATGCGTGCAAGATACTGGCGCTCGCCAAGGCCCAATCGCACGATGCGTTGCTTGCCGAGATGCGCCCTGACCTGATCGGAGTCATCTGGCGCATAACGTACCGGTGACGCGGCGCTGCTGAGTTCGACGCCGAGCAGCGCCGCATGACAAATAATGTCGGTCTTGTGGGGGGAGCCACCTGGGTCGTTAGTTTCTAGGCCGTTGCCGCCGTCGACGTGAGCGAGAACGCAGAAGCCTCCCAAAGCCTTGACCATATCGAGGCATGCGTACATCGCGTTGCGGCAACGGCTGTTAGAAAGTCCGCGATCAGCGAGGTCGAGGCGGCCATGAAACTGAGCCAGCGCTTCCACAGTCTGGAAATAACAAAGCAAATGCCCCTCCGGCGTGGAGAGTTCGATGGCTGGGACGACGAGGATGTGGGCTAAGGCACCAGCCGATACGGTAGCCTGGACATTGCCGATTTCGTTGTGGTCGGCCACGGCTATGATCTGAAGGTTCTCTCGTACCGCCGTATCGACGATGGCTTGTGGCGTCATGCTGGTGTCGCTGACGTCATGAGATGCTTGGTAGGAGTGGATATGGAGGTCACCCCGATAAAAATGGGCTCCGTTCGACTGTGCAAGGCATTCTTGTAGTTTTTCAGTCACGCTAGGTTCTCCTTTGTATATTTAGATATCGACTTCTCGGTTCGATGCAGCGCAGGGCGCTTTATATATGTGACAGCGTGATTGGCATGGCGGACACGGGCTATTGCTTTTCTAAGGTGCGCCCATAGCCAGTTGCGATACGGGGCGCCAGTTCGGGAAATAGCATGCTCAACACGGCGTCATACCGCGCGGGTCGAAGACACGCTTCGTCGCCGGCCGCCACTTTGTCGATGATGGTTTGGCGCCACACTGCATAGAGCTCGGCTTGCTTCTGCGTGAACTGTGTTTCCAGGCCATAGGCCTTCACCGCCATGGGGTAGAGCGTATTCCACTGCTGGGTGTCGATTCCGCTTTGCATGATGGCATTGAGAACCTGAAACCCGGTATCGACGGCGTAGCCGACGCCGCGGTTCTGTTGAATCGACAGGAGGCGTGGAATGACGCCAGCTTCGTCCACCATCGCCGCATCGGCAGCGCCTGACATGCCATGCACGGCGAGGGCCTCTGCGGCTTCCATGATCTGCCTCCAAGGCTCGCTATCCGGTCCGAGGAGTGGGGGTTTCGGCGTGCTGCCTCGATGCGTTCGTCGGGCTTTCTTGATGCGTGTGTTGGCGTCGTAGAACGCCATCGCTGCTGAGAGGTAGACGCCCGCCCACTCCGAGGCGGGGGTGGCGAGTAGGCGAGGGCGTCTCAAATCTGCCAGGCGCTCTTGATAGCGAACGGTGACCGGGTGCCGGTCCATTTCTGCTTCGAGAATCCTCCGCTTGATACGCCAGACGGGATGGTGAACCCAGCGTTTGCCGATCGTCTCGTCAACGACCAGCGTGCGCAGCCCATCCAAGGTCACCTGTCCCCCGAGTGATCCGATGTTGATCTCCAGTGTCGGCAGATCGAGTTCGCGGATGCGGCTTAGCTTTTCCTCATCGATGCCATGGGTTACCGTCACCTCGACCAGCACAGCCAGCGGCCAAGCTTGGCTATACGTGTCTTCGACATCTTCCTCGAAGTCCCCGCTGACCATCGTCATGGTGCCGCCGTGGGTGTGGATCTGGCGTCCGCCTAGCGTGCCGATCACATCGGGCACGATGTTGCCCAGGCGCCGTTCCAGCCTTACTGCATCCAACGCCAGGTTGCGGGAAGCGGTCATCCAGAGCTTGCGAAGCGTGTCCTCTTCCCAGTCGCCGCCGAACTCCTCGGGCGGATCGCGGGTGACTTCGACTTCCAGACCAGGCGTCGCAATCGACGATGCTTTCTCAAGGATGGCCTTGACTTCGCGGTGGAGCAGCGTCTCGCGGCGCCAGCGTTGCATGGTTGTGGCGTCGGTGCCTGGCGACAGGTGCGAGCGGAAGTCCGCTTCGTCGGTCTCCTGCCAACCATCCAGGGCATCTCGTGCGGCCTGTTCGGCTGCTGTATCGCCCTCTGCGGCCAGTGCCCGATCGTTCCAGTGCGCGCACCACCGGATATCCGGAAGGATGCGCAGCCGGGCGCGAATCTCGTCCGGTCCGAGCATCGCGATGCTCGGGTCGGAAAGCGATAGTGTGACGATGGCGCGTCCGCGGCCGTCGCTGCCGGGCTCGCGCAGACCTGTCAGGTCGACCAAAAGCTCCCGTCCATCGTCGAGCGTGAGCAATGCTGTTGCGTAGTCGTGCAATGCCGCGCCGACAACCGAGATGCGTTCGGCAGGCGCTTCAACCCAGACTTCATAGCCCTCGCCGCTGAAACCGGTGGCCGTGCGCGACATTCTTCGACGTGGAAGATCGATGACGCCCATCTCTAGCAGATGCCGCGTGGCGGCAAGGCGTGCCGCGACCAGTGAGCAGTCATCCTTCTGTGCCCCTGCTGGATGCCGAAAATGCGCCGTGGGCCGTGTTCGCAAAGGCAGGCCTGCCATCACGGGAATCAGCGAGAGGTTGCAAGCCGGGCAGGTGCATTTACATTGGCTTTGCGCGACCTCGGGATCGTGGATGTAGCGCGGCTCGCCGGTTTGCGCATCGTGCGCCCACTTCAACGGCACCGCTGCAGCGTCAACCGACTCGGCTCGTCGAGTCGGTTGGCTGGAATCGATTTGCCAAGTGGACATTGGGCTGCCAGGTCAGGGTATCCGGGCCGTCCAGCCGTACGGGAACATGATTCGTTCGCTACCGTGCGAGTGAAAGGACTGGTAGTTGATGGTCAGTAAATGAGCGGGGACGACCATTTGCTCGGCCAGTCGAGCCTCGAATCGTGCGAGGTCGAGCTTCTCGCGGCGCGGCTGCTCGCCGGGTTCCTGTGCATCGTCAGGATCTTCCAGGCGCAGGATGCTCGCGCCGCCACAGTGCAGGGATTCAAGAATATGGTTCGCTGCGCCGTCCTTCGTGGTGACGACGTCAACCACGACGGCGTGCGTCTTGCCGGGGAGTGCGTGGAAGCGTCCGGTGTGGGGCAGCAGGCACTCGGCGATGAACTCGAAGCTGGGCGCCAACTCCTTGTGGAGCTGCAAGGAAAACAATTCCAGGAACATGCCGGTCTTCAAGGTCTTGCGCAACTGCGCCTTGGGGTCATAGAACACCTCGAACAACATGCCGTCGAGCAGTGCCTTGCGCTTATCCGGCTTGACCTTTTGTGTGCGCGCGACGAAGTCGCACAGGTAGGCGATCGCGCTTTTAGAACTGCCACACGCCGCCTGGTAGAAGTTTCGACCGATGACGAACAGCGCATCGACAGACGCCTTGTTCGTGGCCTCTGCCGTGAACTCGTCGACAGCCGGGTTCTGCGTGGGCCACGTGTGGCTTTTGAGTTTCCGGATGACCTGATGCGATCTCTTGGCTTCATCCAGCACGAAGAGGCTGTCACTCAATGCGGTATCCGAATAGGCGTCGATGCGTACGCCCAGGCTCAGGTTGAAGAAGAACTCGCCGGACAGCGAAGTGTGTTCCCATGAAATCTGCTTGGTCCGGGTCGCGGCACTGAGCGTATTGCGTACGCGCTTGAACATGCTCTCGATCGAGCAGTCGGGCGTCTCGATGTGCCGCAGGAGCGCGGCTGTGTAGGCTCCGTTGCGTCCTTTGCCATCGCTGGCCACCTGGCCCGGCGACGTGGCGAAGGCGATCAGTGTACCTTTCGGTGCATAGACGGGCGCAAGGCCACGGGCTGCCGCAGACCTCCGCCAGGCGCGCTCGAACGGATTGTCGCGGCACGCGTCCAGGATGATGATGTTGGTCGATGTGCCGGCCTTCTCCATCACTTCGATGACGCGGTTCAAGGCCAGCGAGGAGTACTTGGCTTCGTCTTCACCGGCGGTGTCGGTGTTGACTGCAGCCAGGTAGTTTTCGCCCTCGATCTGCATGCCGTGTCCGGCAAAGAAGAATAAGCCGACATCGTTGTCCGCCAGACTTTTCTTGAAGCGCTTAAGTGCTCGGTCCATCTCAAGAACGGAGCAGTCGATGGCCTTGCTCACCGTAAAGCCGCAACCTGCAAGCTTGGTGGCAATGTCTTCGGCGTCGTTGGTGGGGTTGGTCAGCACGCCTGCATGTTCATAGGCGGCGTTGCCGATCACCAGCGCGGTCAGGCGTCGGCTCATGCCGCCGCCGCATGGTATGCCGCTTGGACAGCCGGCACCAGGGACGGATGCAAAGTGCCTAACTTGGGTGTCTGGCCATGCGGCGCAGCCGGCGGCACAGAGAACCACTCGGTGGTATAGGGCAGGTCGATAGCCTGCTTAAGATCGAACTTGGTGTCGTAGCTCAGTCCAGCCGCTTCGTAAGCGGCTGGATTACGCGCACGCAAGATCGAAAATTCGCCACTGTGGAGCGTCGTGGTGCGTTGGCTGGTGCCGTAAGCGACGCGGACGTGGAATTGCGGCGCGTCATCGTCGAAAACCGCGAGGATGAGTGCTGGTCGTGGCTTGGGGCGTGGGTTGATGTTGTCAGGAAAGTGGCACCACACAATCTCTCCGGCGGTGGGCTCTGCCCACCATACGGGCGTCATGCGGTTTCAGTGTCAAACAGGCTCGAACGCACCGAGCGCTTGCTGCCTTGCGGTACGCGTTTTTTGATTTGGCGCACCTGGGTGGCTGTTAACGGACCATCGTCGGCTTCGTACTGAGGCAGTAGTTTGACGGCGAGATCATGCAGCGCCCTGTGGATTGCCTGGGTTTCATCGACACCCAACTGCTCGGCCAGGCGCTTGGCTGTTTCGCGCGTGATACCGGTGGCGCTGTCGATGGTGCGATAGCGAAAGGCGATCTGGTTGGTAATAGTGCGTGCAGTCATGGAATTCTCTCTTTTTGAGATATCTTTAAGATATCCAGTTTTTCGTAGATTGTCAAGTATCTAGCCCGAAAACTCAGAGGAGGGGAGCCACATTAGGTAGAGCGCCCGGCGTCCCGCCGCCGGGCTCGCGGGCGTTGCCCCGCGCCTCGTGCCGAGTCGCGGCCATTCGGCTTTGATCCCTGATGCCTCCGGCCGTCTCTTCGTTCCTGGCCTGCGCGCTGCGCTTGCCCTCCAGGGGATCGGCTCGTCAGCCCATCCCCGCCGCGCCTTGCTTGGCGCCCCTCGAATGCCGCCGAACAGGTTGCACCTGATCGGCCAACAACCATCCAGCTAGGCGTGCCGATGGCACGCAGAGGCGCTCGCCGCGCGGCGTTGGATTCAGCGCATCCCCTGGCCCATCGGCCGCTGTTCGTCTTTCCCCAAGTTCATCGCTTTTCCCCGCGACCTTAGCCCGCGGTGCCTGGCCGTCAAGGCGCGCAGGGCCGTGTCCTCGCTGCGCTGCGGGCCGCACCAACCCTGCGCTTCTTCCTTGACGGCCAGTCCCTCGCTGGCCCGGTTTTTCGCGGGCGATGAACTCAGGAAAGACGGCGGCAAACAGGGACCGGCCCAGGTCGCTGCGCCGAACCAACCAAAGCCACAACGGGCTCCGAATCTTGGAATCCGGTCAGCTTTGAAACCACAGCTTCAATCTCAGGAGAAAGACCATGCAACTCAGTTCCCGTTTCGCTTCCCGCTCCCCCATGCTGCGCGCCGATCACCCGCTGTCGGATGAGCAAATCCGCGCCGTGGCCCCGTCCATCTTTGCCGAGGACAAGCACGAAAGCCGTTCTGACCGTTACCGCTACATAGCGACCGGCGCGGTGTTATCCGAATTGCGCAAGGAAGGATTCCAGCCCTTCATGGTGTGCCAGACCCGTGTGCGCGATGAAGGCAAGCGCGAGCACACCAAGCACATGGTGCGGCTGCGCCATGCCGACCAGATCAATGGTGCGGAGGCCAACGAAATCATTCTGCTGAATTCGCACGATGGCACGAGCAGCTATCAAATGCTGGCGGGCATGTTCCGCTTTGTCTGCAAAAACGGCTTGGTGTGCGGCGACACCGTGGCCGATTTGCGCATCCCGCATAAAGGCGATGTGGTCGGGCAAGTGATTGAAGGCGCGTATGACGTGCTGGATGGCTTCGATCTGGTGCGCGAGCGCCGCGACGAGATGCGCGCCATTACGCTGGACCTAAGCGAAGCCGAAGTGTTTGCCCATGCCGCGCTGTCCCTCAAGTACGACGACCCGACGACACCCGCGCCAATCACCGAATCGCAATTGCTGATGCCGCGCCGCCGCGACGATGACCGGGCCGATCTGTGGAGCGCCTATAACCGGGTGCAGGAGAATTTAACGCAGGGCGGGCTGCATGGACGCACCGCCACCGGACGCAGGCATAGCACCCGGCCCATTCAAGGCATTGACCAGAACGTCAAGATCAACCGGGCTTTGTGGATGCTGGCCGAAGGCATGAAGCGGCTCAAGGCTTGACCGGCTGAATCAGAGAGGGGGCGCAATGCCCCCTCGACACCGAAGACATACA